>CADECG010000018.1:17756-37628 GCA_902825795.1 uncultured Bacteroidota bacterium
AAGACGGTCGGTGAGCGCCTCGGCCGTTCATTACTCGAACTCGGAGGCAACAATGCGATCATTGTTTCAGCAAAGGCCGATCTTGATATGGCTCTGCGCGCTGCTTTGTTCGGCGCCGTTGGCACTGCCGGGCAGCGTTGTACCACTACGCGCCGCTTGATCATCCACGACAGTGTATACGACGCAATGAAGCAGAAGCTCGTGAAGGCCTACGCACAATTGCGTATCGGAGATCCACTTGACGAGAAGAACCACGTGGGTCCATTGATCGATCGCGATGCTGTGGCGCTCTATACCAAAGCACTCGATGCTGCAAGATCACAAGGGGCAGCCGTTGCTGTTGAGGGGGGGGTGCTGAACGGGGAGGGGCAGGAGAGCGGCTGTTACGTGAAGCCCGCTATCGTCGAGGCGAAGCCGGAGATGCACATCGTGCAAGAGGAGACGTTCGCTCCGATCCTCTACCTGTTGCGCTACACCGGCGACGTTGCCCATGCGATCGCGATCCAGAACGGGGTGAAACAAGGCCTCAGCAGCAGCATCATGACCACCGACATGCGCGAAGCGGAACGATTCCTGAGCATGGCCGGCAGCGACTGCGGTATAGCGAATGTGAACATCGGTACCAGTGGCGCCGAGATCGGCGGCGCATTCGGTGGCGAGAAGGAAACCGGCGGTGGCAGGGAGAGTGGCAGCGATGCCTGGAAGGCATACATGCGCCGACAGACCAATACGATCAACTACGGCAACTCTCTACCATTGGCGCAGGGCATCAAGTTCGACGTGTGATTGTTCGTCCGTACTCGGATCGTCCGGATATATTCGGCACCCCTTGATGCACTCGCGCACCGCGATCCCCGCCTTCGTACTTGCTCTGTTGCTCGCGTCCTGCGCGTCGAACGAAGCTCCAGCGCCGATCATCCCGCGCAGCGGTGTCTGGTCAATGACATTGGACCTGGGTGGTGGCAACGCACTTCCATTCTCATTCGACTTGTCCAATGACAGTGCTGGATGGGTCATCACCGTGCACAACGGGGCGGAGCATATCACAGTGGACGATGTGCAACTCTCGAACGACACACTGCGCATCCGCATGCCCCTGTTCGATTCGGAATTCATCGGAGCGCTATCCTCTGATAGTGCCTTTGCCGGACATTGGGCCAACCATCTCAAGGGGCCCGAATACCGCATCCCGTTCATTGCTGCATTTGGTGGACAAAGCCGCTTTCCCCTAAGTGGCGACGGCACTGCGCGCGACCTGTCGGGCACTTGGGAAACCCATTACAGCCCCGGCGTTCCTGATGCCTATGATGCGATCGGCATCTTCTCGCAAGACGGCACCCATGCCGCGGGCACTTTTGTTACAGAGACCGGCGACTACAGATACTTGGAGGGGGTTGTGGACGGGGATTCCCTGAAGCTCTCTTGTTTCGATGGGACCCATGCCTTCTTGTTCAAGGCGGTTTGGCATAACGATAGTTTGTCCGGCCGTTTCTGGAGTGGCACGCATTGGCAAGAGCCTTGGGTCGCTGTGCGCAACCCTGATTTTAAGTTACGTGATCCAGATTCGCTGACGATGCTTCGCGAGGGCTATGACATGGCGGAGTTCAGTTTTCCCGGTATTGATGGTGGCATGATCTCCTCAAAGGATACTGCGCATGTGGGTAGAGTTCTCATGGTGCAGGTGATGGGTAGTTGGTGTCCGAATTGTGTCGACGAGACCCTGTTGTTGGACGAGATGTACGCCAAGTACCACGATGATGGTCTTTCGGTGATCGCGCTTGCATTCGAGCAGCACGCCGACAGTGCCCGTGCCATTGCGGGCCTCAAGCGGTTCCGCGAGCGGTTGCATGTGAAATACGACATTGCCTACGCCGGGCCGGCTAGCAAAGCCGCCGCCGCCCAAAGGCTGCCTTTCTTGGACCGCGTGATGAGCTACCCAACCTGCATCTTCATTGATCGCGCAGGAGTGGTGCGACGCATTCGCACGGGCTTCTATGGGCCCGGCACCGGCGAACATTACTTGAATTACCGTCGCAACCTCGAGCAGTTCCTCGAGCGTATGTTGGCCGAGCCCGCCCCAGCGGCGCTTCCCAAGGCGGCCTAAGCCTATTCGTCCTCCACCTTCCCGTCAACCACCAACCGTCCTTCGCGGTTGGCCACCTCCCATGCCGTATGGAAGACCAGTGCCGTGCGCTGGCGTAGCAGATCGAACCGGATCTTTTGCGTTTCGTCGCCCGGCTGGTGATAGTCTTCGTGTACTCCGCTGAAATAGAAGATCACCGGTACGCCCTTCCGGGCGAAGTTGTAGTGGTCGCTGCGGAAGTAAAATCGGTTCGGGTCGTCCGGGGCGTTGAATGTTTCGTCCAGATCGATACCTACGTAGACCTCGTTCGCTTTTTGGTTCACCGCGTGCAACTCGGTGCTCAATCGGTTGCTGCCGATGATGTACACATAAGGCCCGCTCTGTGCATGCGCACTGTCAGTGCGCCCGATCATGTCAATGTTCAGGTTGCACACGGTGCTCTCCAGGGGGAACACGGGGTGCTCGCTGTAATACTCTGAACCGAGCAGGCCCTTCTCCTCCGCACTCACCGGCATGAAGAGCATGCTGCGTCGGGGACCACGCCCTTCGCGTTTGGCCTGTGCAAAAGCCTGCGCCATCTCCAATAGCGCCACCGTACCACTGCCATCATCATCAGCGCCGTTATACACCTCACCATCGTGTGCGCCTATGTGATCATAGTGGGCTGTTACCACAACCACCTCTTCCCGCTTATCGCCGCCCTCGACATACGCCAATACGTTCTCACTGCTTAGCGGTGTGCGCACTGGCCGGTTCAATATGCTCGCGTCAATTGCGATGGTGCGCGCCTTGGCCGTCCCACCTCTTTGGGCACGCCTCATCTCCTTCGCGTATGCCTTGTTGCCCTTGGCTAAGATGGCGGTCGCCACCGCCGGGGAAATGACCATGATCTGCACGCCCTGCTTCAATGCGTTAGTGGGCGCAGCCTCCGCCAATCGCATGCGGGTGCCCCCAAGCCAATGACCGTATTCCTGCTTCGTGGCTCCGAAACTCTCTGTGGCCACCAGCAGCAACTCTCCACCCTGAACTCCGAACGTGGTGCCAAGGGCCGACAGTTGAGCCATCTCCAATGCGCGCGTCTTGTCTTTTGTAGGAAGAAGGACAAGCGCCACGCGGGTGCCTTTTTGTAAAGCCGATAGCCCAATGGCATTCGTGCACACAATCTCCGCGAACGCCATATCGGTCGGGGTCCGGTTACTGAAATAGAGTTGGTCCTCGAGGAACCTGTACTGCTTACCAGCCACCTCAAGTACCAGGCTGCCTGGTTGTTCCACCACCAAGCCGAAGGGCTGGAAATAGCCATCGACCAAGCCGCGGTCACCGGCCATCGGAATGGGGGGGATGCCGAAGGCCATGAACTGTTCCTTCAAATACTCCGCCGCCATCTTCTGCCCCTTCATGCCCGCTTCGCGACCTTCATATTCATCGCTTGCGAGTATGGTAAGGTGGGTGCGTAGGTCGGCCTCAGTGATCGTGTTCGCGTAGCGTAATACAACCGTATCCTGTTGGGCAAAACCAGCATGGACCATCGCCGCCATGGCGACCATCAAAAAAGTCGTTCTCAACATATTCCTCTGTTGTTAACAACAGCACTAGGTGGTTTCAATCTTTTCCACTCGGCGCTGGTGCCGACCGCCTTCGAAATGCGTTGTAAGAAAAGCATCAACAATACGTTCCGCCTCGGTGTAATCCACAAAACGAGCCGGTAGGGCCAATACGTTCGCATCGTTGTGTGTACGTGCCAAAGTGGCCACCTCAGCATTCCATGCCAACGCAGAGCGAATGCCAGCGTGTTTGTTCGCGGCCATGTTCACACCATTCCCGCTACCACAGATAAGCACGCCCAGATCGGCCACACCGCTAGAAATATCGTTTGCAACGGGGTGCGCAAAATCCGGATAATCAACGCTCTCATCCCCGGGCGAGCCGTGGTCCTTTACACTATGTCCAAGAGTCCGCAAGTGCTGAAGCAGGCGCTTCTTCAGGGCAGTGCCCGCATGGTCGTTACCGATAGCAATGCGCATTGTGGTGGTTTCTTGGCCGAAGATAGCCGCGCGCTAAGGATCGAACATCGGGATCGTTAGATCCCTAGTTATACCGTGCACAAGCGCTGACAACTTTTTCCGTGGTGAACGATCGTTGATGGCCATGATCGATCCGCCGGAGAAAACAAGTGCAATCGATCGGGCCATCACCACCGATCTGTTCACGATCGATCCGCCGGTCAAGGGGCATCAAGTATCAACCGTTGAGATAAGGACCCGGCTTGTTCGATCGTTCATTTCCTGTCCGACTTCCACCGCTCCTCCAACACAGTTCGCTATTCCTACATATCGTTGATCGTGCATGGATCGTTGGCTACTTTTGAAAAGCGAGTAATCCAAGCAGATTGTATTACGATGATCAACACGATCAACAGCTCTTATCACTATTACATACTTCTTTAAATAGAAGAATAATGAAATACAGGTGTGTGTGTATCGTATTGATGATGATCGCTGTGCCTGTATTTGGCCAGGACGGCTTCACGCAGTACAAGCACACCAATGGCAAAGTGAGCAGCGAAGGTTATTTGGTGAACGGCAAGCCCGAGGGTTGGTGGAAGACCTACTACGATGATGGGATAGTGCGCAGCGAGGGGAACAGGAAGAGGTTCCTTCTTGACAGCACTTGGCGGTTCTTTGCGCCCGATGGAAAGCTGATGACGGAGATAACGTACGCCAGCGACAAGAAGAACGGGCCGCAGCGGAAGTTCGATAGTCAGGGCGCGCTCATAAGTGTCGAGCCTTTCATTGATGATGTTCGACAAGGTGAGGCAGAGTATTACCACGCGAATGGTGCGGTGCATAAGCGCATACCATTTGAGATGGGTTATGAGCAGGGGAGGGGTTACGAATTCGACGAGGATGGTAGATTGGTTTCGTTGCTGACGTATGGATCCGGTGTGCTGCGGAAAAAGGAAGATATCAACCGTACGGATGCGCGTGGTTTGAAACAAGGTCCGTGGAAGGAATTCCACCCCGGTAGTGCGCCCGGCAGGATCGGGAAGGTGAAGTGGGAAGGGACTTTCGTTGACGACAAGCGACACGGAGTGTTCAAGGAGTACGATGCGCTTGGCAATCTCAAGGACATCACCAAGTACGACCAGGGAGAGATAGAGAAGAACGCTGCCGAAGCGGAAGTACTGAAGATCAAGAGCACCTACCACAGCACAGGAAAAGTGGCCACCACGGGCACGTACGGTAAGGATGGTAGTAAGCAGGGATTGTTCCGTGAGTTCGCGCCGGATGGTTCTGTGGTGTCATCCAGCATCTTCAGGAACGGACAACTCATGGGCAAAGGGCCGGTGAACGAAATGGGTGTTCCGAACGGCAATTGGCAAGAGTTCTATCTCAGTGGCGAGTTGCGTGCGGAAGGAGAATACAAGGAGGGCAAGCGCGAAGGTGAATGGGTGTATTACCACCGCAGCGGGAAAGTGGAACAGAAAGGCCGTTACGCGAATGGCCTTGCACAGAACCAATGGATCTGGTTCTACCAGAACGGAGCGATGCATCGCGAGGAGAATTACCGCAAAGGGCGTGAAGACGGATCCAGCATCGAGTATGACAGCACGGGCGCCGTGATCACGCAGGGCGAGTACATTGATGGTCTTAAAGAAGGCGAATGGACGTATGTGGTCGGCGACCACACCGAGAAAGGAAAGTACAAGGATGGACTGAAGGACGGCATTTGGAAACACACCTACCAAAGTGGTCGCACATACTTCATTGGCGAATTCATCGGGGGAGAGCCGCAGGGCAAGCACCGATGGTATTACCCCAATGGGCAACTCCGAACGGAAGGCAAGTACGCGGCGGGTCTGCAGCAAGGTGATTGGGACCTTTATACAGAGGCCGGGGAATTGAAGATGACCATCCGCTATTTGAACGGCGAAGAGGTACGTATCGATGGCCAGAAGCTGCCGGTTCCCGGTGGTGGCGAACCAGAGCAGTAGTTTCGGGGCGTGGCAGCGAAATCAGTTAAGGGGGCCGGAACCCGACCGGGCAATGCTGATGTGCACGAGGCCGCGCATGAGCAGGCCGACGGGATCGACGTGTCCAGCAAAGCGTTGCGGAACGAGATCGACCAGCATAAACTCACCCAGCAGGAATTATTCCGTTCCCAGCGTTTCGCGCGCAGTCTTGTGGACAGCTCGTTGGATGCGATCATCGCCGTAGACAAGGAGTCGTTCATCACGGAATTCAACCCGGCGGCATCCATACGGTTCGGTTATGAGCCGAGCGAGGTTGTTGGCAAACACGCACGCATGCTCTACGCCACCGAAGCGGAACATACGCGCGTGAAGCGGGAACTCGATGAGCACGGCGCATTCACCGGAGAGGTGCGCAATGTGGACCGCGAAGGCAAGGGGTTCATCTCCTTTCTTACCGCAAGCAGGCTTTACGACGAGCAGGGAACGTTGCTCGGGTCAATGGGGGTGAGCCGGGACATTACACGGGCCAAAGAAGACCGCGAGCATCTTGATCACGAAACAGCGAAGCTGCGAGCATTGTTCGAGAGCGGCGAACACATGTTCTGGACCGTGGACCGCGATATTGCACTTACGAGTTTCAATAGGGGTTATGCCGATATGGTCACGAGGCTATACGGCACCCGTCCAGAAATACGAACCAACATTGCCGTTCCGAGAAAGCGCTTTGCGAGTGATGAGTATCATCATTTCTGGGAGGATAAATACAAACAGGCCTTCACAGGAAAGACACTGAGGTTCGAGACCGAGGTGAAGTCCAGGGACGGACATACTGTTTGCAACGAGATCTTCCTGAGCCCCGTGATCGGCGCCGATGGCGAGGTGGATGAGGTGTTCGGTATCGGGCACGAAGTCACGGAACAAGTTCTGGCGGAGCGATTGGTCCGAGATCAAGCGGCCCGCATCAAGGCCATTTTCGAGAACAGCGCTAACGTGATGATCTGGACGCTCGACAAAGAGTTCCGCCTCACCGCCTTCAACGAACATTTCCGCGAGAGCAATAGGCGTGGTCTAGGAATAAACCACGCCTTGGGCGACCGGTTCATCGATGACATGAAGAATCGCGTCGCGGGCGGTGGTTGGGGGCCGGTGGTCGCACAGTATGAAGCGGCGCTGACGGGACAACCACAGCACTTCGAGGTGCAACTGGATAATGGGCGCGGGCGCATGTTGTGGGTGGAGAATTTCTTGAATCCGATCGTGATCGATGGTGAGGTCCGCGAGATCAGCTGCCTTGCCCACGGCATAACGGACCGCAAGGATGCCCAGCGGAAAATGCAGGAAAGCCTGCACGAAAAAGAGGTGCTCTTGAAGGAAGTGCACCATCGCGTGAAAAACAACCTGCAGATCATTAGTAGTATTCTCAACCTTCAAACCGGTTATGTGGGCGGCGACCAGCGCATGCTAGACCTTCTGCGTGATAGCAAAGACCGCGTTCGGAGCATGTCCTTCATCCACGAGAGCCTCTATCAGGCCAAGAACTTCAGCAGTATTGATCTTGGGGCGTACATCGACAGTCTGGCCCGCAACCTCATGATGAGCTATAGCCTGACTGGACAGGTGCAGTTGAACACGGACGTCGAAAAGGTGGAGTTGGGATTGGACCAGGCGATACCCTGTGGGCTCATCCTGAACGAACTATTGAGCAACGCCCTTAAGCACGCCTTTCCGGGTGGTGCGAAGGGAACCATTGATCTGAGAGTGGAAATGAGCAACCAGCAGGTGTGTATTACTGTTGCGGACAGCGGCATTGGCCTTCCTGGCGACTTCCACGAGGAACGAAGCGCCAACCTGGGTTTGCAATTGGTACAGACCCTCGCCGGCCAGATCGATGGCCGCATTGAGCGAAAGGCGGGAACGGGAGCAACCTGGGTTCTCACCTTTACCCGCAGCACCCCGAACGGGAACCCCGGGATCGATAGACCGTAGAAACGGCCCGCAAGCATACATTTGGACGTAACCAACGGATACTCATGGCGCAGACAAGTGTTTTGGTGGTAGAGGACGAGAGCATTGTGAGCAAGGACATCCAGCTTAGCCTGAAGAAGCTCGGCTACACGGTGGCCGGCGCTGCCGCAACTGGTGAGAATGCGGTGGCCTTGGCGATCGAGACCCAGCCCGACATCATTCTCATGGACATTATGCTGAAGGGCGAAATGAACGGGATCGAGGCGGCGGACAAGATCCGCCAAGAGACCAATATCCCGGTGATCTTCCTTACCGCGTATGCCGACGAAAGCACCCTGAACAAAGCGAAGGTCACGCAGCCGTACGGGTACATCATCAAGCCATTCAAGGAGATCGACATCCATACGTCGATCGAAATGGCGCTGTACAAACACAAGAAAGAGACCGAGGTGCTGAAGGAGCGCGACCTGCTTTTCAGTCTCGTGGAAAACAAAGAGACCGGCAAGGAGTTCCTCTTTGTGAAGAACAACAGCCGTCTGGTGAAGCTGAAGACCAGCGACATCTATTTCGTTGAAGCGCTGAAGGATTACGTGACTATCAACACGCTCAATACACGCTACACGATACACAGCACCATGAAGGATATCGAGGCCAAATTGCCCGATAGCGACTTCGTGCGCGTGCACCGCAGTTTTATTGTTCGCTTGGACAAGATCGCGGCCATCGAACAGCCGAACGTTATCCTTGAGAATGATAAGAAGATCATCCCCATTGGCGGCAGCTACAAGGACGAGCTGGCCAAGCGCTTGAATCTGGTTTAGCGTCGGCCCTTCTTTCTACTTGTGCGTGCCTCTTTGCGATAGCGTTCAGTTTGTGGCGCCTGCCCTCCGCCGCCCTCCGGCACTAGATCAACGACCCTTTTCTCCATGTCCACGGCGCGTATCGTAACGCGCAGTTCATCACCTAGGCGATAGGTCTTTCCGGTGCGCATTCCCACCACTTGGAATTTGCCTTCCAGGAATTTGAACGTATCGCCGCGCAGGTCGCGAATGGAGATCATGCCCTCGCACTTGTTCTCCTTCAGCTCCACATATATGCCCCACGAGGTTATGCCGGTGATCAGGCCATCGAACGACTGTCCGATGCGTTGCAACAGGAACTCGGATTGCTTGTAACGAATGCTGGCACGTTCCGCGTCGGCCGCGCGGCGCTCTTGCATCGAACTGTGCTTACAGCTAGTTTCCAGCGCGCCCTTATTCAATGGTGAACCACCGGCCAGATAGTGCGATAGTGCTCGGTGTACCAACAGGTCGGGATACCGGCGGATGGGGGAGGTGAAGTGCGTGTAATGGTCGAAGGCCAGTCCGTAGTGTCCGATGTTATCGGTGCTGTAGACAGCCTTCGCCATACTTCGTATGGTGACCTGCTTGATGATATTCTCCTCATCCGTGCCCTTCACATCGGCAAGCAGTCGATTGATCGCATGCGCAAGCTCTTCACCCTTGTGTATCACTAGTGTATGTCCAAAGCTCTTCGCCAGATTCTTCAACTGATCGATCTTCTCCTCGTCGGGCAAGTCGTGCACCCGGTAAACGAACGGATGGGCACCGCCCTTTTTCAATGTGCCCACATATGTCGCCACACGCTTGTTGGCCAGCAGCATGAACTCCTCGATGAGCCAATTCGCCTCTGCCATCACCTTCTCATATACGCCCAATGGACGACCTTTTTCGTCCAGTTTGAATTTCACTTCGTTGCCCCCGACCTCCAGCGCACCATTTGCCATGCGGTCTTTGCGCAGCACCTGTGCTAGGCGATGCAAGGTGAGCACTTCGCTCTTGTATTCACCGTCTCCTCCATTGATGATCGCTTGTGCATCGGCGTAGGCAAAACGCCGGTTGCTATGCATTACGGTTCGGCCGAACCATTCGTTGACGATCCGTGCACGCTCGTCGACCTCGAAGATCGCGCTGAACGAAAGCTTGTCCTCTCCGGGGTGCAACGAACACAATCCGTTGCTCAACTTCTCTGGAAGCATAGGCACCACACGATCTACCAAGTACACGCTTGTAGCGCGAGACGAACCTTCTTCTTCGATCGCCATTCCGGGCCGCACATAGTGGCTGACGTCGGCGATATGCACGCCGACCTCCCAGTTGCCGCTGTCCAATTTCCGCAAGCTCAGTGCATCGTCCAGGTCCTTCGCATCCTCCGGGTCGATCGTCAGTGTTGTGATGTTGCGTACATCCTTGCGCTTACTGATCTCCTGTGGTGTACATCCGTTCTTGATGCTTGCGGCCTCGGCCTCAACGTGATCGGGGAAATCGTACGGCAGTCCGAATTCAGCGAGGATCGCGTGGATCTCTGTTTCGTTTTCGCCGGCCTTGCCGAGGATCCGCTGTACGATGCCCGGCGGTTGTTCGCGTTGATCCCGCCAATCTCCGAGGACCAACACAACCTTCTCGCCCTCGTTCGCGCCGTTGCGGTCACTCTCGCGCAGGGTGAAAACGCGGTTCATTTTCTGATCATCAGGACGCACATAGAAGCGGCCCTTGTCTTTATGCACGGTGCCGACGAAATCGCTGCGTTTCCGCTTCAGCACCTCCAGCACTTTCGCCTCCGGCTTCCGACCTCGGTGCTGCACCACCTTGGCCAACACGGTGTCGCCCGTTAGTGCAAGGCCGAGGTTTCCCATGTGTACGAACAAGTCCTCGTCAACCCCTTCGCGCCTCAAGTAGCCGGAGCCATTGCTTACAATGTCCAGAACACCCTCAACGGTATTCGTATCAGAGGAACTCCCCTCACGCCGATCGCGTCCACTGCTCTCGAGCGCCTTAGGTCGGCTTCGGTCATGTTCCTTTGGCCCTTTATGGCGCGGATCAAGGCCAGCGCGGGCGTGACCGCCCACCTCTTCGCCTCCAGCGTGGTAACGTCCCTTTTTGCCGCTTTTAACCTTGCCCGCGCCAAGCAACTCATCAATGGCCTCGTACAACGTATAGAGCTTACCCTTCTCCTTGACCCCCGCCTTCAGGGCGAGTTGTTGGGCGGTGATCCCCGCGCTTCCGCTTTGGCGGACGGCGGCCAGTATGGTTTCACTGAGTGCGTGTGGGGCAGGCTTCTGCTTCGGCATATGTGGCGTGTTGGTGTCGCCCGGCAGAAGGGCACGGCGAAGATGCGGCCCCGGAAGTCCGGGCGGGCTTCGGCACTTACCTACCAACACCTGTTGATAAACCAAGCCGATCGCTACATTCGCGGCCCCTTTTCACCCGCCCCGCAGATTTCAGGAGCGAGGATCAGGGAAATTTCATGAGTGTCCCATTAGAACCCGCCAAGATTTTCGGCGGTAGCGCATCGCGTTACCTGGCCGAGAAAGTTGCAGCCGCCAGCGGTGAGCGCTTGGGCGAGGTTACCGTAAGCAGGTTCAGCGACGGAGAATTCCAACCGAGCTTCGAGGAAACGGTGCGCGGCGACCTGGTGTTCGTTATCCAAAGCACGTTCCCTCCCGCAGATAACCTGTTGGAGCTCCTGATGATGATCGATGCAGCTAAGCGTGCTAGTGCAAAGCGGATCGTTGCCGTGATGCCTTACTTCGGCTTCGCACGCCAGGATCGCAAGGACAAGCCCCGGGTGAGCATTGGTGCCAAGCTAGTGGCCAACATGCTCACGGCCGCTGGCGTTGATCGGATCATGACCATGGACCTGCACGCGGACCAGATCCAGGGATTTTTCGAGGTGCCGGTTGACCACCTCTTCGCTAGCAGCATATTCCTTCCGCACATCAAGAGCATGGGCTTGCCTAACCTACTGATGGCCGCACCGGATACGGGCGGCACTAAGCGGGCTAACGCCTATAGTAAGCACTTGGGTTGCGATATGGCCATTTGCTACAAGCAGCGGAAAGTGGCCAATCAGATCGAGCGCATGACGGTGATCGGCGATGTGAAGGGTAAGGATGTGGTGCTGGTGGACGACATGGTTGATACGGCCGGCACGCTCACCAAGGCCAGTGACATGATGATGGAGGAGGGGGCTGCAAGCGTTCGCGCGGTGTGCACACACGCGGTGCTGAGCGGAGATGCCTGCAAAAGGATCCAGACGTCATCGCTCGTGGAACTCATCGTAACAGATACCATTCCCGTGTCGCCCGAGAAACTGGCACAGACCAACAAGATCAAACAACTTTCGGTGGCCCAGCTTTTTGCAGACGTGATCATGCGCGTACGTAATCACGAAAGCATCAGCAGCCATTTCATAGTAGCCTAACACTTCCAGTCATGAAAAAGGTTTCCCTTTCAGCAACCCCGCGCACCGGCGCCGGTACCAGCAACTCGAACAGTCTTCGTCGCCAAGGTCGCGTGCCTTGTGTTTTGTATGGCGGTGACAAAACCACCCACTTCCATGTAGAGGCCAAGGCCTTGGGCAAGGTCGTTTTCACGCCGGAGACCTATCGCATTGAGTTGGATATGGACGGCACCAAGACCATGGCCCTTCTGCACGAGACGCAATTCCACCCTGTGACGGATGCGCCGATCCACGTGGACTTCGTGGAAATGAGCGACACAAAGGAGGCGACAGTAGCCTTGAGCCTGAAACTGAACGGACAGCCGGTAGGTGTGCGCAAGGGCGGCGTCCTAAGCCAAAAGTTCCGGAAGATCCATGTTAAAGGCCTGCCAAGCGCGTTGCCAGAGCACCTTGACCTGGACGTAAGCGGAGTTGAATTGGGCGATAGCCTGCGCATGAGCGACCTGAAATTCCCCGGCCTTTCCGTTGTGGAGCGCCCAACCGATGTGGTGCTTACCCTGAAGATGCCCAAGAAGGTTGAAGAAGTCGCCGTTGTGGCGACCGCAACCACCGCTGCGCCAGCCGCAGGTGCTGCTGCTCCGGCCGCGGGTGCCGCTGCGCCAGCCGCCGATGCCAAGAAGGGGGAGGCAGCTAAGCCCGCTGCCAAGAAGTAGTTTCCTCATCAAGATGCAACGGGATAGTGGCACGCCCGATGCGGATCGAATTGCGAGCGGACCCGCGACCATGTCGTGGGTCCGCTTCTTTTGTGCCCAGCTATGAAGTATCTGATCATTGGGCTGGGCAACCCCGGACCCGAGTATGGCAACACACGCCACAACATCGGCTTCCAAGTGCTTGACGCACTTGCACGGTCCTTCAACGCATCTTTTGAGGGCGATCGTTACGCCGAGATAGCCGAGCTGCGCCACAAGGGACGGACCTTCATTCTTGTAAAACCGCAGACGTTCATGAACCTCAGCGGTAAGGCGGTGCGCTACTGGATGGAAAAGGAGAATGTGGCACTTGAGCGGGTTTTGGTCATTACCGACGACTTGGCGCTGCCCTTCGGGAAGATCAGACTGCGTGCGAACGGGAGTGCCGGGGGCCACAATGGGTTAACGAGCATCATCGAGGTCGTCGGCTCCCAGGAGTTCCCCAGACTGCGCTTTGGCATCGGCGCCGACTTTCCAAGGGGGCGGCAGGCGGAACACGTGTTGAGCCCATGGACAGCAGAGGAGAGCAAGACATTGGAAGAGAGGACGGAGATCGCCTGCAAGGCGGTGCTGCAGTTCGGGTTACTGGGTATTGCGCACGCGATGAACAACTTCAATACACGCTAACAACGCGCGCGGAAGCCCCCGTAACTTTCGGCCCCAATACGCAAAACCATGTTACCGAAGAAGATCGAAGCAGCGCTCAACGCGCAGATCCAAACAGAGGCGATGAGCAGCCAGATCTATCTGGCCATGGCCAGTTGGGCAGAAACGCAAGGGTTGAGCGGCACGGCAGCTTTTTTATATGGTCACAGCGACGAGGAGCGTATGCATGCACTCAAGCTGTTGAAGTTCGTGAACGAGCGCGGCGGACATGCCGTCGTGCCCGCACTGCCCGCACCCCCGCGCACGTGGAAAGGCATTGCACACATTTTCCAAGAGCTCTTTGTACACGAGACCAAGGTCACAGGAGAGATCAACAAGGTGGTTGATCTCTGTTTGAAGGAGAAGGAGTACACCACGCACAACTTCATGCAGTGGTATGTGAGCGAGCAGATCGAGGAAGAGGCGCTGGCCCGTACGCTGATCGACAAGCTGAACATGATCGTCGGAGATAAGTGCGGGCTCTATTTGTTCGACCGTGATCTTGCCAGCATGACCGGCGCCAAAGCGAAGGTGACGCAAGGTGCCTGATCGAAACAACTCACCACACGACACTTTCCACGACGCGATGCAATGAGAGCATCGCGTCGTTCGTTTTATGAACAGACGCCGAACAGCTGTTCACAAGTCCATTGGCATTGCTCTGGCGCACCGCTCTATTTTGGCGGTGCAACGATCGACGCCCATTAAGTCAAGAGACCTGATCCGCTCTACGGCGGATGAATCACATGGAACTATCCCGCATCCGCCCGTTCGCGAATAAGCACTGCAAGTTCAAACTGCGTAGTGGTAAGGAAGTGTTCGGCGTGATCTGGGAGGTGGACAATGGCAGCACCAAGCGCTTGTTCTTTTCCAGCGTGCGCGACTATGAGCGCCTTCAGCACGATGCAGTCCCGGTGAACGTGATACCGATGCAGCCCGAGGAGATCGTTTATGTGGAGAGTATCGCATCATAGGCGATAGCCCCCGAGGCTTGAGCGCGCCCCACCTATTTCGCCAGCCCCGCCTGCATCAGCAGGAAGGCATAGTCCAGCGCGACTTCTTTCAAGCGCTCGAAGCGCCCGCTTGCGCCACCATGACCAGCCTCCATATTGGTGTGCAATAGGATCGGCGCGTTGCCCTTGTGATGATCGCGTAACCGGGCCACCCATTTTGCGGGCTCCCAGTACTGCACTTGGCTGTCATGGAACCCAGTAGTGACCAACATCGCCGGGTACACGCCGTCCTTCACGTTGTCATAGGGCGAATAGGAGAGCAATCTGCCGTAGGCCTCCTTTTCATTCGGGTCGCCCCACTCATCGTATTCGCCTGTTGTGAGTGGTATGGTGTTGTCCAACATGGTTGTAACAACATCAACAAAAGCGACTTGTGCCACCACCGCCCTCCATAGGTCGGGGCGCAAATTCACCACGACGCCCATCAACAACCCCCCAGCACTTCCGCCCATGCAGAAGAGCCGCTCGGGGTCTGCGTACTTGTTGGCCAGCAGATATTCCGCGCACGCGATGAAGTCAGTGAATGTGTTGGTCTTATGCTCCATCTTCCCATTGTCGTACCACGCGCGACCGAGATCCTCACCACCACGTATATGTGCCAACACGAACACGAAACCACGATCCAACAACGACAGTCGCGCGCTGCTGAACGCGGGATCCATACTGATGCCATATGAGCCGTAGCCATATAGCAGCAGCGGGGCCGTGCCGGTGATCGGTGTCCCCTTCTTGTATACAACGCTCATTGGCACCTTGGCGCCATCCGCCGCCACGCACCACAGACGCTCGCTCCGATACGCGTCGGGATCGTATCCCCCCACAACCTCCTGCTGCTTCAGCAGTGTGTTCGTCTTCGCGTCCATATCGTGCTGGTATACACTTCCAGGTGTGGTCAGGCTTGTGTATCCGTAACGCAGCAGCTTGCTGTCCCATTCCGGGTTGGTTCCGCTGTATGCAACGTATGCCGGGTCGTTGAAGGCTATCTCGTGCTCGGCGCCGGTGCTCAGTTTGAGAATGCGTAAATGCGTAAGTCCCTGCTTGCGCTCGCTGATCACCATATGATCTTTGAATAGGTCCACATCCTCCAACAACACATCGTCACGATGCGGGACCACTTCTTTCCAGTGCTCTTTTCCCGTTTTCCCCTCAGCGCATTCCATCAATCGGAAATTCTGCGCCTTCCAGTTGGTGAGGATGTAGAATTTGCCGGCTACATGTTGCGTACTGTACTCGTGTTCTGCTTCCCGCGGCTGGAACACGGCGAAAACACCCAATGGGTCATCGACAGGAAGCAATAGTTCCTCGCTGATGAGCGTGCTTCCTGTGGCGATGATCACGAACCTATCCGACCGGCTCCGGTAGACATCGCAACTGAAGGCTTCATCCTTTTCGTGATACACCTCAACATCGTCCTTCGCGTCAGTACCAATGATGTGTCGGTAGATCTTGAAGCTGCGCAGCGTTTTGTCTTTCCGGCTGTAGAAAAACGTCTTATTGTCCGCCCAAGCACCACCGCCGTCGGTGTTGGTTATTACGTCCGACAGGTCAACGCCCGTGGACATGTCGCGGAAACGGATGGTGTATTGGCGCCGGCTCACCGTATCCACGCCGTATGCGCAGAGGCTGTTGTCCGGGCTTGGTTCGTAGTCGGCAAGGTCGAAATAGTCGTGGCCCTGCGCCATTATATTCTCGTCTATGAAAACCCGCCAGGCCGGATCGGTGTCCGCCGGTATCCGTTCCACGCCTTTGATCGCGGGCATGCGCATATGGACAGCGTACTCCTTACCCGTTTCGAACCGGCTGCCGTACCAGTAACCGTTCTCGCGATAGGGCACGCTCATGTCCGTTTCCTTGATGCGGCCCTTCATTTCTTTGAACAGGTCCTCGCGCAGTTGTTTCACCGGGGCAAGCACGTCGGCGGTGTATGCATTCTCCGCATTCAGGTGCGCCACTACCTTCTTCGTGTGGTCGTCAGGCGCTTTTGCGTTGCGTTGTTCCTCGCTCAAACGCATCCAGTGGTATTCGTCCACGCGCGTGTGACCATGGTTGGTCATCTCGTGCGGTATCTTCTCTGCAAGCGGCGGGGCGAGGCGTGTGGCAGTGGTCATTTCTTGTTGATG
Organism: uncultured Bacteroidota bacterium; assembly: GCA_902825795.1. Taxonomy (GTDB): domain Bacteria; phylum Bacteroidota; class Bacteroidia; order Flavobacteriales_F; family PHOS-HE28; genus PHOS-HE28. The sequence goes on from CADECG010000018.1 coordinate 34,550, forward strand.
TTACCGCCCACTAGGACCAACGGGGTCGTGGCGATCGACGGCTCGCGGTTAAGGCGAATGATAGTCCGGACGAAAGTAGCCGCACTACGATAATGATCGAGAACGACGGGTCGACTAACCCAGTACCGCTTGCAGCACGGCGGGTGAGCGCAGCTCACCGAATCCATCCACATGCAGCCGGAAATAATGCAGGAGTTTCGCGAGTAGCGCCCGGCGTTGCGCTGCCGACGCGGACACGGAGCCCACGCTGCTCAGGGGTGTTTCCAGCAATTGCGTGAACAAAGGCACAAGATCACCGGAGAAGGCGTGCGGATGCGCGGGCTCGTTGTCAATGAATTGTCCGTCCATCATGTCGAACCATCCCGCCGGTCCTTCCGGCAATTCGGGCGCAAAACCATGCTGTCGGCAAAGCCCGCACAAGAAGCCGATCGGATAATGACCAAGGTCGGTTTCCTCATCCAGCACGCTCAGCGCATCGTGGATGAATTGGAACATGGCCGGGTCCGCCGATTCCTCGCGTACCGTGCGCAACAACACTTCTTGCACGAACAGCACAACGCCGCCTTTGATCGGATCGCCACCGATGCGCAGATAGGGTTTGTCGGGCCGGACCTCTTTCAGATGATGCAGTTCGCGGTCTCCACGTTCGTGTGCCACAACCACCAACCGCTGCAGGGGTTCCAGAAGGCCGGCCGGTATGCCGCTCTTGCCACCCATTCGTACCGCGTACCCACGAACGCCGTGGTGCTCGGTATAGAGCTTCAGCACAACGCCTCTATCGCCGTGACGCACCGTGCGCAGAACGATCGCGCGCGTAGTGATGAGCATTGCCTGGGGCTATCGCATTACCAGGATCTTGGTCATGCACTTTTCACTGCCGTCATCGTTGGTGCTGTATGCCAAGTACACACCACTGCTCACACGGTTTCCGCTCATGTCCGTGCCCGGCCACGTGGCCTGTCCGCCCAAGCTGGTGGTGCGGTATACCAAGTTGCCGCTCACGTCCGTGATCTTGACGTCGCTATCGCGCACCAATCCGGTAATGGCCACCGGTCCGGCATAGCTCTCGCGAACCGGGTTTGGATAGACCATGGCGCAATCGGCAGAGCCACTGCCATCGGTGGCGTCGCTCCGGTAGCTCATGATGCCGCGATCCGTTGCGAAATACACCTCTCCCGTCACTTGGTCGATCGCGATGTCGTTGATGTTGTTGCTGGGTAAGGGACTGTTCTCCGCAGTGAAGTGTTGGAGCTGTTCGGTGCCGTCCGAACTTACCAAGTAGACACCACTGGTAACCGTGCCCAACCATTTACGATTGCCACCATCAACAGCCACCGAAGTCACCACCTCTGTCTCCAGCAGGATCTGCACATTGCCGTCCTGTTCGATCAGGATCTGTTGGGCATCGTAATCCCCGCCATTGAATATGGCGTCGGGGTTATAGAACACCACAACGCCCTTTCCGGTACCCACCCACATCTCGCCGTCCAGGTCTTCCGCCAAGCCATAGATGTCCGTACTGGGCAAACGACCGGTGCCCTCGAAATTGTTGAGCACCTTGTACTGATCATCGCTGGTGTTGTCGATCGTGCCGCCGTCGTTGAATACCAACAACCCCAGCCCGCGGGGCCGTATGAACCACTTGTAGCCGTTCTCTGCCGGAACGATCTTGCTCAACAGGGTTTGGTTGTTGAGGATGGTCCCGGGATTGAAATTCTTCCACGTGCCATTGGCCTTGCGCACAACCACCGGATTGGAGCAGTTGCTGTTGCTCACCCACATGTTACCATCCTTGTCGTAGGCAAGCCCCGCTACTTGCACAACGTTGGCGTTGCCCAGCCCGGCGAAGATCTGCAGCACACCATTGGTGTTGTCGCTGTTGAAGAAACCGATCAATTCCCGGTTCCGGAATTCCAGGACCCCATCATCCCACGACCCGGCGAAAGCATGTGTATTGTCGTCAGGGTCCACCACCACGGCCATAATGTCGTTCGCTGCATTGCCGAAGGCGTTAGCCCCCAACATCAGTGGTTCGTTCTCAATACTGGTTGTGCGCCACTCGCCATTGGCAAGGTGATGCACGCCGTCTTTGCGGAACGAACCGCTCCAGTTAGTGGCCACTGAGCCACTTGCCACGAACAGCGTTCCCTCGCTCATGCTCATGCCGATCGCACTGGTCTGCGCAGGTCCGTTGGGGTAGAACAGATCACCTTGGGTCCCGCCATTGCTCCGCACCAATCCGTTCTCGCGATCGGCGATCCAGATATGCCCATTGGTCGACGGTATCGCCATGGCGGGGAATGCGGTGAGGGCGCCATTATTGTACCCGTAGAACGCGGCGACCTGTTGCAGCGAGGAGTCGAAGGTCTGCAAGTGGTAATCGTGCGTGACAAGAAGTTGGTCACCGGCAAGGGAGACCTCGAGGCTGAGGTTGGTAGTGCCGAACATGCCGTTGTTGCTGAAGCGCTGCCAGCCGCCATCGAAGTAGAACACGGTGTCGGTGTATTGCACGGCGCCACGATAGTTGGCCAGCAACTTTCCGCCGAACGCCACAACGGAAGTATACTCTCCATTGGGCACGGGTATATCAACGCGTTTATGCCAGTTGGTGAACGCTGCCAGGTTCTCGCCAACGCGTTTCGCCGCGTACAAACCATTCTCGGTCGCGGCATAAACAGAATCCACAAGGACCGCAGTGGCGTTGATATCGAGTTGTGTTCCTGCGGGGCCGATGAGCCAGGTCTCGCGCACCTCGCGCGCAACCAAGTCCACCACCACAATGCCGAAACCACAACTCAAATAAGCAAGGTCCTCTTCGAACCGGATGCTGTTGATGCCCTTGTCACCAAGGAGATTGCTGCGCTTGATGTCGCTGAGGTTGTATGTGGAGTTCGGGCTCACCAGATCGAGATTGCCGTTGTCATAACCCACCACCAGCATACCCAGCGTGTGGTTCCAGCGAATAGCACGGACGCCGACATCGTTCAACCGGTTCACTTTGGTGAGCCGTTCGTATTCTCCGGTGGTCGGGTCGAAGCCGAACACGGCAGTTGGTGTTGCGCACCAGACTTTGCCCCCC
>CADECG010000019.1 GCA_902825795.1 uncultured Bacteroidota bacterium
CCAAGTGGACGATGTTCCAGCGCTTCAACAACGCCAACACCAGCATGCCCACATTGAGGATCAGCAAGTAGGAGAAGAGCACTTTGAAGTTGCCTTCACCGGAGCTCACCATGAAGGGCGCAGCAAAGCCCCCGATCAATGCGATCACCGCCAGCTCCCGTCGATCGTAGGCAATGGAGAACACCACGGCGAGCGCAGTGATGACCACCATGATCGCGAACGCCTGCGCTTGGGTGAACATATCACCATACGAGCGGTAAGCGATGGCAATGGTGAAGTACAGAACGCTGATGCCGCCGGCCACAAGCACCGAACTGAAGGCGCGCAATTTCAACCGCAAGCGGTGCGCGATGAACATCAGCACGCCTCCAGAAGCAACGCCGATCAGAACGCGGCCCACTTCATTGATGTAGTTCCTGCCAATGGCATAGCGCAACAGAAAACCAAGCCCGAGCACCAACACCGCGATACCGATCTTGTTGATGAGGTTCTCACCGATGAACTTCTCCAGATCGGGATTGCTGTCGAGGAACCGCTCCCATGCGCCCTTTTGCGGAGGTGGCGGCGGTGTGCGTGGTGGCGCTGGGCGTGCAGGCTCGATCACGACCTGCCGGGGTGAATCTGCGGCGATCCGTTCCGTGGGCTGGGCTGCTTGCACCGGTTCGGTGATCACAATGCGCGGCGATGGCGGAACGGATGACGGCGCTTCGACTTTCGGCTCGGGCGCGACTTCCGCAGGACCTGCTTCCGGTGCGTGGAAAACCCGTGGCTCTGGCTCCCGCATTCCAGCATACCAAGGGTCGCCTGTGGCTGCTACGGGCGGAGTGGTTGGCGCTGGCGGCGCCTGCTGCCCAGCTGAAGCCGACGGCACGGTCACTCGGTCGGCAAGCGCCTTGTGCAGCACGGCCACTTCCTTGCGCAGTTCATCCAGCTGGCGGCTGATGCTGCCGGTGCGCGATGCCGTGATGATCGCAAGGATCAATAGCGCGATGGGGATCAGCGCTACGAGAACAAGTGCTCCTTCCATTGGGGGGTTGCGCCAAACTAAGCAGCACCGGCGGAAGTCGAGGGATCAGCCCTTCGTCAGTTGCTTCAACACCTTTTCCACGCGCTTGATCTTGGCAGCGGTGGGCAAGTCCTGCAGCCGTAGTGAAAGGATCCCGACAAACTCCTTCACAACACCGCCCTTCGCGACCGGGGCGATCAACTCGGCGTACATCGGCAACTGGTTCACCGGTGCGCTGCGCAGTTGTTCGAGCAACAGCGGTATGGTGGTCTTCGCGAAGCGCTCTTCGCTGGCCAGCTTCACCAATGCCTTAACGGCGTGGTCGCGGGTGATGACGCTGCCCTTGTCCACTGCTGACATGATCTGCGGCAGCATCATGTATACGGCTTCGGGCTTTACGGTCGTAATGGTGTCTATCGCGCACATCGCACCCCACACCATACGGTTGTCGGGACTGGTCAGCAGGTTCTTGAACTGGGCGAGAAAGGGTGCGATCAGTTCGGGTGCGCGACCGCCAACTTCACACAGTGCCTTAAGCGCATCGCTCTTCAGTTCCTTGTTCTTGCCGTTCAACAGGTCAACCAGTTCGCGCACCCCGACAACGTTCTTCTCCGCTACGATAGCTTCCGCTAACGCAATGTTCGGCTGCTCATCGGTGCGGCCGAGCGAAGAGGCGAGCTGTGCGGTAACCATCACTTGCGCTTTGCGGTGGCCTTCTTTTTCGGCGCGGGCGACGCGCCCTTCGCCGCCTTCTTCGGCAACCCCTTCACGTATTCCAGCGAGAGCTTCACCCACCTTTCCATCGCCTTCGGATTTTCCACCGCGTCGGCATCCACGAAAAGAAACCCCTTCATGTCGCCCTTACCGAAGGTCATCGGTTTCGCGCCAGGCCACTTACTGATCTCCGCATGACGCTCCTTGTCGAAACGCGCCATGAAGTCGCCTTTGTTGGTGATGCCAACGCTCATGTTGCCATTGACCATGAAGGCCACGCCGCCGAACATCTTTTTGTGTTCGGGGTTGGCGCCTTGGGCTTTCAGTGCTTCCGCAATGCGCTGTTCGAAGAGTGGATCATGTGGCATGTCGTACGGAGTTGCTGCCAAGGTAGTAGCCGACCTCATGACTTGCGCCCGGCCCGATCTTCCGATCGGGCAGTTGCCACGAAGTGCGAGGACACAACGGGATGCACGGGATGAAGAGGCGGATGGGATCCGCCCATCTTTGATGCGTGGGCCGTAACCTGACCAACGCCATTGTCCTTTGGGCCGCGCTCATTGGAGCGCCCTTGGCGAAGGCCCAGACGAACGACACGGCGGACGACCGATCACGATGGGACCGTTGGTTGCGGAGCGCACGTTCGGCAACGGATAGTAGTGGGACCGTGGCGGCAACAGGTCTTTCGCGGACGCACCAGAACAACGGCGACCTGGACAGCGCCTTGGCGATGGCACAACAGGCGATCCTGCTCGCAAGGGCCGGACTGGATGCAACAGCAGGAAGGGGCCGAGCGCGTTGGTTGAACCACCTTCTGGTGGCGCAACGCATGATGGGCGCACAACTCTTCTTCCTGAACCGCTACCCGGAAAGCATCGAGGCGATCAATAGCTACCTGGTCACCGCTGAAGAACTTCAATTGCCGGAGGAGATCGGAGCCGCATACAATTACTTGGGCTATTGCTACACGGCCATGGAAGATCTGCCGAGCGCGTTGGCGTGGTCGCGCAAGGCCATGGTCACCATGCGCGGCATCGGCGACGGCATCGATCTGGCGAACGCTTACACGGGGTTGGGCAATATCCTGGACGAAATGGGGCAAGGCGACAGCGCGCTGTTCTACTTCCACAAAGCTTTGGACCTTCATCGCACCCTGGATCGGCCGAACAATCATGCGGCCACGCTCTTTTCCACGATCGAAACGCTTCGCCACCTTGGGTGGCCAGATAGCGTTGATGCGTACTTGCTCCGCGTGCAGCCACTTGTAGCCTTGTTGGATCAGCCGCGCAGCGACATGAATTACCTCAACCTGCTAGGTCAGCGTGCCGTGGAAATGGGGAACTCCAAAGAAGGCATTGTCTATCTATTGACGGCCGACTCGATCTCCGTTGCTATCGAAGACCACCGCTCACGGCACTTTATCAACCGCAGCTTGGCATTGGCGTACGCTGCGATCGGCAATGTGAAGGAGGCATCGCTGCGCGCCGAATTGGCCGATGCGGAGATGAAAGAGGATATGGGTTTGGAGAAAGTGCGCGCCGTTGCCGCGGCGCAAGCAAAAGCCGAGCAAGAGAAAGAACTTGCGACAGCAGCTGCAAACGCCGAGGCGTACAATAAAGGGCGCTGGTTGGCGTGGTCCGTTGCCGGTGGCGGCATCGCGATCGCCGTGTTGTTGGGCATGTTGTATAGGCAAAGCCGTAAGAACACACGGAGGCTAACGGCCAGCAACCGGGCGCTGGTGGAAACCCAGGATGAGCTTATGCGCGTCGGCAAAGAGCGCGAAGCGGAAGTGGTGCGCACCCGGGTGGCGCGGGACATACACGATGAGCTGGGTGGCTCGCTTTCCAAGATCGCGTTGCTCAGTGATCTTGTGCAGCAAGAAGGATCTCCGGCCGAGGAGCGCGCACAACGCTTGCGCTCCATCGCCGATCATGCGCGGCAGATCCGCGGATCCCTGAATGACGTTGTGTGGGCCGCCGACCCTTCCAGCGACAGCGCCGGTTCGTTCATGCAGTATATCGCCGACCGCGCACATCGTTTGCTTGATGGCACCGGAGTCGATCTTCAGTTGAACCTTCATGTACAGGACCCCGACCTGCTGCTCGATCCAGCGTTCAAGCACGATCTGTCCATGGTGGTGAAGGAGGCGCTGAACAATGCCTTGAAACATGCACAACCCAAGATCATCCAGCTGCGTTTCCAAATTGATACCGATCGGTTCGGTTTGGCCATCGCGGATGATGGTCGCGGCTTGGGGCATAGCCCGACCGATGGCGGAAATGGGCTGGTGAACATGCGCGCGCGGATCGCAGCGCATGGCGGCAGCCTATCCGTTAACCCGGCGGGGATAGGCACTGGTACATTGGTTGAAGCACATGGTCCGCTAATACCCCGTTAGTTTGCGGCGATGAAGCGGATCCATGTAGCCATAGTGGAAGATGATCGTGATTTCCGTGACTTGTTGCAGGCGGGGATCAAGGGCGATCCGCGCATTGTGGTCATCGCCACATTCCCTACAGGCGATCGGTTCCTAGCGGAACTGGAGCACCTTGATGCCGATGTGGTGGTGATGGACATCAACATGCCCGGCACCAGTGGCATCGACTGCGTTTCGCAGGCCAAGCCGCGCAAACCGGCCATGCAATTCTTGATGAGCACCGTGTTCGAGAACCCCACGTACATCTTCCAAGCCCTGTGCGCCGGTGCAACCGGCTACTTGGTAAAAAGCGCACCGGCCGCAGACCTCATTGCCGCAGTACACGACATCCACTCCGGCGGTTCGCCGATGAGCCCGGCCATTGCACGAGCTGTTGTGGCTTCGTTCCAAGGTGCACCCGCCCCGAGCATGGAAGAGGCACTGCTCACCGCCAAGGAACGCGAAGTGGTGGATGGCTTGGCCAGCGGCCTTATGTACAAGGAGATCGCGCATAAGCTTGATGTCAATATCAGCACCGTGCGCACGCACGTCCGCAGCATTTATGACAAGCTGCAGGTGCATTCACGAGGCGATGCGATCAAGCGGATGTACCCTGGTCGCGGTTAGCGCTTTTGCCAAACGAAGCGCTGCGCTGGCACACCGTTCAGCACGATCACGTAGACACCGTTCGCCGCATCTCTCATGGGTATGGTGGCAGTAGTCCCGGTGAACTGGCCGGACGCCATGGTTCGGCCGGTAGCCTCCAGCAGCGCATAGTGTACTGTCCCGACCTCCGTGCGGCGGATCAGTACAATGCCATCGCCCGGCATAGGTAGAATGCTCAGTGCTTGCGCAACGCTTTCGCCCACGCCCGTGTTCGCGTTGATGGAAACCGTGTAGTCTTCCGTTTCACCGTATGTCGCGTCCGCGCATGCATTCGGGATCGGTTGGAATCCGCATCGTACACGCATTCGTTTGTCGCCAAGGACGGCAGCGGGCACGGTGAACGATATGGTCCCCGTTCCGTTCACGCCGTTTATGATGACCGACCCGATCGCCTCACCTGCATCATTCCAATCACCATCGGCATTGTAGTCGATCCACGCGTGGTAGCTATCGCCGGAATACTCGCCACCGGTGATCGACATGGTGTAGGACACGCCCACGTTCAGGGTAGTGCCCAAGGTGGTGAAGTCAACATACGGTGCGGCGTGATCGCCACCGGATGAAATGTTGACCATGTCGCCCAGCTCAATGCCATCGATATAGTCACCGCCACGCGTCCAATAGGGGCTGTACGGAACGCACACACCGGCCGGATCCTCAACCACCAATGGTATGTCCAGCAGTTCGCCGAACCCGACATCACCGCAGGCGCTGGCATTGCCATTGTTCGTGTCGTAACCCCGCACACGCAAGATGTGCTGGCCGGGTGGGCAGCTCGCTGGGATCAAGGCGACGATGCCAAGCGGCTCGAAAGCCATGGTGGCCGCAACTGAGCCGAGCGCTTCGCCCGCATCCGCGAAATCGCCATTGTCGTTCATGTCCAGCCATACATCGTATGTCTGTGGCAGGTAGGTTCCGGCAACGACATCCACGGCGATGTTCGTTCCGCGATCCACGCGATGCACCGTGTTGCCAAGTGTGTAGAATGGCCACTGCGTCGTGCCCGGATAGGTAGTGCCATCGAACGTTACGCTGGTAAAACCATCGCCTGCCTGCGTTCCTGCTGTCGGTGGCAGACAAGGAAATACGCCGTGCAATACGGCCAAGGTGAAGTCCTGCGTTTCGCCCCACTCAGCATAGCTACAGGCTGTTACTGCGGGATCATTGTACACACACCGTACGCGCAGGAGCGTATACCCGACTACTGCATCGGCAGGAACGGTGATGTTGAACGAGGTCGGCGAGAATATGCCAGCGATGGTGAATACACCCAGCTCCTCGCCACCATCATCGAAGTCGCCGTCCATGTTCCAATCCGCCCATGCACCGTAATGGTCGTTGGCGATGGCGCCGCTGGTGATGGTGATGGTCGCCGTCCCGTTCCTCTGCAACTGTGTTCCGTATCCCAACGAGGAGGAATAGGCGTGCGTGGGAACAGCGGATTGCGTCATGGAGAAACCGTTCATGGCAACACCTCCGATGAAGTCGTTGGCATATGGGCCGCGTGCCGTGTATGGGATGCAGGGCAGGCTGCCATTGATCAGGATCACATAGTCCTCTGCTTCGCCATAGCTCTGGTTACTGCAAGCATCAAATGCGGGATCGTTGTACACACAACGGATGCGCAAACCGGTATAGCCGGGCCGCGCATCGGCGGGTATGTAGATATCCGCCAGGATGTCCTCGAAAGCAGCTGTGGTCTGTGCGTTCAGCACTTCCTCGAACGCACCGAACTCGCCGTCCTGATCGAAATCTATCCACACCTTGTATTGCTCGAACGCAGCGCCGGGCGGGTCGTAGGGGCCCACAAGAATGGTCATCGGGTAGACGTTATCCCGATCCACTTGAGCGATGGCATCGCTGCCCTCGTAGCTGTAGTCCGTGAACCCGAGTGCCGTTTCGGTGGCAACGTAGGTGTTGGAGATGGTGCCGAAGTACACTCCGTCGATGCGGTCACCATCCGACGACCCTACCGTGTAGCCCGGGGTGCAGTACTGGTTCAAGTCCTCACGGTCTCCGGACCGGTCGAGGGGCCGCACGGGGTTGGAGGGTGAATGGATCGGCCCCATATCCCGCTGGCCAAAGACAGCAATTGCCGCGGGCAGGGCGAGAAGCAACCAGGTCGAGCGTATCGATGCAGACGTCATTGGCATATGGTTCATGGTGCCCGCAAAGCAGTGCTGTTGCATTTCACGGGCGCCTACCATCAAGATGGTAGGCGCCCGTGCGACGATGCCATGAACGTTTGCACGGTCACAAACGCCTACACCACTAACGATGCGCCACTGCTTCACCACACTATTGTTCGCACACCTGATCCCAGCCGTCGCGCAGGACTACACGATCACCACCATTGCAGGCACTGGCTTGGCGGGCAGCACGGGCAATGGTGCACCAGCCGTGAACGCAACAGTGTACTATCCGCAAGGACTGGCCCTGGCGGCGGATGGCTCATTGTATTTCGGTCAGCCGTCCGATCATGTGCTGCGCAGGATCGATGCCATATCGGGCAATATGGAGCACGTGGCCGGTATCGGTATGGTTGGGTACAGTGGCGACGGGGGGCCAGCCAACACTGCGGGCCTGGCCTATCCCTTCGGCCTTGCCTTCAACGCCAATGGTGATCTCTTCATCGCAGAACGGGATGCCCTTCGCATTCGGAAGGTCAGCGTTGTGGACGGTACCATCTCCACATTCGCTGGCACCATGAGCCCGGGGAACAACACCGAAATACCAGCGCTATCGGCGGCCCTTCACGCTCCGATGGGCGTCCGCTTCACTTCGGATGGCGACCTTATACTGAGCGTGATCGGCAATAACTACGTACGGTATATCGATGCGGATTCCTCGTTCTTGCATGCCTTCGCGGGAAACGGAACTGCTGCTTTCGCCGGGGACAACGGTCCCGCACTTAACGCCTCCTTCAACCTTCCGTATGACATTGCCATCGCGACCAACGGCGACATCTACATCGCCGACATCAACAACGCGGCCATCCGGAAGGTGGATGCCCTATCGGGTGTGATCACCACCGTTGCAGGTATCGGCACAGGTCCTGCTGCATACAACGGCGACGGTATTCCCGCAACGACCGCAACGCTCGGTCTTCCGCAGGGCATTGTGTTGGACAGCGCCGACAACCTGTACATCAGCGATGCCAATCATAGCCGTATCCGCAAAGTGGATGCTATAACGGGGTTGATCGCCACCATCGCTGGTACAGCAACATCCGGGTACGGCGCCGACAATGTGCTGGCCAGCACCGCAATGATCAATTCGCCGTGCGGGATCGTTATTGATGCCCTAGGCAGGGTCATTTTCGCCGATGCTGCGAACCACCGCATTCGGATGTTGACCCCGGTGGATGACACAGGGGTTTCTGGGGCAACAAGTTCCGCAGCGCGCATCCTTGTTTATCCTTCGCCCGCAAATGATCGGGTCTGGGTGTCAACACGTGCGGGCGGAACGGGCGTGCAAGTGGAGATGCTCGACATGGTGGGTCGCACGGTGTCCCTTGCCACCATGCCCATGAGCGGCACAATATCCATTCCCGTGGACCACCTTGCAACGGGCCAGTATCATTTGCGTTTGGACGGGGGGTCTGCAGTTCCCGTACTGGTACAGCACTGACAAGCGGTTTGGTGCCGTGCGTGTCAGCGCTTCACCACCACCCTTGCAGCTTTCGGTGCCTCCCCTTCAACCCGCACCATCACAAGGTACAGTCCTTCCTTCCACTCGCGCGACAGGTCGAGCGGTTGTAGCGCGTTGAAGTAGTTCACTTGTTCGACATGCACGCGGCTACCGGTGGCGTCGAACACTTCGATCACCGCGCGATGGCCGAAGAGCGTTGGATCAGCGATAATGTTGAGCAAGTCGTTCGCTGGGTTCGGGTAGACCTGCAGTTCATCACCGGAATTTACGACCTCATCCAAAGTAGGCACGTCGCCGATGCTGGTGATGCAGCCGGGATCCGTTACGCGCGCCACCACAACATCATCCAGGAAGAAGTACGAGATGCTGCCCGGGCTATTGGCCGTGCAACCTTCTGCACGCGATCGGAAGTTGCCGATGGTGATATGGTCCACCGGCGACGAGGGGATGACGATACCGCAGATGTTCGTCCACGCGCCTCCGCAGATGAACTCCTCCTCGAGCACATCCGGCTGCACCTCGATCGGCTCGAAGAAGCCCGAGAAGAGCGGTCCTTCGCTGAGCGCGGCGCCCAGACCGCTCACGCAATGCTGCGCTTCGCGACGATGCCCTGCCACATGGAACGAGACCAGGTACGGTTCGCCTGGAACCAATGCTTCGGAGAGCTGTGCTTGGGCGTACTCGAAGTACTCCGGATAACCGAGCAACGAGCCCGTGGCGAAGAAGCCGCCCATGCCTTTGCCGCTCCGTGACAAGGTCGTGGGCGTTTCCCCCACGAGGCCCTGAGGCCCGATCCCGGGGTTATCCATCTTGGCGCCTGCGTAGGCGCAACTGTGCAGCGCATCGGTACTGCCGCCCTGCATGCGGGGCCAACCGGGCGCGACCTGCGTACCATAACCAACGGTGGACTCCGCAACATGTATCGGGCAAGTTCCTGCATCTTGCTCGATGCCCGGATTCGGTACGAGCACCGGACCGAGGCACGTCTCTTCCACGCAGCTATTGCCCGTGAGCGATGGCGTGGAGAAAAGACCGATGCGTCCACTTGCGGCAACGGCGTTGCCCCAACTATACACACGTGCGTAATACGTCTGTCCGATGGTGAGCGACGGTAGCTCCAGGATGTTGCCATCGCACGCCACGCTGCTCAAGTTGCCCGGGGAACCGCTGAACAGTTCGATCGTCACATCGGCAGAGGCATCGCCAACCACCAGACGTGCGGGTGTGGCCGAAGCCACGAAGCTGAACCAGATGTCGTCATCGGCGAAGTCGTCCACCTGGCAATCCGCTCCTGGCAAGGTCTGCGTGGCGTTGGCCGTACTGAAGTAAGCGGCGTAGTCCATGCCGTAGGGCAGCGGACGTGCGCCATCCGGATCATCGTTGTCGCTATCGGTATACCACGTTGCGAAGCCACAGAAACCGCTCTCTGCGTTCGTCCCTGTGTACACGCGGTAGAGGTATTGCTTGCCGATCGTAAGCCCGCTGAGCGGCACCGCGCCATTCCCGCAGCCGATCTGGCTCGCGTTTAGTACCGCCGCATCGCTGGATAGCGTGTCGAATACTTCAATGTAAAAGGAAGCTCCTGCAATGGGTTCCTCCTCGTAGAACTTGTTCCGTTGCAGCACGCGGACGGTATGCTGCGCAGCGCTCGCATTGAAGGTGAACCACGTATCGTCATCCGCCACTCCGCCAGGGCAGTTCGTTGCCATGCTCAGCGTTGCACCGTTGTTCCAGAACTGATCGGCCGGTTGTGCGAACGTGCTGCCGACCGGTGCGGGCAGGGGCGCACCGGGGTCATCGTTCACCGGTCGGTCGAAGAGCATAGGCCTGTAACTGGTCACTTGGCTGCACGACCAGCGGATGTGGTACGCTGTTCCCGGGACCAATCCGATGAAGTTGGCCTTCACTGAATTGTTGAAGCAGCCCAAGCTGGTGAGCGCACCGCACGTGCCTTCGAACAGTTCAATGGTCTCAGCGGATGGAGAGCCCACATCCACCACCATGAACGCTGCGCTGGTATGCAGCGCCGTGAAGCGGTACCACACGTCCTTCTGGATGTTGCAGCCCCCCGTGCCGTTGGCCGCCGTTTGGCTTGAAACACGGGTTACATCCAATACGTCAGCTGGAGTACTGAAGGGCAGTTCGATCGCCCCCGCACAATCATCGTTCACCAAGGGTGCGCGCACTGCGATCCGGAAAGCACACGGCGTCTGCGGATCCACGCGGATATAGTACTGCTGACCGGTCACGAGCGTGGTGAGCAAGTAGGGTGATGTTATGTCGATGTCCTGGCCAATGCTGGTGAGCGATCCGCAGGCGCCACTTTCTACATAGATCTGGGTTGGAGCGTCGCCAGCCGTTGCGTAGCCTTCGATCAGCGCGCGCGGACCAGTGGCCGTGAAGCGGTACCACGCCTCCTCCGAACCCGCGTAAGTATGCCCAGCGGTGAAGTCGACAGGGTCGCTCTGCACTTGCAGATCGATCGCATCCGCGCACGCTGCGTTCGGCTGCGGCGCGAAAACATACACGCGCATGGTGGTGCGATCCATGACCGAGGTTCCCACCTTCAGGTAATACGTGCTACCTGCTGTCAGTCCAGTGAAGGTCACTTCCGGGTCATTGTCTCCCGCTGATGTGCAGATCAATGCGCCACAGGGTCCGCTGTAGAGTGAATGCTGCACTGTGCTGGGCGCATCGGTGGCCACGACCACTTCCGTTCCGGGCGCCGTGAAACTGAGCCACACATCGTGCGCCGTGGTGGCGCAAGGCACGGTGCTACCGCTGGCATGCTTGGTGGAGACGGTCACCACATGCGGGTCTTCACCCGCCATGGTTACGGCGATCGGCAATGCACCTGCGCACTCATCGTTCACGGCTGGCGCGAACACGTCCGCCGCCACACGCAGGGTTATCGCTGCATCGTCGCTCTCGCTATGCGCGCGGATATAGTACTGCGTACCCGGTGTGAGCCCAATAGCCACAGGCGCGTTGCACGCCAAGCTGGTGAGGCTGCCACAGGTGCCGCTGAACCACTCGTACACATTCGCCTGCACCGCGTCGGAAAGCGAAGTGGTGCCCAGGATGTGCTTGTTCTCCGTGGCGGTGAAACGATACCACACGTCATCATCCGCACCGACCGTGCACGCTACCTGCGACTGCGTGCCACCCAACGAGCTGATCTCCGTGGAAGGCCATGCCACTGTGGTCTGTGGCACCACGGATAGCGCGATGGCCCCAGCGCAATCGTCGTTCACCGGCGCAGAGACAACGCCGATCCAGACCTGGCAATAGTCATCGTTGGCAGTGCAGAAGCCAAGGTCTGACATCTGCACACGAAAATGGTAGGTGGCGCCAACGGTGAGGCCGGTCAACGCGGGCATCGCTCCGTTGGGCGGGAAGCAGCCGATGCTGCTGAGGTTTCCACAACCGCCACTGAACACCTCCATCCTCGCATCGTCGGTGCCTTGGCCATCCGTGCGTATCCAATGCTTGGTGGCCGTGGCCGTGAAGCTGAACCAAGCGGTCGTAGCTTGGGCATTGCCGCTGCATGCGGTGATCGGGTCCGGAACCGCATTCGCGAACCAACGGCCATCCACCGGAAGGAGCGCTAACTGCAGATTACTGGGCGCCACCGGTAGCACGATCGCTGTGCTGCAGGAGGAGTTGGTCCCGGTCTGGGCAAGGCCGAAGACGGTCAGGAACAATGATGCGAGAAGGAGCGAACAGCGCATAGCAACTGACTTTGTTGATGCCAAGGGAGCACGAATGCCTGCCCGGAACAAGTGGGATCGATCGAACGCGGGGAATGGCGATCGAGCGTCAACGCTTCACCACTACCCGCGCCGCCTTCGGTGCCTGCCCTTCCACGCGCACCATCACCAGGTACAAGCCTTCCTTCCATTCGCGCGACAGGTCGAGCGGTTGCAGTGCACTGAAATAGTTCACCTGTTCCGCATGCACGCGGCTACCTGTGGCGTCGAACACTTCGATCACGGCGCGCTGGCCGAAGAGCGAAGCATCGGCGACGATGTTGAGCAAGTCGTTCGCGGGATTCGGGTACACGCGCAACGCATCGCCGCTGTCAGCAGCATTCTCGTCCAGCGGCGGCAAGTCACCCAAACCGGTAATGCAACCGGGATCGGTAACGCGCGCCACCACCACATCATCGTAGAAATGGTACGCAGTGGAGAAGCCGTTGATCGGGCCTTCGTGGGTGTATGACGCACGGTCGGGGAAGAAGCTGCCGACGGTGATGTTGTCATAGGCGGCGTCGGGTACGACGATCCCGCAGATGTTCGTCCATGCGCCCTTCTCCACCATATCGTAGGTGACCACTTGCGGTTCGGCGTCGAAGGGGGCGTAGGTGCCTTCGACCATGGGCCCGACGCTCAGCAATGCACCCAAGCCGTTCACCTTCACATCGGAGCCTTCGGAGAGCACAGCGTTGAAGGAGACCAGATAGGGTTCACCGGGAATAAGCGGCTCGCTGAGCGGTGCCTGGATGTACTCCCTGTAACCTTCGACCTCCATGGCGAGGGCACCGGCCATGCCTTTGCCGGAACGCGGCAGGTTCCGGTTCAAGGTGACCACGATGATCTGCGCAGGCGCTTCTCCATTGATGTTATGGGGCATGCAACTGCTGTATCCGTCGGACGACCCGCCGTGCAAGCGGGGCCAGCCGGGTGCCAAGGGAATTCCCAGGCCTGCGACATCCATGATGTTCGGCACACCGGCTTGGCAGTACGCGCCTTGTTCGATCGAAGGATTCGCGAGCAGGACCGGCCCCAAGCAGGCTTCGTCCACACAATCGTTCACGGTGAGCGAGGGTGTCACGAACAGCCCGAGGCGTCCTTCCACTGGGGTTGCATTGCGCCAACTGTACAGGCGCACGTAATACACTTGACCGCTTGTGAGCGCGGGCAACACCAAGATGTTGTCACTGCAAGCCATGCTAGTCAAGTTGCCGGGTGCTCCGCTGAAGAGTTCCAACGTGAGGTCGGCCGTGCCATGGCCCGCCACGATCCGGGCTGGCTGGTTGGTGGCTGTGAAGCGGAACCAGATGTCGTCATCCGCCGTGTCGTCGGTACTGCAATCAGCGCCAGGGAGGCTTTGCGTGGCGCCGCTCGTAGTGAAGTAGTGGGAGTAGGCATCGCCGTAGGTGAGTGCCACGGCACCGATCGCTTCATCGTTGCTCTGGTCCTGTACCCATGTGCTGAACATGGCCAGCGCGTAGGGAGCGGGGCCAGGCGTGTACACCCGGTACCAATAGTCGCGGCCGATCTCCAGTCCGGTGAGGCTTCGTGGTGCGATGCCGCAACTGATCATGTGCGCCTCCAAGGTGTCAGTGATGGTGGAGAGCGTATCGTACACCTCCACGTTCATCTGGGACAAGGTTGGTTCCGTGAACAGCGTATTGCGCTGCAATGCATGCACGGTATGCGCAGTTGCGGTGGCCGTGAAGCGGTACCAGGTATCGTCGTCGGGGTCGGCTTGGCTGCAGAACTGCGGATAGCTCAGCGTGGCACCGTAGCTGCTGCCGTTGTGCAACGGACCGGTGCTGGAACTGCCGAAAGGTGCCACCAATGCATCGGTGATCTCGTCATTGGGCACCTGCGCGAGGTGTGGCACGTAGTCCACGAACGCGAAGGTGCTTTGGGCGAAACGCACGAAGTAGGTGACGCCCGGTGTAAGGCCGGTGAACCGGTTCCGGAAGTTGGTGACGCAGGATAAGCTGGTTAAGTTCCCGCACGTACCGCTGAACAGCTCGGTGTATGCCGTCACGTTCGATCCCTCGTAAGCCGCAACGAAGGTGGCCTCATCATCCGTGGCGGTAAAGGTGTACCACAGGTCGGGGACGTTCTGTGCGCAAGAGCCGGTGTTGATGGCGGCATTGCGGGTGTTCTCCTTGCGCTGACCGGCGATCTGATGGGGAGAAAGCACCTGCAACGGCAACGCACCTGAGCAATCGTCGTTCACCATGCCCACGGTGATCCCGATGCGGAAGGCGGTGGTGTTGTTGCTGTTGGAATACACGCGGACGAAGTAGTCCGTTCCAGGCGTGAGCCCGCTCACCATCAACGGACTGAATGCGGCATTGTCCTCGTCGCAAATGATGCTGGTGAGGGATCCGCATGATCCCGAGAGCACTTGGGAGAAAAGGCTCGATGTCTGAAGGGTCGGCTCGAGATGGATGTAATGCTGTGCCGCTGTGGCGGTGAAGGAGTACCACACATCGCGCGGTTGTGTGTTCTGGCAGGCCTGTGCACCGGTCGCTGCGCCGCCGGTATGCCCATGCACGAAGCCCTCGCCACTTTGATAGGGCTGCACGTCCAGCCCGACGGCATCGCTGCACTCGTCGTTCGCTGGTTGCGCCACCACCCGGATGGTGCTCTCGCGCAGGGTGTTGTTCTCACCGAGCTTGAGGAAATACGACGTGCCCGGTGTAAGGCCGGTAACGTTCCACGGCGTGTTCAGAGCATCTTCATCGTAGCAGGTAAGCGATCCGCAGGTGCCACTATAGATCGCAGCGGACTCATTGTTCGTGCTAGTGATCGTTATCCCTGCGGTGGGGGCGACGAAGCTGTACCACACATCGCTGTTCTGCACATCGCATGGTACCGTGCTGCTCGTGCCGGTGCGCGTGGTGATCGTTACTTCTTCCGGTTGTTCGCCGGTGAGTGCAACTACGATGGGAATGGCCCCGCTGCATTCATCATTGCTGGCGCTCTCGCACACATCGCCCAGCAGGCGCAGCGTGTGGTCGGTGCCTTCGCTGTGCAGGCGGATGTGGTACTCCTGGCCGGGTGTAAGTCCCGTGGCCTTGGTGGTGTTGCACGCCACGCTGGTGAGCGCACCACAAGAGCCACTGAACCATTGGATCACAGGTTCCACATCATAGAGCAGGTCATACACGAAGTGTTGCGTTGTCGCCGTTGCGGTGAATCGGTACCACACATCATCATCGGAATCGCCGGGGGCTACCGAGCATCCGGGTTGCGATGCGGTGGCACCGATGGTCGCCATATCCGTCATCGGGCGCACGACGTGCGCGGCGGTCAGTGAGGTGAGCTGCGTGGCGCTCCCACATTCGTCGTTGGGTGCAGCGCTCACCACCGCCAAGCCCATAACGCAATTCCCGTTCGACGCATCGCAGCCCAGGGAGCTGTTCATCGCCCGGATGAAATAGACCGACCCGATCGTGAGGCCGGTGAGCGCCTGATAAGGTTGCCCCTGCAAGGTGTTGAGACCATCGAAGCATTGCAAGGAGATGAGCGAACCACATGTTCCGCCAAGCACTTCGATGATACGGGAGTCCGTCTCGGGCCCTTCGGTGCGCACCCAATGCGTGGTGGCTACAGCGGTGAACTTGTACCAGCCAGTGCGCCGGTTGAGGGTGCCGCTGCACGTGGTGGTGGGCACTGGTGGTAGACTGGGGAACATCACACCGTTCACGTAGGTGAACGACGCCAGGTTGGTGCTGGACACCGGTATCTCGAAGGCGCGTTCGCACGTGTAGTTGTCCGGCGTTTGGGAGGAGGCCACAACCGGTAGAGCGGCGAGCAGGAAGAGAAGCGAAGGGCGCATGGCAACGGACTTTGGTGATGCCAAGGGAACCTGAACGCCCGCCCTGAACAAGGCGGATCGATCGAACGCGGGGATTGATGATCGAGCGTAAAGAGATCCACCACAGAGGCACGGAGGTCACAGAGAAATGCAACCGCAGGTTCACCCCGCCAAGGCCCTCGCCACATCCTCCTTTCTCCTGCTCGCCACTTCCACACGTTTCCCGTTGCGCAACACCACGAACCCGGACCGGTCGAGGTGGTCAATGTGCGTGCGGTTCACCAAATAACTGCGGTGCGTGCGCAAGAAGCCCAGCGGCGTGAGCATGTCCTCGTAGTCCTTCAGCGTGCGCGCCGAGACGAAACGGCGCTCGTCGTTCAGGTGGAGGTTCGTGTAGTTCACGTCGGCTTCGCACCAGACCACTTCCGCCGGATCCACGAAGTAGCTACGGTCGCCGCTGGTGAGCGTGAGCTTCATGGTGCGCTCGTCGGGTTGCGCGATGTTGTGCAATAATTGCTTCTGTTCTTCCGGTGCGATAGCACGCTTGGCGATGTGCCGATCGATCGCCGCGCGCAGCTCATCACCGAGCACGGGTTTCATCAGGTAATCCAGCGCGCTGAAGCGGATGGCTTGAATGGCGTGGTGCTGTGAACCAGTGATGAAGATGACATCGAAGTCCCAGTTGCCAAGCCGCTTCAACAGTTCGAAGCCGTCGCCGCCGGGCATCTGCACATCGAGGAAGAGGATATCCGGCTTGTGTTCGTTGAGGACATCGACCGCGAGCGCCACCGAAGAAGCCTCGGCAAGGATGTTCACTTCTGGAGCATGACGCTGCAACATGGCACGCAGCACGGTGCGCGCCTCCAGTTCATCGTCCACGATCACCGCCCGCATACGTCTTCGTCCCGATCAATCGGGAGGCGGCAAGTTAGGCCGAAGTGCCGGCGAGCTTCAGAACGACGCGTGTTCCCAACGCCGCCCCGGCCTCATCCTTCAGGTCCTCGATCACGAAGGCGCCTTCCTTCTCCATGCGTTCCGTGAGCAATTGCAACCGTTCACCAGTGAGCTTGAGCCCCAAGGATCGGCGACCAGTCTCAGATCTCTCCGCGGAACGTCCAACGCCGTTGTCCTCGATGATGCACCGCACACCAGCGCCTTCGATGCTGAACCGCACAGCCAGACGCTTCGCTCCTTCCTTGGGTGCCAGTCCATGCCAAATCGCGTTCTCCACGAAGGGTTGCACAAGCAACGACGGGATCAGCATCTCATCGTCGATCAGTTGCTTCTCCGCTTCCACAGACCATGAGAACTCGCCTTTCATGCGCAGGCCCTCGAGCTTCACGTAGTTGCGTAGGAAGTCGAGCTCCTCTTCCAAGGTGATGCGGTCGCGGACGCTGTGTTCCAGCACTTGCCGCAGCAATCGCGCGAAACCATCGAGGTATTCTTCGGCCTTGGGGTGTTCGCCGGCGAGCGAGAGCGCTTTGATCGCGTTGAGGCAGTTGTGGATGAAGTGTGGATCCATCTGCGTACGCAACACCTTCAACCGCAACAGTCCGTTGATCTCTTCGATGCGCGCTTGTTTATCGGTCAATTCGGTGTTCAATCCTTCGAGCAAAGCGGCGTGCTTGCGTCGCTGTTGCAGGTTGCGCCACACGAGCAACACCGCACCCAGGGCCAAGGCAGCGAGCGCTAGACTTCCATACAGCTGAAGGTTGCGCGCACGCAAACGCTCTATGTTCTCAAGGTCCTTGGCGCGCAAGAGTTCGTTGTCCTTCTCTGCGCGCTCGGTCTCGAATTCGGTGCGCAGGCGCATGAGCTCCGCTTCACTTCCGACGCTACGCAGGCTGTCCTTCAGTTGCACATAACGTGCGTAGTGCGCGAGTGTACCCTTGCTGTCGCCCTTGGCACTTGCGAGTTCGGCCAAGCGCTTCTCGTAGTCGAGCACCAGATCGGGTTCACCGCTGGCCGCCGCCAAAGCAGCGCCCGCCGTAATGCTGGAATCGGCCTTCGCCAATTGTTGCATGGCCAACTGCGTGGCGCCCATAGAGAGCAGCACGTAGGCCTGGTCGGTGCCGCTATCGATCTGCCGGTACTGGGCCAAAGCCTCGCGGTAGTAGGTCAATGCTTTCTGTGGATCGGTGACATCGAACAGCGCGCCGGCGTTCTCGGCGACAAGTCCGGCACCCGCATGCTCACCGATGCGTTCGAAGATCTCCCCCGCTTGACGGTAGTGCTCCAATGCCTTCGCCGCATCGCCTTCACTGCGGTATGTATTACCGATACCCATAAGGCAATTGGCTTGCTTATCGGGTCGACCACCAAGCTGCTGCTCGTGCGCAAGCGAGCGCTGGAAGAGATCGCGCGCGCGCGCGAATTCCTCCATCTTGTTGTACGTGGTGCCGATGTTGTAAAGCAGCACAGCGGTGTTTCCGGTATCCTTCACCGCCTCGGATAACTTGAGCGCTTCCTGGAACTCCTTCAGCGCTCCCGCGCGATCGCCCTTGCGTTCGGCCAGCCAGCCCAGGTTGCTGCGTACCACGGAGATGTAAGCGGCATTGCCGATCCGAGTGAACAGTTCGAGCGCCCTGTTGAGTTCTGCTTCGCCCTTCTTCAGATCTCCCTGCATCACGGCCAGCCAGCCCAGGTTGTTGTGCGCATCGGCGATCGACTTGTCGTCCTTGATGCGCTCGGCGAGCGCTAGGCCCTGCTCACCGAAGTACCGCGCACTATCCGGCTGGGAACGGGTGAGATTGAAGCAGAGCTTCACGAGGACCTGCGCGCGGGTAGTGTCGGGAAGATCCCGGGACAGGGCGACCCGCAGATCAGGAGCGAGCGTGGGGTCCTGCGCGACAACGCCGCTAGCAATAAGGGTCAACGCAACAATGGAAAGAAGGCGCATCGGGGTGAAGATCGGTCGCTTCCGACAAGCAGCGACGTCGAACGTCGATCTACCGCGACCATTTCAACGGGATCACGCCCCCTGCTTCTTCCACTTCTTCAGGATGAAGACCCACGCAACTACGCAACAGCCAATGACCACGCCCAACATCAGCGGATCGAAGGCCTTGTGGAAGAACACGTTGAAGAAGGTGATGTTCACCACAAAGTGTACACACGCGCTAGCACCGATGGACCGCGTGAGCACCGCCACCTGCCCGATGCCCCAACTGCCCAAGACCAGCGTGCCGAGGAACAGCACGTTGGCCAA
The DNA here is from genome assembly GCA_902825795.1 of uncultured Bacteroidota bacterium. Taxonomy (GTDB): domain Bacteria; phylum Bacteroidota; class Bacteroidia; order Flavobacteriales_F; family PHOS-HE28; genus PHOS-HE28. Next base: position 19,225 of record CADECG010000019.1, read on the forward strand.
CACGCTCGGGTTCTCCAAGAACGGAAGGTGCCACAGGTACCAAAGCACACTGATGACGAGGTACTTCGTGAGTTGTTGAAGTCCGCTCAACTCCTGTTGCAAGTAGCCGCGCCAACCGTATTCCTCCATGACGCAATAGACGAGTACTGCGAGCGTTGCCACGGCCCCGAACAGATGAACGTTGATGCCAAAGCTGTTCCTGACACCGATCATGGTGATGAGGACGAATGGCACCAGTGCCATGAGCAGGACCGCCCTGCGCGACGAGCCCCAGAACGTGACCTCAACCGACCGCACCTGCTTCAGTGCATGGAGGCCGACCAGCGCACCTATGAACACGCCGCTCCCTTCCACCAGGTTCCTGATGATCAGGTAGCCCAAGCCCGACCACGAGCCAAGACGAGTGTTCAATTCGAACAGGTCGAAACGGAACAGGTTGGAGACCACGATGGCAATGCCATAGAAGAGGAGGATCCGCACCAAGCTTACCTTATGGGTACTGGGTTGATGTGAAGCGGAGACCTCCATGGTTCATTGACTGCAAGGGGTTCGCGGAAAGGCCTCGGCACACTCAGTGCGCGCAAACTTCGTTCAAGCTGCTGCTTCACGAACAAGTAGTGCAAACTATCGTGATACCTGAACTCACCGACGAAGTTGACGCCGTTGCTTCGGTAGCTGGCTGGGTTGATAGCCCGAACAACAGATCATGCCTGATCACTTCCGCATCGCCATCGCCTTCCCATAGGTCAGCGAGCGCCACAGCCATTCCATCGGCCCGAAGTGGAAACGCTTCAGCCACCAATGGCTGTAGAGCACTTGGAGGTTGAACACAACAACGGCCAAGGACTCGAAAGTGATCGGACTTACGCGCGCACCCCAGCCGAGGCCCATGCCCGTGAAGAGCCAAAGGGCGATGATCGTTTGCATCAGGTGGTTGGTGAGCGCCATGCGACCGGCTGGTGCGAGCACATGCAGGATGCGTTGCGCACGCTCACCAGTCCACAAGAGTGCGAAGCCTGACGCATAGGCCAACGCGAGCGGTACCACGCTGAACGCGTATGCGGCGGTATGCACCAGGCCGATCAGCTCCGGCACGTGCCCGAAGTGCAGCTCGCTCCACCACAAGAGCACGGAGCACGGCAGGCCGATGATCGCGCCGATCAACGCGACCTTTCGCAACAACGTGCTATGAGCGGATGGATCACGGAAGATCCCCCGACGTGTCACCCACAAGCCGAGCAGGAAGAGTGCGAACACTTTCGGAATGCGGTTGGTGCCGATCAATCCCTCGATCCGCCAGATCCATCCACCATGCTGCCATACCATGAACTCCTTCCACCCACCATCGGGCACATAGTGCGCAGGGATCCCACCTTCGAACCCGAACGACTTGTCTTCGGCAAGTGCGGCGGCGTGAATGGGCGCGGCCGGTGCGAAGCGCCCGTCGCTGAGCACGGTGGAGGCATCCAATAGGATGGGCGAGAGCAACAACGCGACAGCGATGATCACCAACGAGCGATCGCGCACGTGACGGAACAGTGGAAGTAACATCCCGAGCACGGCATAGAGGAAGAGGATGTCGCCCTCCCAGAGAAGGCGCATGTGCATGGCGCCGATCAAAGCAAGCACCAGCATGCGCCGTAAGAAGCTCGGCATGGCCTCCGCGCCTTTTCCCAAGAACAACCCGAAGCCGATACCGAAGAGCAACGAGAAGATCGAGTAGAACTTGCCGTCGATGAGCACGAAGTGGAACGCGTTCATGGTCGCGTCCAAGAACGCACCCGGCAGCTGGGCTTGTTCCTTCTCCGGCAGGAATACCCAGTACGAGAGCCCGGTATAGTTGGCCAATGCGATGCCCAATAGCGCGAAGCCGCGAAGAGCGTCGAGGAGGTGCGCTCGATCAGCTGCGGGTGCGCTCATGGTGTGAAGAACGACAATACTCCATCACCGCGAACGCGGCTGTTGTTGCGTCCAACAATGCACGCCTCCTCCTTGCCAGTTGATGGCCCGTGGATCCACTTGCACGACGGTGCGATCGGGGAAATGCCCACGAAGGATGGAACGCACACGTTCGTCCTTCTCCTTCATCGAAGCCGGTAGGCCCTCATGCCAATAGGCCGGAACGAATACGCGGCCATTGGTGACGAGCAGGTTCAGATAGCTGGCCGCAGGGATGTAGTGGATGCTGTCGCCCGGCGAGAGGTCCGCGTACTTCGTGAGCAACCAACGACCATAGCTCTTCGCGGTGTCCACTACCGTGTGATGGAACTCCACATCCGGTGTGGGCACCTTCACCACGTTCAGGGACCGGCCATCGTGATCGCGGAACTGCTCCAGGATCCGCAGGTTCACTTCCATCCGGCTTCGAGTCAAGGCCTGTGCACTGTCACCGAGGTCGGCATCATCGGGCCAGGAGAGCAGCACCGTGCTGTCGTTCATGAAACGGCAGAACTCGTCCACGTGGCCACCCGTGCCCTGGTTGAGGACATTGCCGTGGATGCGCGGCGCCAAGTACCACATGTCATCGGCCGGTCCCTCCTTCAACCAGATGATGGACCGCACACCGAACACGCGCTTCAGTTCGTGCTCCATGCTGTCGCGGCTCCAGCCGGGGTTGCGCTGCATCGTAACAGCTTCCACTTGCAACAGCGTGCCCGCGCCGTTGACTTCCACCGCGCCGCCTTCAATGACCATGTTGCTGCGCACCACGGGAAGACCAAGCCGTCGCGCGACCATAGTGGGGAAGCTGTCCTCATAGGCCAGCAAAGCGGGTGGTGTCTCGATGATGTTCGCGTGATCGCCATAGTAGTTCCAGTCGGGATCGAGCACCGCGAGCGTTCCATCGCGCTGGCGCAGGAATATCGGACCGGCATCGCGGACGGTCGGGCCCGGCATAGTGTCGCTCAAGAGCTCGATCCGGTAACGGTTGCAGGGGATGCCCAGGCTGTCCCAACGAAGTGCGATAGACTTGGCCACGCTGTCGCCTTCCACTGCACAAACGACAAGCGTCGCTGTATCCATTGCCAGCACCACCTTGTCCAGCGCCGTGTCCGTTACGTCGCCATAGTAGCTGAACCAGACGGCCTCGTGCGGCTCCCATTCAGCGGGAAGGACATATTCAGGGGCCTCCCTTTCCTGTGTGCTGCAACCGAACACCAGCGGAATGAAGAGCAGCGCGGTCAGTGGTCGCATGCGAACAATGTAGTTGGGCTCATCGGCTCACCACCACCCGCGCCGACATCGGCTCACGCCCGTCCACCTGCACCATCATCAAGTACAGTCCTTCGCGCAGCTCCGCCGGAAGTTCAAGCACGACATTGCTCACCAGCGACGGCACCACGCGCGCATGCACTTGCTTACCAGTCGCATCGAACAGCTCGAGCACCGCCGCTTCACCGATCATCCCCTCTTCGATGCTGATGTTCAACCGATCGTTCGCGGGGTTCGGGAATACGCGCAGACCTTCACCAGCAACAGCTGAAGAAGTCGCGGGATCCACTTCCTCCACATCCACTGTCACGCACAGCGCGTCGATGATCTCAGCCACGGTCACATCGTCGAAGTAGTAGTAGGCGGTGCCTGCCGTGCACTCCACTTCGTCCTGCGGCTTCAACACGCCGATGGTGATGTGCTCGTACGGTTGATCGGCGATGATCTGGCCGCAGATGGTCTGCCATTTGTTGGTGACGTTGATCGGCCCGCCCTGCCATTCGATCTGCATGGGCGGATTGAACGGCGCAAGGGCCACCGCGATCGGCTCCAGGCTCAGGTGCGCACCGAAACCATCACAGCCGCTGATGTTCCCGCGCAGCCGCACGTTGAACGCGATGAGGTAGGGCACGCCGGGCACGAGGGGAGCGCTCAGCCTACCGCCCAGCGCTTCATGGTAATCGGACGATTGGTGGGCGAACGCACCACCCACACCACCACCGCTCCGCGGACGCACATCGGAGGCCAGGTCAGGTGTGGCACCATCCAGGTCCTCGGGCAGATGCTCAGCATCCGCAAAGTCGTTGCCGGAGGAGTAGTTGTCCGCAGTGGCCACCGCCGTATGCCAGTGCGGAGCCAGTCCGTGGCCGATGGGTACGGGAGGTCCGGTCGTTTGGAACATCGTGGCATTGAGCTCGCCCGGTTCGATGCCGGGGTTCATCACCAGGTTCGGCCCCAGGCAATCCACGTCGGCACAGGCGCTTTCCATGGGATGTGGCGTATGGAAAATGCCGAGCTTGCCACGCAGGTCGCTGGTGTTTCGGCTGTACACCCGCAGGTGATAGGTCTGCCCATCGACCATTCCGCTGGGGAGCACGAGGTAGTTGTAGCCGCACGCGATCGACGTCAGACTTCCCACAGGACCCTGGAAGAGTTCGAGCACCGCGTTGTTGTCCAGGAAGTGGCAGGTGATCGTCGCGGCGTCGCCATCGTGGGTGAACTTGAACCAGACATCGTCGTCCGGGCTGTCGCCCATCACGCCGCAGCCGTTGCTGGGCAGACTCTGCGTGGCGTTGTTCGTGTTGAACTCCACCGCGTACACATCGCGTTCGGAGATCAGCACAGCACCGCTCGCTTCATCGCTTGTGCCACTGCCGCCCACCCACGGGTGGAAGGTGCGGATGACGTGTGGGCTGGTGGTGCTGGAGAACATGCGCACCATCACCGTATCGCCGACAGCGAGCCCTGTGACGTTGATGCCGTTGGTGCTGGTGCCGCAGACCAGCTCATTGGCCAGCAGCGTATCGGGTATGGTAGAGAAACCGCTGAAGGTCTCGATGCGCAATGTTGTTGCGGTCTCTTCGTACTGGATGCTGCCCACGTCAGCGCCTACCGTGTGCGTTGCGTTGGTGGCCACGAAGTAGAACCATACATCATTCTGGGGAGTGCCGGTGCACGCCACCTGCGAGAAGGACATCGATGCGCCATAGTTCGAAAAGGGCTTCATCGGATGCGCGAAGGCATCGCCAGCAGGCATGAGCTGGATCGCGCCGGCCATGTCATCGTTCGCCGGCGGTGCATAGAACTGATGGTTGAAGAGATGGGTGTCGCCGCCGGCGTTGGTGTAGATGCGCACGAAATAGGTCTCGCCGGGAACAAGGCCCGTGTAGTTGGTCTGCCGTTCGTCCGTGCAAAGGATGCTGGTGAGCGACGCGCAGGTGCCCGAGAAGATCTCACTCGAGAGGGGATAGTCGACGTAGTGGGGTTGCAGGACCAAGGCTGCAGTGGGCGCCGTGGCCGTGAAGGTGTACCACAGGTCCATGGTACCGAGCGCATTGCCACATTGGGGAAGCGATGATGTTGCAAAACGGAACTCGGTGCGTTGCGCGGCGTCGAAGTCATCCAAGGTCATCGGTAGCAGCGGCAGCGCACCGGCGCATTCATCGTTCGACAGCGTCTTTGTCAAGGCCACCCGCAGCGGCTTCGGCGATGAGCCGTTCGTCCACAGGCGGAAGGTGTAGTTGGTGCCGATCACAAGGCTGTCCAACACGGTACCGAAATTGAAGTCCACCGCGCCGCACTCCATGGCCGTGAGCGATCCGCAAGCACCAGCGTTCAGTTCATACCGCAATGCCGTCCCATCCGCGATCGCGCTCAACAGAATGGTCGGTGCCGTAGCGGTGAAGGTGAACCACACATCATCATCAGTTCCGGACACGCAAGCCGTGGCGCTTTCGGTGGCGCCATAAGTAACGGCATGCGTGTACACCAGCGGGTCGTCCTCGTTCTGCACAGGAAGGCTGATCGCATCCACACAATCATCGTTGGTGGTGAAGCCCCGCGTGCGGAGGCCCTCCGTGGTTCCACTGCCCGCCTTCAGCTTGTAGGTGGTTCCGGGCACGAGCGCATCCAGCACCAAGGGGATGTACACGCCTTCCGAAACGATGCCATCCACGCAGTTCTCATCGAAGAGCGCCAGGCTGAACGAGCCCACTTTCTCCACCACGAGGTTGGTGGAGGGTGCGGTGAACGAATACCACACGTCCTCCAGCGTCGTGAAGTTGTTGACAGCCGAGCTCGTCGCCGTTTCGAGGTCGAAGCCATAGACCTGTCCTGGCTCCGGACCTTCGTTCACGGAAATGGTGATCGCGTTCGCGCACTCGTCGTTCGCCGGTGGACTGCCGATGCCCGCGCGGAACCATACGTAGGACTGAACCATATTGCTCTCTGAGTATACCCGCAGGAAGATCTCTTGGCCGACCGTCAGGCCCGTGAGTTCTGCGTCCAGCACCCAGTTGTCCTCGCACCACAAGCTGGTCAGACTTCCACAGGTGCCAGAGTACGCTTCCACTACAACGCCGATATCCGTGACGATCACCGCCGTGTGCTTGGGGGCCGTGGCCGTGAAATGCAACCACACGTCATCGTCGCTGGCGGCGGCCACGCCGCAACCGGGCAATGACTGCGTAGCGCCAACGGTGGTAAACTGCTGTCCAAGACTTATTGGGCCGATGTTCGGAGAAGGAATAAGCTCCATGGCTCCGGCGCACTCGTCGTTCGTGATCGGATGCACCACGCCCCAACGCCGCGTGTTGCCACCGCCCGGGTATGTCTGGAAACTGCGGAAATAATAGGTGTTGCCCACCACCAAGCCCGTGAGTGGCAACGCACCATTGCTGATCGGCCCCGCCGTGCAACCGATGCTGGTGAGCGTACCACATGTCCCGCTGAACGCCTCGATGCACACGGCGTCCACCGAACGGCCATCATGCACGATCGTGAGCGTGCTCGCGGTCGCCACGAAGCTGAACCACACATCACTGTAACCGTTGCCGCTGCACGCCGCCGGGCTGATGGCGTTGGGTTCATCGCCGGTGTTGCTCAAGACCCACTCGTCCGGCACCGCGCCGCTGCTCACCGCAATGGGATAGGCGTTGGCGCAATCGGGGTTGTTGGCGTTCTGGGCGAAAGCGATCGTTGGGGCCAGAGCGAGGATAAAAACAGCTGTGCGCATGATCGTTGGAATTGCACGACCAAGGGAAGGCAAGGCTGGGCGAACGGAAAGAAAGACCGAGGCTACGGGGCGGGATCGAGGGAACGGTCAGCCGCGCAGTGCGAGCGTCACCTCCTCCAACCTCCTCCTGCTGATCTCCACACGCGTGCCATTGCGCAGGCGCACGCGCCCTTCGCCATCGATGCCGTCCACATGGCGGCGGTTCACGAGCGCGCTCTTGTGCACGCGGATGAAGCCGAGCGGCGAAAGCATCTCGTCGTAGTCCTTCAGCGTGCGCGCGGATACAAAGCGACGCTCATCGGCGAGGTGCAGCGCGGTATAGTTGTCGTCGGCCTGGCACCAGGCGATGTCGGCTGGTGCAACGGCGTGTGTGCGATCGCCGTGCGTGAGGGTGAGCTTCAGGGCCTGCTCGTCGCGCTGCGCGAGGTTGTGGAGGAACTGCTGCTGCACATCGGTGGAAGCGTGGCCCTTGCGCTCCACATGCCGATCGATCGCCGCGCGCAGTTCATCGGCTTGCACGGGCTTGAGCAGATAATCCAGCGCACTGAAGCGGATGGCTTGTATGGCGTAGTGCTGGTGACTTGTCGTGAAGATGACATCGAAGTCCCAGCGACCGATGCGCTTCAGCAGCTCGAAGCCATCGCCGCCGGGCATCTCCACATCCAGGAAGACGAGTTGCGGTTGGGTGTCCGCGATCAAGCGCGCAGCCTCGTCGATGTTCTTCGCTTCGCCGAGCACATGGACTTCCGGTGCTACATCGCGCAGGCGTCCCCGCAGGAATTCGCGGGCGCCCGCTTCGTCATCCACCTGCACCGCCGTGATCATGGGAGCAAGTTATGCCTCACCCCCAACCCCTCTCCCAAGGAGCGGGGAGCCGCTCAACCCAGCACGACTTCCACACGTGTACCCATCGGCGCTCCACCTTCCACCAGATCAGTGAACGTGATGCGCCCCGTTCCCTCCAGCTTGAAGGCAAGCAGCTGCAAGCGTTCGTTCGTGAGCTGCAGGCCCACGCTCGCACTACCGTCGGGGTGTGTGCGCTTCGGCGCTGCCTCACGACCCACGCCATTGTCCTCCACGGTGCAGACCACCTGCTCCCCTCGCATCGCGAAGCACACGTTCAGTTTCTTCTCCCCTTGTTTTGGCGCGAGCCCATGCCACACCGCATTCTCTAGGAAGGGCTGCACAAGCAAGGTGGGCACGAGCAGATCCTCATTATCCAGCAACGCGCGATCGGCGTCGACGACATAGTCCAGTCCGTCCTCGAAGCGCATCGCTTCCAGCTTCAGGTACTGGCGCAGGAAGGCGATCTCGTCGGCGAGCGGTACGCGCTCCTTCACGCTATGGTCCAGCACCATGCGCAACAAGCGCGCGAAACCATCGAGGTAGGCGCTTGCTGCTGCTGCTTCACCCTTGCGCACCAGGTTGTGGATGGCGCTGAGGCTGTTGTAGATGAAGTGCGGGTTCATCTGCGTGCGCAACACCTTCAGCTGCAGTAGCCGGTTGATCTCTTCGATGCGTGACTTCTGTTCGCCCAGTTCGGCGTTCAACTTCTCCAGGGTGGCGGAGTACTTCCGCTTCTGTCGCAGGTTGCGCCACACGAGTGCCACGCCACCGAGGGCCAGCACGGCGAGCACGAGACTTCCGTAGAGCTGCACATTGCGCAAGCGAAGCCGCTCCACGCCCTCACGGTTCTCGGCATCCAGGCGTTGGATCTCTTCTTCCTTCAATTGCGTCCCGAACCTCGTCTCAAGCTCCAGCAGTTGTTCGTTCATGGACCGATCGAAGAGCGTGTCCTGCAGATCGCGCGCGCGTTTGATCATGGCGTAGGCCGCCGCCGGATCGCCCATGGCCTCAAGGCATTCGGCGCGCAGTTCGGCCAGGTCGATGGCCAGGTCGAGCGCGTTTCCGCTCGCTGCGTTGAGCGAGTCCCCCTTACCGAAAGCAGCAATGGCCTCGTCGTACCGTTCCGCATACATCAACGACCGACCGAGGTTGCTCAAGGTCCAGGCCTTGTTGTGGAGGTCGGTGCTGTCCAGTTCAGCAAGGACCTGTTCGTGGAGCTTTGCCGCAGCTGCGTGTTCGCCTCGCGCGCTCAGCGCGCTGGCCAGGTTGCCCAGCAGGGCTTGTTTCACCATGTGCTTGCGAACGCCAAGCAACCTCAGGCCTTCGCGATAGCAGTGTTCTTCGGAATCCGGAAGCGCGATTCGGCTGTACATGCTGCCCATGCTGTTCAGCGCGAGTGCATGCTGGATGGTATCGCGTCCGTATGCCCGCGCCAGCCCCAAGTGCTCACGGCGAAAGCGATCAGCCTCTTCGAAGTGGCGCCCTTCCACATTGAACTTGGTGAGCTGGTAGAGCGAGGCGAGGATGCGGGAAGTGTCCGCAAGCTCATGGGCGATGAGCAACGCGTTTTGCGCATGCTCCACTGCACCAAGAGGGTCGTCCTTTCCGCTGCGTGCGAAAGCCCAGTAGTACAGGGCTTCGTATAACATGTCGTTCGTTGTGGCGGCATAGACCAGGCGCTTCGCTTCGGCTTCAAGCGAATCGTGCTCCCCGTTGGAACGCAGCTCCATCAAGCGCTGGACATCATCCGCCTTGAGGCCCGCTTGGCCATACGTGCCAAGCGAGAGCAGCGGCGCAAGGGCAACAAGGAGCAACCGGCGCATGCGGTGAAGGTCGAGAATACGATCGTTGGCGCGGAGCTTTGACCAAGGTGCGGCATCCCATCGCGAAGCCCTCCGTCTTTGCCTTGGTCCAACCCGGCCTTCTCGTTCAACGCGTCCGTCGCTTCACGTGTCCGTGGAAGTTGGTGTTCCTTGTTCTCTTACTTCCGGCCGTCCTTGGTGCACACGCGAGCGAATGGGTCCGTCGCCAGGGCGGTACCAAACGACTGGCGAACCACCACGCCACGCACTACTTCATGTTGCCCAGCGCTATTCCTCTGGAGCGCGGCGAAGGTTATTTCAAGAGCACCTTGATCGCGCTGAACTCGGCCGCATACGGTTGCAGCGACAAGTTCTCACTTGGCGCGGGCATCCACCTTCCGTCCATTTTCAGCAAGCGCGATGGTGGACCGGTGTGGTATGCGAACGCGCGCTTGAGCGGGCCTGTTTCTGATCTGTTGCACATCGGTATCACGGGCGCTTACCTGCGCGCGGTGTTGCCCGTATCGCGCACCGAACCCGACGCGATCGATGGTGTGCCGCTCGGTTTCGGGACGGCGATGGCCATGGCCACTATCGGCAGCGTTGATCACCAACTGACCGTTGCCGTTGGTGCTACGCATGATGGCCAGCAACTCGGTCGCGGGCCGCTCGTAACCATCGGAGGAAGCACCCGGCTTTTCCCGAATGTGTGCATCATCACGGAGCACTGGCTCTTCATTGATCCCGATGCCACATGGCCGCTGCACAGCTTGGGTTTGCGCGTGCTTGGCGAGGATATGGCTCTCGACTTCGGGCTGGCTTATGAGCGAACGTTGGCCAAGAAGACGCTCGGCATCGGGTTGCCGTTCGCGAGCATCGTCTTCAACTTCTGATCAGAGCGCCGTCACGGTCTCGCTCAGTACCCGGCGGGTGCGTGGTGTGTGCTCACGTGTCTTGAACGGCTCTGCCAACTGCTCGGCATCGCCGAGATGGCCGAGCGCAATGAAGCACGCGACTTCCTCCGCCAGTTCGCTCAACCCCAAGGTGGCCTTGGCCTTGTCGTGGTCGAAGCCGCCCATCAAATGGCCGTAGATGTCCATGCTTGCCGCTTGTATCAGCAAGTTGGCATTGGCCAAGCCCACATCATGCAACCAATAATGGTTCGGCTGTCCGTTGCGTTGCAGGTTGGTACGGCCCAGACAAACGACCAGCGCAGCTGCGCCCTTTGCCCATGGCTGGTTACCGACCGTCAAGCAGTTCCATAACTCCTCGAACGCAGGTGTCCCGCGCAGTGCATAACGGTACCGCCAGGGTTGCTCGTTCATGCTGCTCGGCGCCCAAGCAGCGGCCTCGAACAAGGTGTTCATTGTCTCCGGTGCTAGTGGCCGATCACTGAAGCCGCGCGCGCTGAAGCGTTGGCGGATCAAGGCATGAACGGCGTGTTCGGTGTGCGCCTCTTTCAAGGCCTTGATATCGGTGCTCATCAGTTGGTCGTGCACGGCGAAGGTCAGGGTTGCATCGGTACTTCCATCAACAGCACCTCGGCACCGACGCTGTCCGCCTTCAGCGAAATGCTTTCCGTGTCCCATACACCCAAGCCATCGCGCTGGTTCAATGCAACGCCGTTCACGGTGATATCGCCCTTGATCACGAAGGCATACACGCCATTGCTCCGGTCCTTCAACGCGTACGTGGTGCTGAAGTCCTTGTCGAATGTTCCCAAGTGGAACCATGCGTTCTGGTGGATCCACACGCCTTCGTCATCGGTATTGGGCGATAGGATCTGCTGCAGTTTGTTGTGTCGCTTGCTTGCGTCGAGCGCGATCTGGTCGTACCGCGGCGACACCCCGCGCTTGTTTGGGAACACCCAGATCTGCAGGAACTTGACCAACGACTCTTTGTTGCGGTTGTACTCGCTGTGGCGGATGCCTGTGCCGGCGCTCATCACTTGCACATCGCCGTTACGGATCACCGCCGTGTTGCCCATGCTGTCCTTGTGCTCCAGATCGCCTTCCAACGGGATGGAGATGATCTCCATGTTATCGTGCGGGTGAGTGCCGAAGCCCATGCCCGGCGCCACGGTATCGTCGTTGAGCACGCGCAGCACACCGAAGTTCATGCGCTCCGGGTCGTAGTAGTTGGCGAAGCTGAAACTGTGATGGCTATTGAGCCAGCCATGATCGGCATGGCCGCGCGTAGCGGCTTTGTGCAATACGGTGTTGGCCATGATGGTCGGTTTTTCGGAAGGCAGGTGGTTGAAGCCCACCACCTCGGGCTTGTCGTTCACTTCACCGAGCACCCTGCCCGCCACAACGGCGGCACCGGCGCCCAGTATGCTTTTGCGGAGGAAGTCTTTGCGGTCCATGTGGTTCGTGTTTCGACGGCACAAATGTGCACGCGGCTCGCAAGCGCGTTCATTGAACTAGGACAAGAACCTCACTTCGCGACGCGCCGTGCGCGCAGCTTGCTCAGGAACTCCGGAGTGATGCCGAGGTAGCTGGCGATCATGTGCTGCGGCACGCGGTTCGGCAGCTCGGGGAAGCGTTTCAGGACGGCTGCGTAGCGTTCTTCAGCAGGCCAGGCCATGGTAGCGAAGAGGCGGTCCTGTAGTGCGCCAAGGTTGCGCAGCAACATCATCCGGAACACGCGTTCCAAGCCGGGTATGTCGCGGTACAGATCCTCCTTCTTGCCGCGGTGTATGCACAGCAGCTCGCTGTCCTCCAAGGCTTCGATGAAGATCCGCGAGGGCTTGCCTTCCGCCATGCTCACCACATCGCTCACCCACCAATCCTCCGTGGCGAATTGCAGCGTCACTTCGTGTCCGTGCTCGTCGAGGAAGTAGCTGCGCATGCAGCCCTTGTTCACATACGCCTCGAAGTCGCACACCTCTCCAGCGCGCAGCAGTTGCGTCTTCTTCGGCACTTGCTTCACCTCGAGCGCGGCGAGGAACTTCTGCTGCTGCTCATACGGCATTGCTGTGCAACGCGAGATGTTGCCGATGATGCGGGCGTAGCGCTCTTCGTTCATGGTGACGAAGATGGGGAGCGATCAGCGCTTGGGGGTGTACCGCGTGGTGTTCGGATGGAACGTGCGCCAGCTATGCCAGAATTCCTGGTAGGCGGGGATCGTTCTGCGCCTTGCCGGCATCCACATTGTGTCTGCTGCGCCATTGACGGTTAGGAAGATCGGATAGTCTGCGGTAAGAAAGTGAGACGAGGCAACGCTAGCAATGAACTCCGCTCCGGAAGCCTCGATTGCAATAGAGTCGCCGGAAAGTGTGTCCCATGTTATCCCCGTCTGGACCAGATCATTCCAATCATACGCACGTGCATGTCCATTGTGCAGCACACCCACCACCCAGCTCTTCATTTGCCAACTCGCCGTGTCTCGGCATTCAAGGTCACTGTTGATCGTGCCATTATCAAATCCCGCCAGACCTTCATACTCTTCCATGAAGTTAGTGTCCGGTTGCATCACAAGTCCTTTCGGAGAGCGCTCCATGAACTCGCCAAGGGTCAATTGTTCTGAGCGCACCTCTGCCAACTGCTGTCCTTTCAACGGCCCTACAATGCACTCCCCGCTCACCTGCCGCCACCAGCTTTTGGTTCGACTATCCTCGAACATGGCGTTGAAGTGATCCATGCCCACCAGTCGGAATGTCTCCTGCTCGCCGTTCACTTTCGGGCTCCACGCGCGGCCGGTGCGACATACCGTGCAATAGGTTACCAGCACCGGCTCGCCACCAATGGTGTCCAACACTTGGTGGTGGTAACCGATCAGTTCGATAGGGTAGGCGCGCGCATCGCCGTTGATCTCCACCGCGATGACAAGGCTGTTCGCCGTGCTGTCGTTCACCACTGGAGAGCCCATCAGCTTTTCTTTCGGCGGGTAGAACATCTTGTCCGCCATGAACTTGTAGTTGAAGGCGTAGAAAACCAGCACACACAACGCGGCAGGTATCACAACCGCTATGCGCTTCCACCAGTTGCCCACGCGCAGGTAGTGAATGAACGAGCTGATGATGAGCGCGAGCCCGATCAACCGCACCCACCAGATGTTGTTGTGCAGCCAGTACGCAATGCTCACTCGGCTATCGTCTGTCGGCATGTCCTCCTGACTTCCCGGGAATGGCATGATGAAATACACGCGCATGATCTCGGGCACCAGCAGCAGGAGGATGCCGAGCAGAAAGAGCCATGGTCTCATGGCGGGAAGCTATGTGGGCAACTCGTCCTGCCCGCGGCGGTTGTGCGGGTTGCCTGTTGTTATGGACGAGGCTTCAGGCCGGGTGCTCCTCGTGACCCAACTGATACAACCGGCGGAAGTGGCTGCGCAACGCTGCGCGCAATGTCGGCTTGCAGGTGTAGGGCACATTGTGCTCGCGTGCGGTGCGCTCCACGATCGGAGCGATGGCGCTGTAGTGCAAGTGGCTGATGTGCGGGAAGAGATGATGCTCGACCTGATAGTTCAGTCCGCCCACATACCAATTCACCAAGCGATTGCGCGGTGCGAAGTTGGCCGTAGTGCGCATCTCGTGTACGGCCCAGTCGGCTTCAATGATGCCTTCGCTATTGGGCAAAGGTTGCTCGGTGCCCTCCACCACGTGCGCCAGCTGGAACACACTGCCCATGATCAGGCCGGCCACGAAATGCATCAACGCAAAGCCCAGCAACACTTGCCACCACGTGAAGTCGGTGAGCAACAGCGGCAGGCCGATGAACATGAAGATCACGAGGATCTTCGTGATGGTCATGCTCACGAATTCCCACGGCACATTAATGCCATGCTGTTTGGTTATGCCCTGTTTGCTGAAGCGGGCCAGTGTGAAGTAGTCGTTGATGATCTTGGTTACCGTGAGCAGGCCGTAGAGGAACCAGGCCAACACGTGTTGTATGCGATGGATCGGCTTCAGGGGCGCATGGTCGCTGAACCGCAAGATGGCGGGCGGGTCGATGTCCTGGTCGTGTTCATCCACGTTCGTATGCGTATGGTGGTTCACATTGTGCAAGATCTTCCAGGTGAAGACCGTGCTGCCCAAGAGCACCATACAGCTACCCATGGCCTTGTTCAACCACTGCTTGTTGCTCACAGCCCCGTGCACACCATCGTGCATCATGCTCATGCCGATGCCCGCGAGGCCTATGCCCATGATGATGTTCAGCGGCACCAGCCACCACGCGCTCATGGGCATGGTTACCAACAGCACGAGCGGCCCGAAATACATGGCCAATAGCGCAATTGTCTTTGGCACCAGGCGGATGTCGGCCTTCGTGCTGATGTTGTTTTCCTTGAAGTAGGCGTTCACGTTGCGGCGCACCGCGCTGGCGAACTGCTTTTGGAGCGGGTCGGTACCGATGTAGCGGGGTTGTGGAGGGGTCTGCGCCATGTTCGGGGCGAAGGTAGTCCCGCTCGCGGGCGAGGCTTGGTGCATGGGTTAACGCAGGGGTCACACAACGCCTCCGAGGATG
This sequence comes from uncultured Bacteroidota bacterium, assembly GCA_902825795.1. Taxonomy (GTDB): domain Bacteria; phylum Bacteroidota; class Bacteroidia; order Flavobacteriales_F; family PHOS-HE28; genus PHOS-HE28. The sequence goes on from CADECG010000019.1 coordinate 34,284, forward strand.
GTATCTTCGCGGTCTGAACCATGGCCAAGCAATCCGCCCCTGATGCCATCGACTTCGCGTCGTTGCCCCTGATCGATGAAAAAGACATGCGGCAGTTCGTCCTTCAAGTCGGCGAACACCGGGCACGCATGGAATACGATCACCAAGGCGATCGCATCTTCCTGACGCAAACCGACATTCCTCGCCAACTGGAAGGCTCTGGGGTTGCCGATGCGCTTGTGCTGAAGGCGCTCACGTTCGTTGACGAGAAGCGTTGGAAGCTGATCCCCGTAAGTATGCACGTGAAAGCCTACCTGCGAGAGCATCCGGAGTGGAAACGATTGCTTGTGAAGGGACTGCACGTTTAGTGTTGTTGCTCCGTACTGGAGAACTCGCCGGTACACGATTTCGGCCTCGTGTCCCGGTTCACCGTTTCGTGGCTGTTCGGACCGGGTGCGGCCTACCTTCACCGGCACATGGCAAAAGGACAACAGACCTTCGCGAAGCGGCAGAAGGAACTCGCTCGGGCGAAGCATCGTGCCGACAAGGCCGATAAGAAGCGCGAGCGTGCGGCCAATCCCGGCAGCGGTGAGTTGAAGGACATGATGGCCTACCTCGACGAGTTCGGCCGCATAACCAATAAGACCCCCGAACAGCAGGCCATTGAAAAAGCAGCCGCAGAGCGCAAGGCCATTGAGGAGCGCCGCCGTCTCAATGAACTGAACAGCGCTGCCGATCCAAAGTGATGTCGCTTGCTGCCCAATAGCGACACTGCAGTGCCGCGGTCGGCGATACGGTTGCACGCTCATTGCCGGGCTCTCCCGTCTACCTTCGCCGCCCTTCATTTCATAGTGGACATGGTCACCGCGTTATGGGGATCATGAACACTTGAACATTTGGTCGCATGTCCGTAAGAGTCCGTTTCGCCCCAAGCCCCACCGGCCCGTTGCACATGGGCGGTGTGCGCACCGCCCTGTACAATTATCTCTTCGCCCGCAAACATGGTGGGCAGTTCCTCTTACGCATTGAGGACACGGACCAAACGCGTTTCGTTCCCGGCGCTGAGGACTACATCAAGGAGAGCTTGGAGTGGTGCGGCTTAGTGCCCGACGAAAGTCCGTGGGTGGGAGGCCCGGATGGCCCCTATCGCCAGAGCGATCGCAAGGGTCTGTACAAGCAGTACGCCGACGAGTTGATCGCGAAAGACAAGGCGTACTACGCCTTCGATACGCCCGAGGAACTCGACGCCATGCGCGAACGGTTGAAGGCAGCTGGCGTTGCGGCACCGGCCTATAATGCCGTGACGCGCGAGCACATGAAGAATTCGCTCACGTTGAGCGCGGATGAGACAAAGGAGCGCCTATCGCGCGGCGATGAGTATGTGATCCGCTTGAAGGTGCCGCGACACGCCGAGGTGCGTTTTGAGGACATTATCCGCGGGTGGGTGGTGGTACACAGCGCCAACATCGACGACAAGGTGCTGTTCAAGAGCGACGGCATGCCCACGTACCATCTGGCGAACATCGTGGATGATCACTTGATGCGGATCACCCACGTGATCCGCGGCGAGGAGTGGTTGCCAAGTGCGCCGCTACACGTGCTCATCTACGAGGCCTTCGGCTGGGAGCGTCCGCAATTCGCGCACTTGCCGCTCATCCTGAAACCCGATGGCAACGGCAAACTGAGCAAGCGCGACGGCGACCGCCTCGGCTTCCCGGTTTTTTCGTTGAACTGGACCGATCCGGTGAGCGGCGAGAAGAGCAGCGGATACCGCGAACGCGGTTATTATCCTGAAGCGTTCATCAACATGCTCGCACTGCTTGGCTGGAACCCTGGCACCGATCAGGAGATCATGAGCATCGCACAGCTCACCGATCTTTTCGATCTGGAGCGCGTGCACAAAGGCGGCGCAAAGTTCGATCCCGAAAAAACCAAGTGGTTCAATCAGCAATACCTGCGCATGCGTCCCGATGCCGAACTCGGTTCGCAGCTGTTGGAAAAATTGCTCATGCATGGTATCGAGACATCGCATGCGCGCGCAACGCACGCTGCGGGCTTGTTGAAGGAGCGCGCAACATTCGTTGACGACATGCTCGAGGGCACGTACTTGTTCACAAGCGGTTCGCCCTTGATCGATAACCCCACAGCGAACGAAGAACTCGCAAAGCGCTGGAAACCTGAGGCAGCTCCGGCCATCGAGGACTTCCTGCTGAAGTTGGAACGTCTCCGCGAATTCACCCCTGCCGCCATTGAGTCCGCGTTCAATGAGGTGTTGCGTGAGAAAAGCATGAAGATCGGTCAGGTGATGCCGATCTATCGGCTGTTCGTTGCGGGTCGCATCCAGGGCCCAGGCATGTTCGACGTAAGCGCATTGCTGGGTCGCGATGAGGTTGTGATGCGCATGAAAGCCGGGCTCCAGCATTGCCGACCATGAGCGTGATCGAGGTAAATGGGATCCGCGTGTATGCATACCACGGATGCCTCAGCGAAGAGGGCCGCATTGGCGGACACTATCAGGTCGACATCAACGTGAAGGGCGACTTCAGCACGAGCGAACAAACCGACAGGTTGGTGGACACCATTGACTACAGCCGCATTACAGCGATCGTGAAAGAGCAGATGGCCGTGCGCAGCAAACTCATAGAGCACGTGGGACGCCGCATTTTTGACGCCCTCAAGGCCGAATGGCCGGGCAATTTCCATTGGACCGTGCGCCTTACGAAGGAGCATCCGCCGGTCGCAGGTGCCGTGGATCACGTGGTGTACGTGCTCGAAGGGTAACGCCCACCGTCTATCTTCGCCGCCCATTCAGCGGTCGCGTGGCCGAGTGGCTAGGCACAGCTCTGCAAAAGCTGCTACTGCGGTTC
>CADECG010000020.1:0-24426 GCA_902825795.1 uncultured Bacteroidota bacterium
CGTGGGGAACACCACCGCTGCTACCGGTAAAGGCTTCGCGATCGCTTCAGCAGCACTTACAGCGCTGGCGCTGTTCGCTGCCTACGTGGGCATGTCCGGCATCACGGGCATCGACATCTACAAAGCGGATGTGCTGGCCATGTTGTTCGTCGGGGGAATGATCCCCTTCTTCTTCAGCAGCCTCGCCATCAGCGCCGTGGGCAAAGCGGCCATGGACATGGTGAAGGAAGTGCGCCGGCAGTTCCGCGAGATCCCCGGGATCATGGAAGGCAAGGCCAAGCCGGAATACGAGAAGTGCGTAGCCATCAGCACAAAGGCTTCGATCCGCGAAATGATCGCGCCGGGTGCCTTGGCGTTGGTCTCCCCGATCCTGGTCGGTTTCCTCGCAGGACCGGAGGCGTTGGGCGGATTGCTGGCCGGCATCACCGTGAGCGGTGTGCTCATGGGCATGTTCCAGAACAATGCCGGTGGCGCGTGGGATAACGCCAAGAAGAGCTTCGAGAAAGGTGTGGACATCGATGGTGTGATGTATTACAAGCACAAGGCCGACAAGCCGTCGCTTCCGCACCAAGCCGCCGTTACCGGCGACACCGTGGGCGATCCGTTCAAGGACACGAGTGGTCCTTCCATGAACATCCTCATCAAGTTGACGTCGATCGTAGCGCTCATCATCGCGCCGCACATCAACAAGAACGACAAGGCGGTGGATGCCGACATGAGCGGACACGTTCCTGCCGTGGAGAACACGATCACGGTGCCCAGCGAACCCGCTGCGGACTGATCATCGAACTACCCCAACGAAAGAGGCCCCGACTTGTCGGGGCCTCTTTCGTTAACGAGAGTGGGTTCTATCAGCGCTTCTTCGCCACTGTCTTCACCGGCACCTTCACCACAGGCTTGCTGGCGGCCTTGGCCACAGGTGCTTCCGCAGGGAACAGACCGTGGATCTCGGCATCGATGGAGTTGATGATCTTGCCGAGGTCCTCGGGCTTCATGTGGAAGGCATTGTCCTCCACATCAATGATCAACAGCTTGCCTTTGTCATAGGTCTGGATCCAGGCCTCGTAACGTTCGTTGAGCCGCTTGAGGTATTCGATGCTGATGCTGTTCTCGTAATCGCGTCCGCGCTCGCTGATCTGCTTCACCAGCTTGTCCACGGGTGCGCGCAGGTAGATCATCAGGTCGGGCGGGGTGATGGCCGTTTCCATGTTCTGGAACAGCTTGTAGTAGTTCTCGAAATCGCGCGTGGTCATCAGGCCCATCGCGTGCAGGTTCGGGGCGAAGATGTACGCGTCCTCGTAGATCGTACGGTCCTGGATCACCTTGCGTCCGCTCTTGCGGATATCCACCAGCTGCCCGAAGCGACTGTTGACGAAGCAGACCTGCAGGTTGAACGACCACCGCGCCATGTCCTTGTAGAAGTCGAACAGGTAAGGGTTGTTGTCAACGGCTTCTTGGAGCAGGTCCCACTTGTAGTGTTTGGCGAGCAGTTGAGTGAGGGTGGTCTTGCCACTTCCGATGTTGCCGGCGATCGCGAGATGCATGTTGCGTGTTTCGTTGGGGAGTCGCGAATGTACCGGCAGCGTTACTCCATGTACAGCGCTGTGGATAAGTAATGCGCCCCGCTGTGGAAGTCACTTCCGCGCAAGATCGCGGATCACAATGCCGGAGGGAAAGCGCATGTACGCAACGCCATGCTCCATGCGCACATCGATCACATCGGGATCGCCCGCGTTCACGATATCGGTGAACGTGAAGGCGCGCATATCGAAGATGCTGAAGCTGCCGTCCTTGAAGAAATGGATGTGCTCACCGCGCACCTCGAAACTCTTCGCGCCGGTGATGGGGATGGTCTTGGCGTAGGTGCCGAACAGATCGAAGACGAGGATCCCGTTCGCGGGATCGTTCACGTACAACCAGTTGTCGCGCTCGATCATCTGCGTGGGCATCGGTGCATGGCCGATCAATTGATCCAGCCTTCCGGTATTGGCCTGTGGCCGCAGTTGAGCATCGACACGGATCAGCGAGAGTTCCTTCTGATCGAAGAACCAGAAACTGTTCTGAACGCTGGCGCACACCAACGTCACTTGCGCGTAGCCGTTGCGTGGGAGATCGATCACACTGCCCTGCACGGCGAGCGTATTGTCCAGCACGGCCAACTGTCCTTGCTCATGCGCGAACACCATTGGCTTCAGGGAGTAGAACGCATCGATGGAGCCGATCCGACCGAAGGTCTTCAGGCTGTTGCGCTGCATGAGCTCACCCTTCACGTTGTACAGTTCGAGCACATCGCCGCGCACGGCGTACACGTTCCCCAGCTCATCCGTGGTGAACTGATCGAACGCGCCGGTGATCGACATCGAGTCCTGCGCTGCCTGGCCGCTGACCGACATGGCCATCAGGACGGAACAATAGGATAGGAGCAAGCCGCGCATCATGCCGCGATCACCGGCAACAATTGCTCCAACCAACTACGGTCGTTCGCCAAGCGGGGCACCTTGTTCTGGCCGCCCAGCTTGTTGCGCGCCTTCATCCATTGGTGGAATGTGCCGCTGGGCAGGTTGTGCACGATCGGCCGTGCCAGCACACGATCGCCCCGGCGTTTCGCATCGTAGTCGCTGTTGAGCTCGCGCAGTGTGCGGTCGAGCACGCTCACGAAGTGCTCCATATCAGCTGGCTCGCGTTCGAACTCGATGGCCCACTCGTGCCCACCTTGACCCGTCCCGTCCATATACACGGGGCCGGCGGTGTACTCGCTCACCACGGCATCGGTGCCCAGGCAGGCGGCTTCGATCCCACGGTCGGCGTTCTCCACGATCAGTTCCTCGCCGAAAGCATTGATGAAACTGCGTGTGCGACCGCTCACTTGTATGCGGAACGGATCGGTGCTGGTGAAGCGTACCGTATCGCCGGGCATGTAACGCCATAGGCCGGCGTTCGTGCTGATCACGATGGCGTACTGCTGGCCCACTTCCACTTCGTGCAACAACAGCGTACGCGGTTGCTCGCGATGCAATTCGTGCATGGGCACGAACTCGAAAAAGATGCCGTAGTCGAGCATCAGCAACAGGTCGTTACTGCCTTTTTGGTCCGTGATCCCGAAGAAGCCTTCGCTGGCGTTGTAGCTCTCCAGGTAGTTCACCGTGTTGCCGGGGAACAGGGCAGCGTACTGCTCGCGGTACGGACGGAAACTCACACCGCCGTGCATGAAGAGTTCAAGGTTCGGCCACACCTCCAGCATGTGCTGCTTGCCGGTGATCTCCAGTATGCGACGCAGGATGATGAGCGTCCACGATGGCACGCCGACGATGCCGCTCACGTCCTCACGCAAGGTGGCGCGCGCCATCTGCTCGATCTTCTCTTCCCAGTTCTCCAGCAACGCCACTTCAATGGACGGGGTGCGTTTCAGTTCCACCCAGAACGGCAGGTTGCGGATGATGATCGCACTGAGATCGCCGCTGTACGAATCGGTACGCAGGTGTTCGATCGCACTGCTGCCGCCCACCACCATGTTCATGCCCGCGTAGAGTTTGCTCGCGGGATTCATCTCGTAGTGCAGCGCGATCAGGTCCTTGCCGCCTTTGTAGTGGCAATCCTCCAAGCTCTCACGCGTTACGGGGATGAACTTGCTGCGGTCGTTGGTGGTGCCGCTGCTCTTGGCGAACCACTTGGTATCTGTCGGCCACAACAGGTTCTGCTCGCCGGATCGCAGTCGCGCCACATAGGGCTTAACGGCTTCGTAGTCCTGCAAGGGAACGCGCTCGCGGAACTGATCGGTCGTCTTGATATCGTCATAACCGTATTGCCGACCCCATTCCGTGTAGCGCGCCGAGCGGATGAGGTTCAGGAACACCTCGAACTGCGCTTGGTGCGGATGCGTGCGGAACAGCTCGATCTGCTGCAGACGCTTCTTGATCAGGAAAGAGAAGAGGGCGTTAACGGGCATTGGCGGGTGAGTGTCCGTCTATCTTCGGCACTGAAGGTAAAAACGGTTTCCATGGTGCAAGGGCAGTTGCTGAAAATGATGGCCACTGTGGAGGGTGGCAAGGTGCGTTACGCCATGCGGCTAGGGGAGGAGTTGCTGGACATGTCCAGCTTCATCGGCCAGCCGTTCAGCGTGAAGCCGACGGGTGTGCTCACGTGCACCAACTGCGGCACCCGGGTGAAGAAGTTCTACGGCCAAGGATTCTGCTGGCCGTGTTTGAGCACCGCACCCGAAGCGTCGGAGTGCATCGTGCGTCCGGAGTTGTGCCGCGCCCATTTGGGCGAAGGCCGCGATGCGCAGTGGGAGAACGATCACCACAACACCGAGCACTTCGTGTACCTGAGCCAGAGCGGTGGGTTCAAAGTGGGTGTTACCCGCAGCACGCAAATACCCACGCGCTGGGTGGACCAAGGTGCTGTGCAGGCCGTGATCATAGCGCGCACGCCGTACCGGCAATTGGCAGGGCTGATCGAGGTTGAATTGAAAAAGCAGTTCGCCGACAAGACCAACTGGCGCGCGATGCTCGGCGCGGTCGCACCCGACCGCGAAATGATGAGCGCGTTGCGAACGCGGGCCTTGGAAGCATTGGCCTATGAAATGGGTGCCTATGCCTTACCCGAAGAGGAACCGATGGTGCTCGAGTACCCCGTGCTCGCCCACCCGCCGAAGGTGAACAGCATGAACTTGGACAAGGTGCCGGAGGTGGCTGGTACGCTCGCTGGCATCAAAGGACAGTACTTGATCTGGAGCGACGGCCGCGTGTTGAACGTACGTAACCACAGCGGCTATCACGTGGTGGTGGCGTGATGTTCCCGTCCTGCGATCGCACTCGTTGTGTTGTCATCCAGAGCCTTCATCGGCGAAGGATCTCTCAGCGAATGGGTGTTGGTGGTTGAGAGATCCCTCGTCGCGGACTCCTCGGGATGACAGACCGGCGGGTGCGGAACCCCCACATCTCCCGCATCTTCACATCCTGTCATCTTCACATCTCCACAACTTTCTACTTTACCCCGCCATCGCAACGCACCGTGGAGATCTGGGAATTCATCAAAACGCTCTTCAACCCCGAGAGCATCATCAATTACGGTGGGCTCACGTTGTTGCTGATCGTGCTCTTCCTCGAGAACGGAGCGTTCTTCGGTTTCTTCCTGCCCGGCGATTCGCTGATGTTCACTGCGGGCCTGCTTACCGCAACGGGTGTGTTGGACCACAGCGTCACAACCGTGGTCGTCAGCATGTTCGCAGCGGGCATGGGTGGCTACCAGTTCGGTTGGTGGACGGGACGGCGAACGGGCAAAGCCATGATGAACAAGCCCGATACGTTCTGGTTCAGGAAGAAGCACATGTTGCTGGCGGACAACTACTACAAGAAGTACGGTGGCAAGACGCTCATCATCGGGCGCTTCGTTCCCATCGTGCGCACGTTCGCACCTATCGTTGCGGGTATCATCCACATGCCGTTGGGCAGGTTCACCCTGTACAACTTCATCGGCATGGTGCTATGGGTGGGTACCATCTTCACGGCCGGCTACTACTTGGGACAGGCCTTCCCTGGCATCTTGGATTATCTCGGTTGGATCGTGGTGTCCATGATCATCTTCGCTACGCTGCCTGTTGTGTTGCAGCTGCGGTCCCAGCGCAAGGAGCGGCAGGCCGCAGAAGGCAAGCAGCCGTAGCCTTTCGCCGCGCTGGAAGCGGGCAACAGACTTTTTTTCAGGGGGTACGTAACCCTTTGCCCGCACCCCCGTTTGAACACTCAGGTTTTGGTCAGGAAACTGATCGTTAGGGCAAAGCAAGGGCTGTCGGTATCTCCGGCAGCCCTTCGCTGATTTAAGGGGTTTGTCGTCTGTGTATGAAGTTGACGTGCGGTGTCGAAGTATGACGGGATGATGTTCGCCTAGCACGATCAGTTCCCCAACAATTGTCGTGTCGCTTTCGCTCTCACTTCATCCATCAGGACGTACGTGTCTTCCAAGGTGATGATCTCCTTTTGACGCGATAGGGGATCCGCGTTCATTTCTAATATGCGAAGGATCAACTCCTTGTCAGGAACTGCGCTCGCACGCAGTTGCTGCTTCCAAGCTAGCCAATACTCAGCGTAGGGAAGGCACTTCACCTGGCTACGGATCTTTATAACGCAGGGGTCCGGGCTACCCGACTGGAAGGCCACGGTGCTGCCATCAACTGGTGGCATGACTTGCGCATACTTCGCTTCCAATGCGAAACCGCCGGTCGTATCGATCACGCCCCAAGCTCCTTTGAACTTTACCACGGCATAGCCATCGCGGAATGGTTCTGCGTCCTCGAAACCGGCTTTTATGGTCCGGCCATCGCGGGCGGCGTATCCGTACAATTTGGACGAACTGTCCTGATGCACGACGAGCACATGTGCGGGCAGCATCGTCTCCTGATCGGGATCGACATCCAGTTGCCCATGCATATCGACCAAAGCGACTGCGAACAGCGTAAGTGTAATTGAACGAAATAGATAAGCGCGAATTGAGCAATACATGAGGTCCAAAGCTAATGGGGGCAGGCCGGGAGCACAGCACGCAGTCCCGTGCTCGACCCATGCGGCTGTCGCTTGGCTGCCATACCGGAATGGCGCGGTAGTGCCATAGCGAAGATGCCGGGACCAGCCCGGCATGACAAGATGGTGTGGGCATCCGTAAAACAAGCAGCGCGGGCTGATGGGCCCGCGCTGCTTGTTCCTATCACCCTCCTCTCAATACACTTTCAGCTCGAACGGCATGCGCGCCTGTATGCCGCTGATGCGTTTCACATCGGCGATCTTCTTCAGTTGCGCGGCGGTCTCGGCATCGGTGCCCAGCATTTGCTGCGCGGCCCATGTCTTCGATTGCATGCTCAGGTCTTCCATCAACTGCTCGAAGAAGTCTTCTTCCTCCGGGTAGTTCACCACCTTGGCGTTGGTCAGCCCGGCCAGTTTCTCAGCTTCGGCGATCGCATCTTCCAAGCCACCCATTTCATCCACCAGCCCGCGGGCCATGGCATCGGTGCCGGTCCACACGCGGCCTTGGCCGATGCTGTCCACCATGGCGATATCCATTTGCGTCACGCCAGCGGCTTTGCGACCATCGCTCACGCGTTGCTTGAAGGTGCTGTAGAAATCATCCACCCAGCCTTGTATGATGCCTTTCTCCTCTTCCGTGAGCGCGCGGCTGGTGGTCATCATACCGGCGTACTTGTTCGTCTGCTCGCCATCGAAGGTGATGCCCAGTTTGTTGTTGAAGAAGCCCTGCATGTTGGGGATGATGCCGAACACGCCGATGCTGCCGGTGATGGTGTTCTCCTGTGCGAAGATCTTGTTGGCACCGCAGCTGATGTAGTAGCCACCGCTGGCGGCCACATCGCCCATGCTCACCACAACGGGCATGCGTTGTTTGGCCAGTTCCACTTCGCGCCAGATCACATCGCTGGCCAGGCCGCTGCCGCCGGGGCTGTTCACGCGCAGCACCAAGGCCTTGATCGTGCTGTCCTCACGTGCCTCGCGGATCGCTGCGCTCAACGTGGTGCTGCCGATGCTGCCATCGGTGCTCTCGCCATCGATGATGTCGCCCTCGGCGTACACCACGGCGATCTTGCCGCTGCCCAGCTTCGCACCTGAGCTGTCCTTGCCCGCTTCACTGCTCTTCTTCTTCACGGTCGCGCGCTTGTACTTGCCGAGTTCGGCCATTTCCAGCTCCTTGCCTTTTTCGGTGCCCACCTTCTCGCGCAGGATGTCCAGCACTTCATCGCGGTACTTGGCGCCGTCGATCATACCGGCCGTAACAGCGTCCTCCGCGCGGCGCACCTGCATGGTTTCGGCAATGCCGTCCAGTTTCGCTTTATCGAGCTTGCGCTCGGTGCCCACGGTGGTGAGGTAATCGCTCCAGAGGCCATCGAGCAGCGCAACCACCTGTTCGCTGTTCTTCTCGCTCATCTCCGTCTCGGTGAACACCTCGCCGAAGCTCTTGAACTTGTTGCCGGTGCCGCGGATGAACTGCACATCGATATCGAGCTTCTCGAACATGCCTTTGAAGAACATGTACTCGCTGCGCAGGCCACGGAAGTCGAGGCCGCCTTGCGGGGTCACGTACACTTCATCGGCCACGCTCGCCAGGTAATAGGTGCGCTGCGTGTAGTAGTCGCTGAAGGCGATGACGGGTTTGCCGCTGGCGGCCTTGAACTCGGCGATCTCCTCGCGGATCTCCTTCATGGTGGCCATGCCGGCCTGCACCATGGTGAGGTCCAGGAAGATGGCTTTGATACGATCGTCCGTGGCGGCTTTGTCGATGCTCGCGAGGATATCGTTGAGGCCCAAGGTGCTGCTGCCCTTAAACGGACCGAAGTCCAGTTCGAGCTGCTGCTCGCTGCCGCGATCCATGATCTGCTGGTGCAGCGTGATGTGCAGGACGCTATTGTCTTTTACGCTGAACGGCTTGCCGCCGCCGAACGATGCGTTCTCGCCCATTTCGGAGAGGCCCGAGAAGATGGAGCCGATGAGCGCCACGACGAAAATGAAGATCAGCAGCAAGCCGACCAGGAAGTTGCCAAGCATGCTGGCGAACAGGAATTTCCAGAATTGTCCCATGTTTTGATGCGTTGGGGCGCACCCTGGTGCGCCCGTACTTGTGGTTGTTGACGGTGCGAAAGTGGCGCACGCCATAAGGCTGCCCCCTTTCCATTACACGAGCGGTGGGCCGTGGGGTACGGCTGGTAGGTGTGGTGGTGGGGGTGGGGTGCGGGGCGTTGGGCCGCTGCCCGGCCTGCCCCCTCAGTGCATGCGCAACCCCAGCGTATGCAGCGAGGGCTTGTGCACGAATTGCTCCAGCACCTTGTACTGGTAACGGGGCTGGCGGCCGGGAGGTACCATCTCGCGCAGATCGTAGTAGATCTTATCGTTGCTGCGCCGCCAGTAGCGGGCCGCTACGCGGTACACGGTGGCGTTGTAGTGCACCCCGTCGTTCACCTTGTACCGCGCACGCGCATCCAGTTGTGCTTTGAAGTTCTCGTCCATGCGATCGACGGCGAACTTGTCAATGTCGCCGCCAATAATGTATGGTGCGGGCGGTGCGTTTTGCGCTGTCGGTTTCTTCACAGACGGCACACACCCGACGTGTCCAATGACCGTCCGGAGGGAAGAAGAACTACTGACCCGTAGCCGGAGTTTCCGTGCTGGCTGGGTACTTGGGTGGCGGAAGCGCCAACCATTCTTCCTCAGAGAACATCCCCTTCGAAGTGAACAGATGAAACTGGTCATCATTCCAATGACCGTTCTCCAGCATCATCCAACCCAGATTATTTTCGAACACGCTGAGGGTGCCGCCGCGTTCGTAGCTCTGGGCTTTCATAATGTGGGCCCAACCAGCAGTGCCGAATTCCGGGTTGTCCTTCTTCATGTACGTGGTGAGATCGCCTTGTAACTGAGACAGGTCCGATCCCTTGCTCGCACACATATAACCCTCCAAGAATGCGCGGAGATCCAATACATCCTGCACGCCGAACATTGCCGGTCGACGCAGGACACTCAAGAGGGTCTTGAAATAGTCGGAGTTGGCCATGCTATTCGTTGCTTCGTTTGTGCATGTAAGATAGCTGGTAGGCGAGCTAGTGCGAGGACAGGCCTTGAGAAACACCTAGCCACTACATTCGTTCATCAATGCTCCCCCTACGCCAAGAAAAATGACAACGGATGAACTTTTTACCTCGGTGGCAGAGGTGCTGAATACCCCGACAGCGAATCTGATTCAGAACTCCAAGGCGGCTAGCACGGGCATTATTCTCTTTAATGAGATTTCTGTGGAGGTTGAGGAACTCAAGGGCATATTTCGGTACTTGGACCGAGCAGCCTTCACACTCCTTCCCTTTAGCCGACAACAAGTGTTGCTCACACATGCATCAACCCTTCTTGCCTACATATCGAGCATCCAGAATATTAAGAAGGACCCAGGACAAGCTGATAACCAACAAAAGGGAAACATACTTAGATACTTCAAGCAAACTGCGAACGAAAAAGAAGGCTTTTCCGTGGACCGGGCAAGCCTATGGAATTCCATCCTTGAGTCCCTTGTTTTAGCGCAGCACAAAGCACTGAACGATGGGGCAGGTTATTCAGCGAAGGTGAAAGGTCTGGATGATTTAGTGGCTGACGCTGCTGGGATTAAAGACAAACTAGATGCAGTACTTAACACTGCACAACAGGATTTGGGGAAGAAGGGCGTGGCAGTTCATAGCAAGTCTTTTAATGATCAAGCAGAAGAGTATCTGCGTCAAGCTGATTCGTGGAAGTCTTGGTCCATATTCCTCATTTGTCTGAACGGCGTTTTGATTATCAGCGTTCTCTCCCTCGTGTTATGGGGACTACAGATGAGCACCGTGACTGACAGAATCGAAGTGGGCATTTTCGGGGCTGCTCTTGTATCGCTTGTATCATTTGGTGTTGTTCTGTGCGTGCGCAACTATTTCGCCGCAAAGCATAACGAGATCGTGAATCGGCATAAGGCAAACTGCCTAGGCACATACAACACCTTTATCGATAGCGCTGATGAAGAGCGCAAGGCAGCAGTTCTATTGCAAGCCACGCAAACCATCTTCTCTCATCAGCGCACGGGCTATCTGTCCAAGGAAGCGGAAGTCTCTTCACCTAATCCTATTGTGGAGGTGATTCGGCATCTACCTGCGGGACGTTCTGAAGCGCATGCTTCTTAAAGGCGGCCGTCGATCCTCCCCCCATCCCGACCTTCGGCCCCGATGGCCAAGACAGCTGAACTGCGCCGGTGGGGGTATTGGGGTACGGTGGTGCTCTATGCGTTGGTGGTGGCGGTGCTGGTTACGGTGCTGAAGGTGTTCGAGTACCACTATTGGATCCGCGACTTGTCGGTAGAGGTGTACATCGGTGTGGTGGCCACGCTCTTTACGGCCTTGGGTGTTTGGCTGGGTGCCAAGCTGCTGGGCCGCAAGCAAGCGGTGGCCCCGGTGGCCCCGCCGACGGTGGATGCCGATGCGGTGCGGCGCACCGGCATCAGTGGGCGCGAGCTGGAGGTGCTGCAGCTGATGGCCTTGGGTTGTAGCAACCAGGAGATCGCGGACAATCTGTTCATCTCCCTGCCCACGGGGAAATCCCATTCCTCCAGTTTGTTCCTGAAGCTGGAGGTGAGCCGCCGCACCCAAGCGGTGGTAAAAGCCAAGGCCCTGAGGCTCATGCCCTGATCGCCAGGGGTCATCCGTTGGTATGGATCTGCGCCTTGGGGCATGTGATCCGTACCGAAGTATGATGGCCAGAGCCGCACAGCTACGTTTGTTCGCGGCCTGAAACCAACACCCATGAAAAAGACAGTCCTCACGTACGGTATCATCGGCGGCATCATCGTTTCGGCCATGATGTTCATCACCCTGGGCGGTGGCGAGCACGACTGGGACAATGGCATGTGGATCGGTTACACCACCATGGTCATCGGCCTCAGCACCATCTTCTTTGCGGTAAAGACCTACCGCGACAAACACTTGGGCGGGGTCATCAAATTCGGAAAGGCTTTTCTTATGGGGCTGTACATCACCCTCATCGCATCCACCATGTACGTGGCCTCGTGGATGGTGCTCAGCAGCATGTCCGAACAGGACATCATGCAGCAGTACTACGATCACACCAAGGCGCAATTGGAAAGCAGCGATAAGCCAGCGGCGGAGGTGGAGGCCGAGCTGCAGGAGATGCGCGAGTTCCAGGAGATGTACAAGAACCCCGCTGTGAAAGTGGGCTTCACGTACATGGAGATCCTGCCCGTGGGGCTGCTGATCAGTTTGCTCTGCGCCGCCATCCTTCAACGGAAGTCGCGCGCACCGGCGATGTGAAGTGGGCCAGCACTTGAACGCAACAAGCCCCGACCACATGGCCGGGGCTTGTGCATTGATGGGCTGAAACGAACCCAGCCCCGATGCAACGGGGCTGGGCCTTGCGTGCCGTGCGGCACTTATGTGGTTGGACAGTGGTTGCCATCCTGCTGCCCCGCAGTGGGGGCAGTACACTTACGACTGTACCTTAAGCTGCTTTGGCGGCCACGATCTCGCTCGCAGGACCCTCACCGAGGGCACCTACTGCGGATACGCGGAAGTGTACCAGCACGTTGGCAACGAGGGCGGCCTTGGTGTAACGCGTGCGCGTTACCAAGTCCACCAATTGCCAAGCGCCTTCCACCGACGGATCGCCCGTGTTCATGTACACCTTGTACATGCGGGCGCCCCGTACACCAGGCCAGTTAAGGTCGATGCTTCCGGCCATGGGGCTCATGCGAGCGCTGAGGTCGGCGGGTGCCACCATCGGTATGGATACCGCTGGCAGTACCGCATCGAACCCGCTGCTCAGAGCGATATCACTATCGCCCTCGGAAGCACTGTTGACGTAGCGTGCCAAGTCCGTCATCAGCGAACGCAGTTCGCTGGCGGCGGTGTTCTTGGCTGCAATGGCAGCGCTTGCGCGGCTCTTGGCCTCCTCAAGGGCGGCATCGAGCGTTGCGATCGCTGCATTGACATTCGCAAGGGTCGGGCTCGGCGTGGCGAAAGCCAAGTTGCCCGTCATCTTGCCCACTACGTAGTTGCTCTTCACAGCCAGATCGCTCGGGCTGAGGCGGCTTACGCCTGCTTTGATCAACGTTTTCATGGTATTTGTGCGTTTGAGTTTTGCCTGAGGTTTGCTTCCTGGAGTTGCTTCGGCCCAGCGGCGCCGTCCGGTTGCATCCGGTGCGGTGCCATGTTGCTGTCCGGGGGCTGTAACCGCAGCACCCGTAGATGGGGTTATGCGGCGCCGGCGTTAAAAACTCCTGCAGCCCGCACCGGTACCGCACTTTTTTGTTGAAAAACATTTTCAGGAAGTGCGTTACCCCGGACTTTGTGTCACTGACACGGACCCCCTTGTTCTTCGACAAAATGGTTTTGCAGCAGTGCCCAGTTGAATTGCAGGGCATGTACACCGCCGCATAGCACTGCGGAACGGAAATGCAGCACTGCAATTCCGCCATGCAGCACTGCACAACGGGAATGCACTGCTGCAATGCGGCCATGCAGCAGTGCGCAATGGAAATGCAGCACTGCAATACCGCCATGCAGTAGTGCAACATGGCGTTGTGCAAGACATAGCGGCCACGTAGCACTGCCCAAGGAAAATGCAGCACTGCAATGCGGCCAAGCGTTGCTGCATGGCGGCTATGCAGTGCTCACCGGCGGCCAAGTAGCACTGCAAAACGGAAATGCAGCACTCACCGGCGGCCAGGCAGTGCTACTGTTCGCCAAAAAATACCGTCTGGAGGGTATTGTGGCCGTGCCGCCGCCCCCGCTGCTTTGCCTTGCGCATGTGGGCCATTGGCATACAGCTCCGCGACGCCACCCGCTGGGCACCGCAGGTGCACTTGGCCGTTGGTGCCCACAACCTGCGGCTATGGCCCGCTTACCTGTGCGACTTGCCCACCGAAGGCATGTGGCAGTTGCTCACCCGCCATTGCGCCGATCGCTGGCAACGCAACCTGAAGACCCACGCCCACTTTCATTACCCCATGCCGCATGGTAGCTTCCACGCGTGCCACCTGCCCAAAGGCGGCAACGGGGCAGTGCCCGCCACGCTGGCCCACACCCCCAACGGTGTGCTGCTGCACTTCTACGTGCCGTTGCTAGCAGCAGGACTTCCACCGGGCCCGTGGCTGCCGCCTGTTATCTATTACATGCCCACGCGCAGTGTGTGCATAGACCACGTTAACGGCACCGGCCACCACCTGCGCTATTACCCCTTGCAGGGCTGGCGGCCCCTGCTGCCGCACCGCGGCTTGCTGAAGCACGCTGGGGTAAGCGCGTGCGGGCAGTTTTATGAAGCGGTGGTTTGGGCTTGGGTGAGGTAGGGAGCAAGCCCCAATACAAGCAAGCGCCTACTTTTGAAAAGTGGAAAAGACAGCAACCTTCGAAGTAGTGGTACACGGCACAAAGGGAGGCAAGCCCTTGGTGCCCGCAGACTATGACATCAAGGCGCTGCGGGAACTGCTGGAAGAAGTGGAAGTGCTGTTGTTCCCGAACGACCGGCGTGAACGCCCGGTGATCAGCTACGAAGTGAAAGAGGGGTCCGTCCGGAATCTCTTCCGCACGGGCATACAGGCTGTAGCTCAAACCGGGGCCGTAATAGGCTTGGTCGCATCTTCCGGGTCGGTTGACATGTTGGAGCCGCGCACAGCGCGCGCCATAGAGGCCATGCAGCGGTGGGCTCAGGAAAGCGATATCGCCTTCACGCTGCGCACCTCGCTGCCCGATACCAGCGAACTGCGCATTGATCGCACCACCCATTTCGTCCGCACGGAAGCAACCGCCGTAGAGACCGAAGTCTACCTTTATGGTAAAGTGGTTGATGCCGGGGGTAAGGAGAAACCCAATATCCACTTACAGGTGGATGGGCAGAGCATGTATGTGATCGATGCTGCCGAACAGTTCCTCGCCGGTCTGGACAAGAACATCCTCTACCATCGAATGGGCGTTCGTGCCGTGGGTCGCCAGAACCTGCAAACCGGCGAGATCGAAAAGGGCTCGCTGAAGTTGATCGAGCTGATCGACTACGACGACCAATACGAAGAAGCCTACCTGAAGCGGTTACAGTCCAAGGCGAGTGCTTGGCTCAAGGACATAGACCCTGATCAATACCTCAACGATGTCAGGGGCGAATACGGCGCTTAACGGTGTGTTGCTCGATACGAGCTTCGTGATCCGTCTGCTCAAGACGAACGATCCACTGCATGCGAATGCCAAGGTGTGGTTCCGTCAATTGCTGGACCGGCGGGTGCCTATGTACTTGAGCACTATCAGCATAGCGGAGTACTGCGTGAAGGGCTCCTTCGATGAACTGCCACTGCGCAATGTGCGAGTGCTGCCGTTCAACATAGACCATGCTCGCCGTGCAGGTCCGTTCACCGGTTCGCTGCTACAGCAGCGCAAACAACCCGGTGCCGATGATGACCGCACGGTGGTGATCAACGATGTGAAGCTGCTGGCACAGGCGGAGGTGATCCCGGGCATCAGCCATTTCCTTACCAAAGACCAGCGCTTCGTTCAGCGGATGCAAGCATTGCGCGCAGGCGGGCACGTCTTACGCACCATGGTGCTTGACCTTAATATACCCATGGCCGATGCGCTGGGCATGCTCGACTTTCCGGAATGAGGCTATCAGAGCAATGCACTACAAGATTGAAGGGTGCTGAAGTCTTAGACGAACGATGTAACAGTTATGAAAAGCGGCAAAGGCTTAACTGAACCTGCGATCAGCTTTCCCGTGCTTACTGTAGTTGATGGTTACTACGACTACTATCCAACGATGGACTCATATACCAGGGGCAGAAAAGCCGATGTGGAGGCAATTACGCGGATCGAGGAGAGGGTAATTACATGTGACGCACAGCTATTC
Source organism: uncultured Bacteroidota bacterium (assembly GCA_902825795.1). Classification (GTDB taxonomy): domain Bacteria; phylum Bacteroidota; class Bacteroidia; order Flavobacteriales_F; family PHOS-HE28; genus PHOS-HE28. The sequence continues at coordinate 15,411 of CADECG010000020.1, forward strand.
AATAGAGGCGGCGTTACGTATCTCGCCGATTCGAATCCGTTCTTCGGATTCAACATTGCCTTTGGACTCCGCTATGGTTTCCTAAGGAAGGAAATGACCTTCGTGAAGGAGTTGACGCTCGATGAGATATTCGAGCATGGCCTGCGCATATTCGAGCAGAACGGGAGGGAGTATGCGAGCGCTGGCGTCAATGGGGCCGCATTAAAAGATGATTTGTTGAGATGCGCGCAGCGCAGCAATGCAATTAGGCTGGCGTTTCTCCTTGCCGATCCTTCACGTCCCCCTCTATGACATTTCCTCAAAATATCCGTGGCGCTGTGCACACCCAGCACTTCCTCGGCTGTCGCGGCGCACGCGCTCGGCTTTTTGCCGAGTGCGGTTCAATACTAGGGGCTCCGTCCCGTCTTCATCTTGGTTCGGCAAGACTTGTCCCGTCGGGCCAGAGGCCCTACTGCACTAAGGCACTCGGCAAAAAGCCGAGCGCCTGCTGCGGGGGGCATACGCGAGGTGGTGCGGGGGGGGGGGCGGGGGTTTGGGCTTGGGTGAGGTGAGAGGGGGTAAGCCAGTTACGTTTGAAGTGTGAAGAGTATCAAGCGAAGGCCCTTTTTGCAATGATCGCGATACCGTACTTCTGCCTAGCTGCGATCGGTCTGGTACTGTTGATTTTAGGCGCCATCACTTGGTTCTCGGTCTGCAAGCGTAGAATGCTGGAGACATTCGATAGCCATGTCATACGGTGCGTTCACGCATTGGAAGGAAGGAAGTGGTACGCGTTGGTCACCATCGGGGGAAGGCTCGTTGATCCCTCACGAAGCTCCGCTCGTGTTCAAGTCACTCACGTGGGATCGAATGAGGCAATGGTTGTTACACGGAACGCAGTGGGAGCCAGGTACTGGTACCAGAGAAGCATGGCTTTCGAGTATGTGAAGTTTCACACTCGGCTCCCTGGCGAGTATCGTGTTCAGGTCAAATTCGATGGAGTCCCATCTTACAGAAGGTCGATGGAGAGTATTACCGACCTTGTCACTAAACCCTCGCGCGACGGCAATTTGGAATTCGGACTGAGTGAAAGCTTTGAACCGAGTCTGATCGTCAAGGCTGTGGCGTACATGGTCCTAGGCTTGGCATTTTTACTCTGTGGGGTTTTGGGGGCGCTTTTGTTGAAGTGATACGTGCCGTGCATTCGAACAAGAGAAGGGCAATGATGTCGAAAAGGATGCTGTTCATTCTGTGTGGTTTGGTCGCACTTGTCTACTGGATCTTCCCGGTGGTGCAGTTTTCAATTTTCGACAGTCTCGCTGAGCGCACGAATGACCATTGGGTTTTTGCTATCTCTTCCGGGGTGTATCATTTCTTCGTGATGTTCGTCAGCGGCCCTTTGCCGGTCCTGATCCAATTCGCTCTTTCCATAGGGACTTGGTTCTTACTGTATCGGGTTTCGCTAAGCCTGTTGTTTCGCAGCACCGGTGAGGATCTGAATTGACTATTGTTCACGTGTACACGCTTCGACTTGTCCGGATGCGGTTCCGTAGTTTCACGATCACGAGTAAAGGCTGGGTTCATGGAGCCAGTAAATAGTATCAAGGACATCTTGTTTGGTGGCACACTGCTCAATACACGCTTCAGTGATTCCGGCTTTTATGCTTTGTTCGAGTGCGTGAGGAAGTGTTATGAGCTGCGCATAGATCATGGTTCAAAGGAGATTTCTGGCTGGAGGGAGGTTGGAATGAATGAGGTGGGTAGATCCTATCGGCCGCTATCTAAGGAAGAAGAGATCGTGCGCCGACGCGTGGTGGATGAGGCGATACGCCGATACAATGCCAAGCACTAGCTCGCACAACCCTCCATCCCCCTCAATACATTGCCCACCCCTTACATGGAAGCACTCCTTCTACTTGGTGGCAACATGGGCAAAGCGCCATGCGCGCAGGGCTCGGTCTTGCGAACCAGTCAACGGAGAATCGGATCCATCGTTCTACTGCTAGCCAGCGTTTTGGTGGGTTGTTCCTCGGGGCCTAAAGGCATAAAGGGATCTGCGGCCAATAATGAGAAGAGATGGGTTGAGGTAAAGGGCCATTTCATCCAGGTCCCTTCGAACGCTACAATAACAGATGAGGTGCGGGAGGCAATAGTGGAGTGGGACGATATTGTGGGCTATGTAAGTGAAGGCTCAATGAAACTCAGTGCCACGGAGTATCTACGCACTTATCACTACGATGTGGTCAGTGATACTGTATTTGATGGGTGGGTTCATATTGTTGCTCTGAAGAACGACTCATGTCGTTCCTTGATGTATTTCGAATCGAGCGAGCTGCCCAATGACGATCTGTTCGAGAACAGCTACTTCTTCTATCGAATTGAGTTCCCATGTCTTATGTCGTCCACTTCGGAAGCCCAGGTGATGGAGGTTTTTGATTCGATGTTTGATCAGCGCAACCGAACGAAGAAGTAATAGGTACTGGTTTCCCCATCAATACATTGCCCACCATTACATGGAAGCACTCCTTCTACTTGGTGGCAACACGGGCGATCCGGCGGCAACGCTGGCCAAGGCCATTGGCATCTTGGGCCAAAGTGCCGGAAGCGTGCTCGCGGTAAGTCGCGATCATTGGACCGAGCCGTGGGGCTTCGCCGATGATCGGCTCTTCCTGAATAAGGCGGTGCTCCTGCGCACCGAGTTGGCCCCCGTGCAACTGATGGCGGAGTGCTTGCGCATTGAGCAGGTGTTGGGCCGCGCGCGTTCGGCAGGGGAGGGGTACACGTCGCGGCCCATCGATATCGACATCCTGCTGATCGAGAACCAAGTGGTGAACGAACCACGTCTTGTGGTGCCGCACCCGCGCATGCACGAGCGGTTGTTCGCGTTGGGTCCCGCCGCCGATGTGGCACCCAGTTGGGTGCACCCCGTATTGAAGCGATCGGTGCTGGATCTGTTGAACGATGAGTTGAACGCGGCGCGCGCGCCGTCCGCTGCAAAGAAGTAATACAACGCAAAGCATTCCATCCCTCTCCCTTGGAGAGGGACCGAGGGTGAGGTTTTTTCCGCAGATGGCGCAGATGACACAGATGGATGCAGAAGTTGTTCTCATGCACTCCTCATCGGCGTCATCTGTGTCATCTGTGGATACTAGGTCGCGCGGTGAAGGGTCGCTGATGAAGACCGCGCAAGACGCGCACTGCCCTTCCTCCTAACGCGTGCGTGTTCACAAGTACGTAGTGCCCTCGGATCCACCGGGAAGACCCCGGATAGTTTTGCCAAGCCTCGTGCTGAAAGCTCCGATCAACGGGCCTTTCAGCGTCTTGGCTCGGTAAGCGTCCCCACTCGCTCCCCGAATGTGCTACCCGTTTTCCCCCATGCCCGTGAACGGCACTGCGACCTACTACACTGTTCCCTTTCACGGGCGAACAATGGACCATCCATCATGATCGGACAACTACGCCTTTGCCTTGCTGGCCTGCGCCAGCGCACCACTTCACTACTGAGCATAACGCTGCTGCTGCTGGCGGCGGCGCTGGCCCCGCAGCGCGCGCTGGCCACGCACGCCATGGGTGGCGAGCTCAGTTTCGAGTGCATCGGCAACGACCTCTATCTGGTTACCCTCAACTTCTACCGCGACTGCAACGGTGTGGCCGCGCCCACCGGTGGTGCCGATCTGCAGTTCAATGTGCGCAGCACCCAATGCGGCGCCAACTTCAATGCGAACCTCACCCCGGCGGGTGTGCAGGTGATCACACCGATCTGTTCGTTCGAAACGGACCGTTGCCTCAGCACGGGTGGCACCTATGGTATTGAACAACACACGTACACCGCCACCATCAACCTGTCGGCCTTCGCCAATTGCAGCGATTGGATCGTGGCGTGGGACCTGTGCTGCCGCAACAACGCGATCACCTCCTTGGTAAGTCCCGGCGGACAGCAACTGTATTTGGAAGCGCGCTTGGACGACACTACTACGCCGTGCGACAACTCACCCGAGTTCCTCACGCCGCCCACTCCTTTCTATTGCGTGGGCCAACCCATCAGCTATAACCCCGGTGCCATCGATGTGGACGGCGACTCGCTCGCTTTCCAATTGGTGAACGCGCGTGGCGTGAACGGTGGCAACCTCGCCTACCAACTGGGCTACACCTTAACGCAGCCGATCCACAACGCCGGCGGCGCAGGTGCCGTGGTGTTGGACCCGGTCACTGGAACGCTCACCTGCATCCCCGATATACAACAGGTGGCTGTTGTGAGCTACCGTGTGAGCGAGTACCGCAACGGTGTGCTGATCGGTTCGATCACGCGCGATATACAGTTCGTGGTGCGCGCGTGCAGCGGCCAGTCGCCGAGCGCTACGGGTGTTAACGGCACCAACGACTATGATGTTGAAGTGTGTGCCGGTACCCCTGTAACGTTCACCATCACCACCAGCGACCCCGATGGCGACAACACCTTCCTGACGTGGAACAACGGTATACCCGGCGCATCGTTCACCGTGGCGGGGTCGCCGTTCCAAACGGGCACCTTCACCTGGACGCCTACCAACGCCAACATCGGCCAGAACTTCTTCACCGTTACGGTGCAGGACAATGGTTGTCCCCTGATCGGCACCAACGACTACGGCTTCACCATCACCGTTACGCCGCCGAACACGCCGGTGAGCGCAGGCCCCGACCAAAGTGTTTGCGCCACCAGCGCCACGCTCGCGGCCACGTTGCCTTTCAGCCAAGCGCCACACAACTGGAGCGTGATCAGTGGCACGGGCACGTTCGTCAGTGGTATCGATCCAGGTACGGTCGTCAACGGATTGTCCATCGGCGCCAACGTGTTCGAATGGAACGTGGACTATGCCACCTGCGGAAGCGCGAACGACCAAGTGACCATTACGCGCTACAACCCGGCGCAAGTACCTGCTGCGGCTGGCCCCGATCAAGAACTCTGCTTGCCGACGAACAGCACAACGCTGGCCGCGAACACCGCCGCTGCACCCGCGGTAGGCGCATGGACCGTGATCACCGGTACCGGCACGTTCGCCGATGTGAACTCGCCCACTTCGGGGGTTTCGGGCTTGAGCGTCGGCATCAATCGTTACCGGTGGACGATCAACAACGGGCCTTGTGGCAACACGCAGGACGATGTGGTGGTGACGGTGTTCGACAATACCCAACCGCTGGCGAACGCCGGTCCTGATATACAGATCTGCACGCCCGCGACTTCCGTTACCATGCAAGGCAGCGCGGTCACGTTACCTGCCACCGGCGTTTGGACGCTGCAAAGCGGTACCGGCGTGATCACCACGCCCGGCAGCCCCAGCACCACCATCACCGGTCTGCCGGTGGGCGTACACACCTTCCGCTGGACGGTGAACAACGGACCCTGCGCGCCACCGAGCAGTTTCGACGATGTGGTGATCACGGTCTTCTCGGCCAGCAGCCCCAACGCCAACGCCGGAGCCGACCAGCAGATCTGCGCCACCAGTGCTTCGCTCACCGGTAGCGCACCCACGTTCCCGGCCAGCGGCGTGTGGAGCGTGGTAAGCGGTGGTGGTGCCATCACCACACCCAACAGTCCGATCACTGGGGTTACCGGCCTTACCACGGGCACCAACATTTTCCAGTGGACGGTGAACAACGGTGCTTGCGCGAACGGTGTTACCAGCGATCAAGTGACCATCGTGGTGTTCGATCCCGCCAGCCCGGTGAGCGATGCCGGGCCTGATCAGTTCATCTGCAATACCGTTACTACTGCAACCATGTCCGCCAGTGTGCCCGTTGCACCTGCAGCCGGAACCTGGAGCGTGCAGAATGGCGGTGGCAACATCACCGACGTCAACAACCCCAACACCACCATCACCGGCTTGCCGGTAGGCGAGAACATCTTCGTGTGGACGGTGAGCAACGGACCATGTCCCGGTTCCACCACCACGGATCAAGTGACGGTTTGGATCTACGACCAGAACGCGCCCGATGCGAACGCTGGCGCCGATCAGGAACTCTGCACGCCGAGCAGCACGGCAACGCTCACCGGCAACGCACCCATCTTCCCCGGCACAGGCCAGTGGACCTTGGTGAGCGGTGGTGGTAACATCGGTAACCCGAACGGACCAACGACCAACATTACCGCACTGCCCATCGGTGTGAACGTGTTCGCTTGGACGCTGAACAACGGCGTGTGCTCGAACCCGATCACGGTGGATGAGGTGAGCATAACGGTGTACGATCAGAACACACCGATCGCCAACGCCGGACCCGATCAAGAACTCTGTACACCTGCGAGCACCACCACACTGGCGGGCAGCGCGTTGATCGCACCGGCCACCGGTCTGTGGACCATCGTCAGCGGCACCGCCACCATCGACGACCCCACCGACCCGAACAGCGCGGTGAGCGGGCTCTCTGTTGGTACAGTGGTATTGGCTTGGACCGTGGACAACGGTCCTTGCACCGCACAGCCCACCACTGATGAAGTGACCATCGAGATCTTTGATGCTGCCACACCTGCGGCGGATGCGGGCCCCGATCAGGACATCTGCACACCGACCAACTCAGTGACAATGGCCGCGAGCGCTGTTACAGCGCCCGCCACGGGCACCTGGACCTTGATCAGCGGGGCCGGTGGAACGGTGGCCAATGCGAACGATCCCAACACCGCCATCACCAACCTGCCCGTAGGTGTACATGTATATGAGTGGGCCGTGGACAATGGCGCGTGCTTCGGTGCGAACACCACCGATCAGGTGACCATCAGCGTATTCGATGGTTCGCAGCTTGTGGCAGATGCCGGTTTGGACCGCGAGATCTGCATCCCGACGTTCCCGAACACGATCGGGCTGGAAGGCAGCCCAGTGATCTTCCCCGGCACCGGCACGTGGACGCTGGTGAGCGGTAGCGGTGTGATCACCGACCCCAACGATCCGAACACCGTCGTTACCGGTCTCACTGTGGGTGTAAGCGTATTCCAGTGGACGGTGACCAACGGACCGTGCGCGGATCCGCTCACCACGGATCAAGTGACCATCTCGGTCTATGACCAAGCCACCCCGGTCGCGAACGCCGGTCCTGATTTCCAACTCTGCACGCCGTTAACGAGCGCGCAGCTGCAAGGCAGTGCGTTGAACGGACCGGCCACCGGCCAGTGGTTGTTGATCAGCGGTACCGGCGTGTTCGCGGACCCAACCGATCCCAACACGATCGTCAGCGGCATTTCGCTCGGGCCCAATGTGTACCAATGGACGGTGAGCAATGGCCCTTGCGTGAACCCGATCACCAGTGATCAAGTAACAGTTACACTCTTCAACGGTCTTAGCCAGCAAGCAGCTGCCGGCCCTGACCAAGCGTTCTGCACACCTACCAGCAGCGCGGTGATGAACGCGACCCCGGTATTCGCTCCGGCCACTGGCACGTGGTCGTTGATCAGCGGCGGTGGAAGTCCGGCCAACAACAGCCCGAACACCACCATCAACGGACTGCCGGTAGGCATTAACGTATTCCAATGGACCGTGGACAACGGTGCTTGCGGCATCACGACCGATCAGGTCTCGATACTCATCTACGACCAGAACAACCCGGCTGCGAGCGCGGGCCCCGATCAAGAACTCTGCACGCCGATCACACAAACGAACCTTGCCGGTAGCAGTGTAACGGTGCCCGCCATCGGCACATGGACACTGGTGAGCGGTAGCGGCAACATCGTTGCTGCCAACAGCCCGAACACTTTGGTGAACAGCCTCGGCGTAGGCGACAACGTATTCGTGTGGACGGTGGATAATGGTCCCTGCCCCAACGGTATCACCACCGATACGGTAGTGGTTCATGTCTTCGACAACACGGCCGATGAAGCTGATGCCGGACCGGACCGTGTGCTCTGCTCGCCGGTACCCTTCGTGATCATGGCCGGAAACGCGGCCACGGCACCCGGTGTTGGTACGTGGACCACGGTAGCAGGTACCGGTGTTGCCAACGACGAGAACTCGCCCACCACGATCATGAGCGGTATCAGCATCGGCGACAACATCTATGTATGGACGATCGACAACGGTGCATGCGGCACAACGAGCGACTCCACCTTGCTCGTGCTGCATAACGGCAACCTGCCGTTGGCCAACGCAGGTCCCGATCAAGAACTCTGCTTGCCCACCACGAGCACAACACTGGCAGGCAGCCCTGCGCCTTATCCCGCTACTGGCCTCTGGAGTTTGGTGAGCGGCACAGGTAGCATCAGCAACGCCACTATCAGCAACCCCACGGTCTCGGGTCTGTCGCTCGGCATCAACCAGTTCGAGTGGGTGGTGTTCAACGCGCCATGTGCCAATGCCATCACGCGCGATACGGTGACAGTGATCGTCTTCGATCCGAGCGAGCCGGTGGCCGATGCGGGCCCAGACCAGGATCTCTGCACACCGCTCACCACGACCAACCTCGAGGGCAACACCCCCAATTTCCCCGCTGTTGGTTTCTGGTCCACCACGAGCACGGCCACCATCGCTGACCCCTCCGACCCGCTGACTTCCGTGAGCGGCCTCACCGTGGGTGAGAACATCTTCACGTGGACCATCGACAACGGCAGCTGCAACGGCGGCGTACCCACCACCGATCAGGTGAGCATCTTCGTCTACGACGAATTCAATCCGATCGCCAACGCAGGGCCCGATCAGGAACTCTGCTTGCCCACCACCGACGCAACACTGAGTGCCAGCACCTACACGTTCCCCGCCACGGGTCAATGGACCGTGCAACAAGGCGCGGGCACCTTCGCTGACGATACCGATCCGAACACCACCGTCAGCAACCTCGCAGTAGGCGAGAACATCTTCTTGTGGACCGTGAACAACGGCCCGTGCGCAAACCCCATCACCACCGATGCGGTGAGCATCTTCCTCTTCGACGACACGCAGGCCGATGCCAATGCAGGCCCTGACCAGAACCTCTGCACGCCGAACATCAACGCCACCATGGCGGGCAATGCGCTCACCTTCCCCGCGATCGGTATCTGGTCGCTGGTGCCCCTCTTCTTCGTCGTTCTGGGCGCGGTGCC
>CADECG010000020.1:24444-36333 GCA_902825795.1 uncultured Bacteroidota bacterium
GGTGTTGGCGAGAACGTGTTCGCGTGGACCATCGACAACGGACCGTGCACCAACGGCATCACGTTCGACCTCGTGAGCATCTTCCTCTTCAACGATGCCAATGCGAATGCCGATGCCGGTGCGGACCAGGAGTTGTGCGCACCCACCTCGAGCACCGTGCTCGCAGGCAGTGCGGTCATCTTCCCATCGGTGGGCACATGGACGCTCATCAGCGGAACCGGTGTCTTCGCTGACATCAACGATCCCAACACCACGATCAGCGCACTGGCCGTTGGTGAAACGGTGGTTGAGTGGACAGTGGACAACGGCCCGTGCGGCAACGGCATCACCACGGACCAGATGAGCATCTTCATTTTCGATCCGAACAACGCAAGTGCTGACGCCGGACCGGATCAAGAGTTGTGCATGCCCACCACGAGCACCACGCTCGCCGGCAGCGCTACGATCTTCCCGAGCACCGGTACATGGACCTTGCTCAGCGGTAGCGGTATCCCGTTGGATCCGAACGACCCGAACACCATCGTGAACGGGCTTGCGATCGGCGAGAACATCTTCGAGTGGACGGTTTACAACGGACCGTGTGCCAACGGTACCACTACCGATCAGGTGAGCATCTTCGTATTCGACGACACCAACCCGATCGCTGCCGCCGGCCCCGATCAGGATCTCTGCACGCCAACCAACTTCACAACACTTGCGGGCAGTTCCGTGACCTTCCCCGCGGTCGGTACGTGGACGATCCTTTCCGGTACCGCTACCATCGCCGACGTCAACGATCCGAACTCCGCGATCACCGGTATCGGTGTCGGCTTGGTGACCATTGAATGGGCAGTGGACAATGGCCCTTGCCCGAACGGCAATACCAGCGACACATTGACCATTACACTATACGACGGTGCGATGGCGACGGCAGATGCGGGGCCGGATCAACAAGTGTGCGACGACGTACCCGAAGCCACCATGGCCGGCACGGCTGTGATCTTCCCCGGCACTGGTGAATGGACGCTCGCAAGCGGCGGCGGCACTATTGTGGATGCCAACGATCCGAACACGCTCATCACCGGTCTGCCCATCGGCGAGAACATCTTCGTGTGGAGTGTGACCAACGGTCCCTGCGACCAGCCTAACAGCGATGTGGTAAGCATCTTCGTCTTCGACGATGGCAATGCCATCTCCAATGCAGGCCTCGATCAGCAGGTGTGCACGCCGGTCACCAGCGCAACGCTGGCCGGTAGCGCCGTCACCTTCCCGGCAACGGGTACATGGGTGAACACCTTCGGCAGTGGCACCATCACCGATCCGAGCGATCCGAATACCACCGTCACCAACCTCGGCATCGGCAACAACATCTTCCAGTGGATAGTGAACAACGGCGCCTGTGTGCCGAGCATCACCACCGATGATGTGACGATCCAGCTCTTCGACCTGAACCAGCCGCCTGCGGCCGCTGGTCCTGATCAGGATCTGTGCACACCCGCTTCCACTGCTACCATGGCAGGCAATACACCGGCAGGTGTGGCCATCGGTGTGTGGAGCACGACAGGCACCGGTCAGTTCGCGGATGTGAATGATCCGACCACGCTCGTCTCCAACCTCACCGTGGGCGAGAACATCCTCACGTGGACCATCGACAACGGCATCTGCGGCATTAGTTCCGACGATATCAGTGTGTTCGTCTACGATTCGTTGCAACCACCTGCGAACGCCGGTCTTGATGCCGAGCAGTGCGTACCCGATGCGGACTATGTGCTGGATGGTAGCGCGATCATCTTCCCTGCGGTCGGTACCTGGAGCCAGATCGTTGGTGCTGGTCTCTTCGCTGACGTGAACGACCCGAACAGTTTAGTGACCGGATTGGCCGACGGCTACAACGTGTTCGTGTGGACCGTGGACAATGGCCCGTGCTTGAACGCGATCACCACCGATACCATGACGGTGATCCTCTTCCCCGACAGTACCCCACCGCCTTTGGTCGGGCCGGATGTGGAGGTCTGCTTGCCGAACACGACAGCAGCCATTACCGCCACGGCACCACCGCTTCCGTTCACCGGCAGTTGGAGCATCCTCAGCGGCAACGGTGTGATCACCGATACCAGCGCGGCCAGCACCACCGTTACCGGTCTCACGGTCGGTATCACGGAGTTGTTGTGGACCATCAACAACGGCCCATGCCCTGATAACATCTTCAACAGCGATACACTCACAGTAACGCTCTATGATCCGGGTGCGCCACCAGCGAACGCTGGCCTTGACCAAGAGTTGTGTACACCTACCACCTTCACCAGTTTGCAAGGCAACGTCCCGCTGTTCCCGGGTGTTGGCACGTGGTCGTTGGCAGGAGGCACCGGCGTGATCGCCGACCCGAACGACCCAAGCAGCACGGTGACCGGTCTCACCATTGGCCAGAACATCTTCGTGTGGGAGATCTACAACGGCAACTGCGGCTTGGGTCCGAACATCACGCGCGATACCATGAGCGTGTTCGTGTTCGACGACGCTGCGCAGGATGCAACAGCAGGTGCCGACCAGGAGTTCTGCACGCCCACCAGCACCAGCAACTTGAGCGCGAGCAACGCGGTGTTCCCCGGCTTCGGCTTCTGGACCACCACCAGCGCCACGGCGCAGATCGCCGCAGTGGGCGATCCGAACAGCGCAGTGAGCAACCTCGCCGTTGGTGAGCATGTGTTCGTGTGGCACATCGACAACGGTCCTTGCCCGAATGGCCTCACCACCGACACATTGGTGATCGAGATCTTCGACGACAACGCGCCCGATGCCGATGCTGGACCCGATCAGGAGATCTGCATTCCAACGTTCCCGAACCAAGTGACCATGGCGGCCAATGCCGCGGTGTTCCCTGCCACCGGCCAATGGACGGTGATCAGTGGCAGCGGCACGTTCACTGACGATACCGACCCAACAACACTCGTCACCGGTCTCGTTGTCGGTACCCATGTGTACCAATGGAGCATCAGCAACGGCCCTTGCGGCACCACCACGAACCAAGTCACCGTAACGGTGTTCGACGCAGCGCAGCCGAACGCCAACGCCGGACCGGATCAGGAGGTGTGTACACCCACCAGCAGTGTTACCATGGCGGGCAACATCGCTTCGCCACCTGCTACAGGTGTGTGGACGATCGTCAGCGGCAGCGGCAACATCAACGACCCCACATCGCCGACCACGGTGATCACAGGATTAGGTCCCGGTGAAACCGTTCTGGTGTGGACCATCAGCAACGGCCCCTGCGCCAACGGCCTCACCACCGATACGATGGTGGTCAGTGTGTTCGACGACAACGCCGCCAATGCCGACGCAGGCGCCGATCAGTCGTTCTGTTCTCCAGTATCAACCGTGAACATGACAGCGAACTCCGCGACTTTCCCTGCCATCGGTACTTGGGCGCTCATCAGCGGCGCCGGTATCGTTGCCGATCCGAGCGATCCCGCAAGCGCCGTAACGGGCTTGGGCATCGGTGAGAACGTGTTCGAGTGGAGCATCAGCAATGGCCCGTGCGGCAGCACCACTGACCAAGTGACGCTGTTCGTGTACGATAGCGCGATCGATGCGGCCGATGCCGGCGAGAGCTTCACGCAGTGCCAGCATGAAAGCACGGAGATCAACCTCGCGGCGTTGGATGCTACGAGCACCGGCACCGGAAGCTGGAGCGTGGTGAGCGGCGGCGGAAGCATCAGCAACCCGGGTGATGCGAACACGCTGGTCACGGGTTTGCCAGCAGGCATCAACGTATTCGCATGGACCATCAGCAACGGACCGTGCCCTGCTACAAGCGACACCATGATCGTGTTCCAAGAGGATTGCCTCACGCTCATCATCCCCGATGCGTTCAGTCCGAACCGCGACGGCGTGAACGACACCTATGTGATCGACGGCCTGCAGTTCTACCCGAACAACAGCATCAAGATCTTCAACCGCTGGGGCAGCCCCGTGCTGGAGCGCAGCCCTTACAACAACGACTGGGACGGCCGCAGCGAGAACAGTTTGAACTGGGGCGAGGAACTGCCTGAGAGCACGTACTACTACATCCTTGATCTGGGCGACGGCAGTGAAGTCTACACCGGTTACATCTACCTGAAGCGATGAGATACACCCACCGCATCGCACCAACAAAAGCAAGTCCGATGACCACACGCTGGAGATCGACCGTGATCGCGCTGTGCCTTGGTGCAAGCGCCATGGCACAACAGGATCCGCAGTTCACGCAGTACATGTTCAACATGCTCGCGCTGAACCCCGCTTACGCCGGCAGTGCCGACCGCTTGCAGATCAAGGCGCTCACCCGCCACCAATGGGTGGGCTTCGAAGGCGCGCCGACAACGCAAACGCTCACAGCGCATGCACCCGTGTGGCATGAGAGTCTGTGCATCGGTGGTACCATCATGCGCGACCAGCACGGCCCGGTGAACCAATACGGCTTCAACGTGGACGTTGCGTACCGCATCATCATGAACAAGTCCAAGCTCTCGTTCGGTATCAAGGGCGGCGTCAACTTGTTCCAAGGGAAGTTCTCGGAATTGAGCCCGTTGGAATCGAACGACCAAGTGTTCCAAGCGGATGTGAGCACCAAGACCGATCCGCAGTTCGGCTTCGGTGTGATGTACTACGGCGATCGTGGTTACATCGGGCTGAGCACACCGAAATTCCTGCGCACCGAATTCTATGAGACCGACAGTCTGGCTTTCGTGAGCGAGACCGGTCAACGCCCGCACTGGTTCCTCAGCGCAGGCTACGTCTTCGATCTGGGCACCTACACCAAGTTGAAACCCACTGTGTTGTTGAAGGCCGTGAACGGCGCGCCGATGAGCTTCGATGTCAGCGCCAACTTCCTGTTCTACGAGAAGTTCTGGTTGGGTGCCATGTACCGGCACGAGGACGCCGTTGGTGCCATGGCTCAGTACCTCATCAGCGATCGTTTCTCCATCGGCTATGCCTACGACTTCCCACTATCGCCATTGCGCAACCACAGCGGGGGAAGCCACGAGATAATGATCGGACTGGAACTCGGGAAGAAGATCACCGGCATCCGTTCACCGCGCTATTTCTGATCCATGATGCAGATGAACACTACAGAGAAGGCTTCGGGCCTCGCGCTCCGGGTTCCGGGCTTGCTGCTTTGCTTGCTGTTGCCCTTCACCATGCTGCACGCGCAGCATTTGAAGCAACGCATGGCCGACAAGGCCGTCGCCAATTTCGATTACCCGCTCGCGGCGAGCATTTATGAGGATATAGAGGCCAGCGGTAAGGCCGATGCCGCCGATCTGCGTGCGCTTTCGCGCGCCTACACCAACATGGGCGAAACGGCAAAGGCCGAAGCGACCTATGCCAAGTTGATGGCAGGGACGCCCACGAGCGGCGACATGCTGCGTTACGCTTCATTGCTCCGTGCCAACGGCAAGTATCCCGAGGCGCTGGATTGGTACCGACGCTATGCAGCGGCTGTTCCGGACGATGCACAAGCCCAAGCGTATGTGAACGACAGCACGATGTTCCAGCGCTTGACACGCGAAGGCTTCGGCAGCACGGTGCGCACGGTCAACATCAACAGCCCCATGGCCGATCTCGGCATAGCGGTTATGGACGACCTGCTCATCTTCAGCAGCGCGCGCGGCGAAGGCACCGGTGGAAATCGCATGTACGCATGGGACTACCAGCCCTTCTTGAACCTCTACTCGGCTTTGTTGAAAGGAGCTTCCGCCGAGGAGCCATTGGTCATGCGCAAGGATCTGAACAGCCGTTACCACGATGGTACCGTAACGTTCGATTCGCTTTCACAACGCCTCTACTTCACGCGCAACAACTGGTACTACGGCGTGCCGGAGAAAGCCGACAACGGCGAATTGAAGCTCGGCATCTTCTTCAGTGTTGTGAGCACCGGTGAGTACAACAACAAGGAGTGGGGCAATCTGGTGCCATGGGAGCACAACGACCCGCAGTTCAACAACGGCCACCCAAGCATTAGTCGCGATGGTCGTCGGATGTATTTCACCAGCGATAGGCCGGGCGGACAAGGCGGCACCGATATCTGGTTCTGCGACAACCTCGGCAACCAATGGGGCGTGCCACAGAACATGGGGCCGAAAGTGAACACCATCGGCGATGAGATGTACCCGTTCGTAGGGCTGGACAGCACGCTGTATTTCGCAAGCACCGGGCACCCGGGCCTCGGCGGTCTGGACATCTTCATGAGCCGGCTCACGACCAAGGGCCCTGGACGTGTCCTCAATATGGGCGCACCGTTGAACAGCCGCTTCAATGATCACGGTCTCATCCTGCTGCGCGATGACAGCACGGGTTTCTTCGTGAGCAACCGCACAGGAGGCAAAGGCAGCGACGATATCTATGGGACCACCGTGCGCAAGCCCGGCATCTTCATGAAAGGGATCGTGGTGGATGAGGCCACGATGCAACCGATCGACGGTGCTACTGTTCTCATCAAGGATGCATCGGGCAACATCATGTCCAGCGCGGTGATCGAAATGCTGCCCGGCGGCAAGTTCACGATCGATGCGCCGTACGAGGAGAACTACACCATTGCCGGCAGCAAGAACGGTTACACGCGCAAGGAGCTGGCGATCGAAACGGAGACGGCGCAGTTGGACAATATCGTGATCGAACTGACGAAGTACGATTACGGTGCTGAGGGTGCCGTTACGGATGCGAGCACGGGTGCATTGATCACCGGCGCCACCGTGGTGCTCATGGATGCGGCAGGGACCAAGATCCAGGACATGCAGACCGGTGCGAACGGCCGCTATCAGTTCCCCTTGAAGCCGGAAAGCGACTACCGCCTCAGCGTGGAGAAGGACGGATATTTCAAGCAGAGCGCGCGCATCAGCACGAAGGGCAAGCCCAATGCTGTGATCGTAACCGACTTCAAGCTTGTGAAATTGGAAGTGGGCGCAACGATCCGCTTGGACAACATCTACTATGATCTGGCCAAGTGGAACATCAGGCCCGACGCTGCCGTGGAGCTGGACAAATTGGTCGCTACCCTGACGGATAACCCCACGGTGACGATCGAGCTGAGCAGCCACACCGACTGCCGAGGCAAGGATGCCTACAACATGAACCTCTCCGAGAAGCGCGCGAAGAGCGCTGTGGAGTACCTCGTGAAGAAGGGCATTGCCAAGGAGCGTGTGCAGAGCAAGGGCTACGGCGAAACGAAACCCAGCGAACCATGTGATTGCACCAAGTGCAACGAGGACGAGCACCAGCGCAACCGCAGGACCGAGTTCACGGTATTGTCGAAATAGGTTTTCGGGTTGGTTGATGGGAGCGCGCGTCCCGGCGAAAGTCGGGACGTGCGCGTTTTTACCCCTCTCCCTCCGAGAGGGGCAGGGGAGCTTGTCCGCCTTTCGGCGGATGAGGTCCGAACCGGCAGTAGTGGATCTTCCGGCCCTCGGCCAGCCACATGCTCTCGTAGTAGGTGCGGATATTCAGCACGGCTTGCTCATCGGGCGAAAGTCGCGGCACCAGCTCGGCGTATACGTCCGCACTGCTTTCCTGCAACGGCAGTTTCTGCTCCGCGACCTGCTCCAATGTGTACTCGTACAGCAGCTCACTGTCGGTCTTCAAGTTCACCACACCGGTTGGTGCGAGAATGCGCCGATAGCGTTCCAGGAACAACGGCGACGTGAGCCGCTTGCGGGCCTTGGCGATCTGTGGATCGCTGAAGGTGAGCCAGATCGCACTTACCTCGCCGGGCGCGAAGCAACTGGTGATCTGGTCCACGTGTGTGCGCAGAAAGGCGACGTTGCCGAGGCCTTGTTCCTTCACGTTGCGTGCGCCGCGCCAGATGCGCGCGCCCTTGATGTCAACACCCACATAGTTGCAGTGCGGATGCAGCTTGGCCAAGCCGATGCTGTATTCGCCTTTGCCGCAACCGAGTTCAAGGACCAACGGCGCATCGCGCTTGAAGTACTCGGCGTTCCACTTCCCCTTCAAGGCGAAACGATCCTGCATCACCTCCTCGAAGGCTGGCTGCAGCACATGCGCGAACGTGAGGTTCTCAGCGAACTTGGGTTGCTTGGCCTTGCTCATTGGGCCGCGAAGATCGCGCGTCGGCAATGATCAATATGCAATGATCAATATTCAATGTCCAAGGTGGGCTGATCCAGAAGCTAGGAGCCCAACGACCGATGGAACGCTACCGCGCTTTGGATCGTCTCCAGAGGATCGCGGAACGTGATGCCCAGCGCCTTCGCCTTCGACGTATCGTAGCGGTAGTGCTGTAACGCACTGTGGGCGGTGTAGCGAGTAACCAGTGAACGCCCGCCGACCAGTGCGGTGCGGAAAGCCTCCGCGCGCCAAGCCAAACCCAATACCCACGCTGGGATCGGCTTGGTCGGGGGCGGCTGTCCATTGGCTTCGGCAATGGCCGTGAACAAGGTGAGGTAGGAGATAGGCTCGGTGCTGAGGATGTAGCGTTCGCCCGTAACACCACGATCGGCGGCGATCAGCATGGCGGCCGCAACGTCCCGTGCATCAACCAGTCCGTTGCTGCCGCTGGGGTAGAAAGAAGTGCCCTTGGAAACCCTGCTGATGACCGCAAGACTGCCACGCCCCGTCGCGCCCGCGCCATACACCACACTCGGGTTCACCATCACGGCATCAAGTCCTTCGGCCACGCCGCGGTGTATCTCCATTTCGCACTCGTACTTGCTCACGGCATAGGGCGAGGTGTGCTTGCCCCGCTTCCATGGCATGTCCTCGTTCACTGGTTGTCCATTGTCCGATCGGCCAGTAGCGGCCGTGCTGCTCACATGCACCAGTTTGCGCACGCCGCATTCCAGTGCAGCGTTCACCACGTTCGCCGTCCCGCGAATGTTGGTGGCGAACATCCGCTTTGCGTCGCGCGGATCGAAGGACACCATCGCGGCGCAGTGGAACACGCGCTCGGCGGCGCCCATCGCTTCGCGCAGCGCGATCGCATCCAGCAGGTCGCCTTCCGCCCAAACGATCCGCTCGAACAGTGCATTCCCATCGCGCCGATAGTGGTTGAAGACTTTACGCACGATATCGCGGTCCGACCCCTGTCGTGCCAGCCCATGCACGGTGCGGCCTTCCGCCAGCAGTTCCAGCGCCACATGCGAACCGACCAGTCCGGTGATGCCGGTAACGAGATCCATTGGCGCAAGGTAGAAGTCGGCCATCCTGCTGACCTGTGCCCGACGAAGGGCGATATTCGCGCCGCGATGGCCGTGAAGGATTTCATAGAGGAATTGCGCTGGCGTGGGCTGCTGCAGGACAGCATGCCCGGCACCGCGGAGCACTTGGACAATGGACCGGCCAACGGCTACATTGGTTTCGACCCTACCGCCGATAGTCTGCACGTGGGCAATCTGGTGCAGATCATGATCCTCGTGCACTTTCAACGGTGTGGCCATAATCCGATCGCGCTGGTGGGTGGTGCTACGGGCATGGTGGGCGATCCCAGCGGAAAAAGCGCCGAGCGCAATCTGCTCGATGAGGATGCACTGCGCCACAACCAAGCCTGTATCCAAGCGCAGCTTGAGCGGTTCCTGGACTTCAAGGCCGCGGTCAATCCGGCCCGACTGGTCAACAACTACGACTGGTTCAAGGACATGGGTTTCCTGCGCTTCATCCGCGAGGTGGGCAAGCACATCAGCGTGAACTACATGCTGGCGAAGGACAGTGTGAAGAACCGTATGGAGACCGGTCTCAGCTTCACCGAGTTCAGCTACCAATTGGTGCAGGGCTTCGACTACTACTGGTTGTGGAAGAACATGGGCTGCACAGTGCAGATGGGCGGAAGCGATCAATGGGGCAACATCACCACGGGAACGGAGTTGATCCGACGGATGAACCTCACCCCCAACCGAGCAGGCTCTGACTCCCTCTCCGCTGGAGAGGGCCGGGGTGAGGTGTCTTCGGCCTTCGCCGTCACCACGCCGTTGCTCACCAAGGCCGATGGCAGCAAGTTCGGTAAGAGTGAAAGCGGGAACGTGTGGCTCGATGCCGCGCGGACGTCGCCGTACAAGTTCTACCAGTTCTGGTTGAACGCGACCGACGATGACGTGATGCGGTTCGCCAGGATCTTCACCACGTGGGAACGGGAAGAGATCGAAGCGCGCGAGGCCGAACACCGCGCCAAGCCCGGCACGTTACAGAAGCTGTTCGCTGCTGACATTACGCGGCGCACGCATGGGGAAGCGGAGCTTCAAGCAGCCATCGCGGCATCGGAAGTAGTATTTGGTCGTTCATCCAAGGAGTCCTTGGACCAGCTATCTGTGAGAACTTGGGAGGCCTTAGTCGAAAGTCTTCCCGGCTATTCCACCGTTCAAATGCCCGACTCTGATGATGGAGAAAATGGTGTTAGCAGGGAACAGATTGAAAGGAGCATTTCGGTTTTGAAACTCCTTAAACGGACGGGCTTCGTCTCGTCTTTTGGTGAAGCCAAGCGTGCTCTCCAAGAGAAGTCGATTTCTGTGAATGGGGTTAAGGTCTTGGATGACAAGCTTGAATTGGGCGGGGCTGATCTGAAGCACAATCAGTACATCCTCCTGCAGCGTGGGAAGAAGAACTACTTCGTGGTGAAGGTGGTGGGCTAGTTCTCCACCAACAGGTTGCACCCTCGCGCATCGCTGTTGTCGAAACGTCCTAGCACTTCGAACGAGCCATCCGAATGCATGCGCCCCAGATCCTGTGTGGCGATGAACGGGCACGAGCCGATGTTGCACAGGTCGATGATGTCCAGTCCGCCCGTGCGCCCGAGCGGTACTTGGGCGAATGGATCGTTCACTTCGCGCACGCGCACCTGCATCCACGGCGGACAGGTGTAGCGGCCAGCGCCGGTGCTCCACGCTTGTGACAACAACTCCGTCATACCGTATTCACTATGAATAGCCGGGACATGGAACGCTTGCTGAAGAATGCGGTGCAGATCCTCCCGCACGATCTCCTGCCGACGGCCTTTCATACCGCCTGTCTCGACGATCACGGTGTTGCGCATCGGCATCGCGTGTTGCTCCGCCAGATCGAGCAAGGCGAATGTGACACCGAGCAGCATGGTCTTGCGGCCTTCTTCTTCCGATCGCCGGAGCACATCGCTCAACATACCATACTGGTTGAGGTAGGTGCCGCTCAGAGGGTCCGCGCTTTCGGCGATCAGCTTCTCTGCCATGTACACCAATGAGCTGCCACCGCGCTCCAAGTAGGAAGGAAGAAGTGCGAGGATGCGCCACTCGCGTATATCTCCGAACACGCGCCGAAAGCCCTCGGTGAACGATCGATCATAGAGGGAAAGCCACGGCACATGATGGCTGCTCGTGGTCGTACCCGTGGTACCGCTGCTGGTGAAGACTACCTCGGCACGCAGGTCCTCTACGAGCACTGTCCGGGACTTGAATAACCCGATGGGAAGGCAAGGGATGTCCATCCAATGCCCGACTTCCACCGCGCGCTGGCCCGATCCGGAAAGGAATCCCCGATAAACAGGGTTCTGTGCGGCATGCAGGTGGAATAACTCCAAGGCCAGCGCGTTGAAGGCTTCGGACCCATCGATGGCGAAGGGCCGGTGGAGCAATGCGGGATCAATGGATGCACTCATGCACTACCGGTCGGGAAGGCACCTAAATTCGTGCGCACTATGAAGCAGTTGAACAGGTGGACGAAAGTAGCCGGAGGCATGGCCCTGTTGCTTGTGCTGTTCACCGGCTGCTTGAAGACCGAGGAATTCCCGCCCGAGCCGGCCATCGCCTTCAAGAGCTTCGGCCAGTTCCCTGATTCTGCCAGTCTCGCGATCACCTTCACCGATGGTGATGGCGATATCGGCCTCTCTCAGGATCAGACATACGCGCCGTATGATACCGGGTCGATCTACTACTACAACTTCTACATGGACTACTT
>CADECG010000021.1 GCA_902825795.1 uncultured Bacteroidota bacterium
GCAAGACCCCAAAGACCAACGGGGGCCAAGTTGTAATCGCGGGAGGTTACTTGCTCGTATTCGATACCAACGCTCACGGCATGCTGACCGATATCAGCACTGCCTGTGGCCGAAAGACGCAGCTGGTCGGTTTGGCGCTTGCGGTAGGTGTTGGCAAGGCTGCCGATGTTGTTGTAGAGCGCGTAGACACGATCGGGCCCGCCACCGTTCAAGATTCCCTGTCCGCTCTGAATAGCATCGAAATTGGTATATGGTCCGTCGTCCGCTGTAGGGTCGAAAATGTTGAAGGGCTGCTGCTCGAAGAGGTTGAAATACTGCGAGGTGACAGCCGCAACGTCGGGGTTGAGGTCGCTTGCTTCGAAGGTGACCAACGTGTCTCGCCAGCCGTCCTGCACGAATGCCTCCTGCTCAGCATTGAACGTGTAGTTGTTCATGCGATACGTCTCGAATTTGCCGAGGTGGCCGTAATCGAACAAGCGATCACCGTGCACCGGATCTTCATCCCGGCTGTCGAAGCGAGAGTAGTCGATCTGCACGCTGTAGAACGCGTTCTTGATGCCACCCTTCTTGGCGGTTGAACCTTCGACCTCGTCCTCTTGTCGTTGGTTGAAACGCTGGGTGAAGCGGACGAAACCGCGCCACGTAAGATCCCGTGAGCGGTTGTTGTTCTCCGCGTTCAACAGGCTGTTATTCCGACTGTAGTCCTGCTGCTTGCTGTATTCGAACGAACCACCCACGGTGAGGTTAACGGTCGGGGTGGTGGTAATATCAACTTTGGCGGTTGCCAAATAACTGGTGCGGCCCGCGTTCTGGCGCGTGCGCAATTCTTCCATATCGGCACTGGTAAGGTCGTTCGCGTTGTAGAACGCGGTCGGTTGCCCGGCCACATCGCGCACGGTCAGCGGCTCAGCCAGGAGTCGATCACGCACTTCTTTTTTGACCCTGGGATCGTGGATGTATTGCGGACCCTCATCGACCACATTCGTGTACTGGCCGCTCAGGAAGAAGCCCAAGAGCGGCTTGGTCTTGTTGCCCACACTGTCCTTCTTGAAGAACACCGGCCCGCTTATGCTGCCCTCCACTTGGTTGAAGGCATATGCATCCAAACCAACGATATCCGTGATATCCTCCCCGACTTTCCAGCCGGACGTCAAGTACTCCAGACCACCGAAAAACGTGCGACTGGGACCCCGGGTGGTGATACTGATCACACCCCCCGTAACGTCACCGTAGTTGGCTGGAACACCACCGGTGATCACTTGTACCTCTTCAATAGCGCTCTTGGGCAGACCTGTTCCTGCACCAGCGGGCACTTTAACACCATCTATATAGTAATAGGTGTTCTCCGTGCGTGCACCACGGATACTAATACCCCCACCTGTTCCGGCTGTGCTTGCCCCCGCCACTGTGGATGCAATGCTGTTCGCCGTACGGCCGGGCATTTTGCTGATCTGGTCACGGGTAACGGTTCCGCCGCTCGCGCCACCATCGCGCTCGATCAGCGGCACTTGATACTTCACCACCTTGAACTCTTTCAGTTCAAGGCCGCTCTCCATTTTGATGTCCAAGAAGGTGATCTTGTTACCATTGATCACCACCCCGGTCTGCTTCACCGGCTGATAGCCTACATAGTTGAAGCTCACATCATAGGTGCCCGGTTCAATGGGCTTTATCAGGTACACGCCATCGAAATCGGTGGCGCCGCCTGCTACTTGTGTGCCTTTGTTCTCCACCAGCACGTTCACGAACGGCAGTGGTTCACCCGACTTCGCATCGGTTATTGTGCCCTTGAGGCTACCCGCCCCCACTTGGGCGAAGGCGGTGGCCGAAAGAATGCAAAGGGCAGTCAGGGAGAGTAGCCTTCTCACCATCAACTTGAGATTTTACGATCAGTGAAGGGTTGCAACGAGGGGCGGTAAAGATAGAAAGATCCCGATATGAGCAAATCTTCTGAAACCCGCGCCAGTGGCTGGTTTCCGGAGGTTGCTCGGGATCCGCACCCCGGCCGCACGACGGTTTTGCCGCTCATCATACACATCATGATGGCGAAATATATCGGCAACTCTTGCGGGGTCCGTCACAAGTGCGCCGCGAACATCAAGGTCCGGTATACACGTCCGATCAATGCCGCCTTCCGAACAAGCGCACGAAGAACGGGTCCCGGTGCGTGTTGGTGCCGTGTTTGTTGGCGCGCTTGGTGTTCTGCTTGATCCGTTTGCGCGTGGCCTTGTCCTGTATGCCCAAGTGGCGTTTGCGATCCTCTTTCTCCTTGACCTTGGCTGCCTTCTTGTCCTCTTTCTCCTTCTTGGCCTGCATGCGTTCCGCCTCTTTTTTGCCAATGCCCTCTTGCGCATGCATGACCACTGGTAAGGCGCTTGCCAAGAAAGCGAGGAGCAGGAACCGGAGAATGCGGCGTTTCATGGGCACAAGGTTAAGGTCGTCCGGGGCCATGCATACCTACTTTAGCCCCTCAACGTTCTACGTCAGCATGTTCATACGTCCGTCGACCATTTTATTGATCGCCTTAGCGGTCGTCATCCTCATTTCACCTTCGTGTAAGAAGGAGGAGCGAGGCGGTGTTCCATACACGCAGGTGGATATACAGTTCAATGTGAACAACCCGGCTTATGTGGACCTTCAAGTGCCGGGTGGCTGGATCTACATCACCGGCGGAAGTCGCGGGATCATTGTTTACCGTAAGACCATGGATGAGTTCGCTGCCATGGACCGTCACTGCACTTATCAACCCGAGAACGACTGCCAAGTGCATGTTGACGATACTCAAGTGACTGCGCGCGATACCACATGCTGTGGCTCGGGCTTCTTGATCATCGATGGAAGTGTCACCCAGGGTCCGGCGGCGCTCGGCCTACAGTTGTACAACACAACGTTCAACGGAACGACGCTGCGGATCTACAATTGATACAGACTGTCTTGAAAAGAGAAAGGCCCAGCATCGGTGGGCCTTTCTTTTGGTGTTGAAATTGATCAGTAGCGGTAAGCGTCGCTCTTGAACGGTCCGTTCTTGGCAACACCGATGTAGTTGGCCTGTTTGTCGTTCAGTTCCTCCAGTTCCACCCCGATCTTGGCGAGGTGCAGTTTGGCCACCATCTCGTCGAGGTGTTTGGGCAGCACGTAAACCTTGTTCTCGTACTTGTCGGTGTTCTGCCAAAGCTCCAGTTGAGCGAGCGTTTGGTTCGTGAAGCTGTTGCTCATCACGAAGCTGGGGTGGCCCGTGGCGCAACCCAAGTTCACCAAGCGGCCTTCGGCAAGAATGAGGATGTCTTTGCCGTTGATGGTGTATTTGTCCACCTGTGGCTTGATCTCCACTTTGCTCTTCCCGTGGTTGCTGTTCAGCCAAGCCATGTCGATCTCGTTGTCGAAGTGGCCGATGTTGCACACGATGGTCTTGTCCTTCATCGCTTGGAAATGCTCCGCGCGGATGATGTCGCAGTTGCCGGTGGTGGTGATGATGATGTCCGCACGCGGTGCAGCATTGGCCATCGCTTTCACTTCGAAGCCGTCCATTGCGGCTTGCAACGCGCAGATCGGATCGATCTCGGTAACGATCACGCGAGCGCCAGCACCTTTCAGCGAAGCTGCGGTGCCTTTGCCTACATCGCCGTAACCGGCGACCACGGCCACCTTACCGGCCATCATGATGTCGGTGGCGCGGCGGATCGCATCCACAGCGCTCTCCTTGCAGCCGTACTTGTTGTCGAACTTGCTCTTGGTAACGCTATCGTTCACATTGATGGCGGGCATCACCAATGTGCCGTTCTTCTCACGGTCCATCAGGCGGTGCACGCCGGTGGTGGTTTCCTCGCTCAGGCCCTTGATGCCTGCAACAAGCTCTGGGAACTTATCGAACACCATATTGGTGAGGTCACCACCATCGTCCAGGATCATGTTCAAGGGCTTGCCGCCTTCGAACGCGAACAAGGTCTGCTCGATGCACCAATCGAACTCTTCATTGTTCATGCCCTTCCATGCGAATACCGGAATGCCCGCTTTCGCAATGGCAGCGGCTGCGTGGTCCTGGGTGCTGAAGATGTTGCAACTGCTCCAACTCACTTCCGCACCGAGTTCCTTCAAGGTCTCGATCAACACTGCGGTCTGGATCGTCATGTGCAGGCAGCCAGCAATGCGGGCACCTTTCAACGGCTTCTGCTTGCCGTACTGTTCACGCAGGGCCATCAATCCGGGCATCTCAGCCTCGGCCAATTCGATCTCCTTACGGCCCCAATCAGCTTGGGTGAGGTCTTTCACTTTGTACTTCAACTGTTCAGCGGTCTTGGTTGTCATGGCTATCGTCGGTGTTCCGTGCATGGACGCAACGGGGGCGCGAAAGTAGCCGCTTCCGTTGGATTTTCTTACCGCATGAAGGGGGCTCGGGGATGCGGAATGGTATGTTCGCGACATGAGCACCGTGCTGCCATTGCTTGACAAGTCGAAGGCCGAGGGGCGCAAGCTTCTAGCGGTGCTGATCGACCCCGACCATGCGCAGGACGATGTGCGGTTGGAGCGTACCATCCAGAGCGCGTGCATGGCCAAGGCCGATCTCATCTTCGTGGGCGGCAGCCTGCTGATGACCGACGCCTTCGACACCTGCGTGAAGCGTGTGAAGAAACTCAGTGACCGGCCCGTGGTGCTCTTTCCTGGCAGTCCCGCCCAGTTGAGCGCCCATGCCGACGCGGTTCTGTTCCTCAGCCTGATCAGTGGGCGCAACCCGGAGTTGCTCATCGGCCACCATGTTACGGCCGCGCCGCGCGTGAAGGCCTTGGGTATTGAAGCTATCCCTACAGGCTACATGCTGGTGGATGGCGGTCGTGCCACCACCGCGCACTACGTCAGTCAGACCTCACCCATCCCGCACGACAAACCCGGCATTGCGGCGTGTACGGCTCTGGCGGGCGAACTGCTGGGTATGCGTACCATGTATATGGATACGGGCAGCGGTGCGAAGAAGACCGTGAGCGCCGAGATGATCGCTGCGGTGCGCGCCAGCGTTTCCTGCCCCATCATAGTTGGGGGTGGTATCCGCGATGCGGTTGCCGCACGCCTGCTCTGTGATGCCGGCGCCGATGTGATCGTTGTCGGTACTGCGGTGGAAGAAGACCCCGAGACCGTATTCGCCCTGAGCGAGGCGGTACACGGGTAGGCTGCGCTAGCGCTCCAGAACCAACGGAGCGTGGAGCATACCATGGTCGGTCTGCACCACTACCGTGTACACACCGGGCGCATGGCCGCTCAGGTCAATGTGGTTATCCCGGGCCCGCAGCACCGAGCGTCCCTGTGGATCGAACACCGTGCACTGAAGGATCTCTTCCTCTTCGACGCCGATCTGAAACTGGCCTTGCGAAGGGTTCGGTCGAAGGGAGACAGTTGGGATCACTTGTTCTTCGGCCACCTCCAAATAGATATCGCAAGCGCCAACGCTGCCCACGTCGTCACCGTATTGGATCGTATTGTTCTCTGTCATGCAGACCAGTGTTCCACTGCCGGAAACGCTCGCGCAGGCGTTGGTAAGGAGCAAGCCGCCTGTACCCCCGATACCTTGTATCCAATATCCTGACGCGAAACCCGGCGAACTCAGACACTCGATGCCAATGCGTTTGCGTAGCGTCCCGTTCACCGTGATCGTATCAACGGAGTACACACCGATATCATCCACCCAGATGCCCATTACATCCTGCACCGTGTCGCCGGGCAGCACGTCGAAGTCGTACAGCAGTTTCGGGGTGTCGCTAGGTGCGCAGTAATAAACCTGCCCTAACTCGTTGTCGCGAAGTGCTCCTGCATAATATGACCCGCCGAAATTGTCGGTCAACAATAGGCGCCTGTACACTTCACCACCAATGATGGTATCGGTGTCGATCGGATCATACTCATGGAAATAGCCCTCATACGGATACCCCGGCCCTATCCAAAACGAGGTCATCCACGTCGCGTTGGAATCAGGCAGCGCGTTGAACTGTGCTACCCCGGGTAGTGAAGCGAACAGGGACGTGAAGGCAATGGCATTGCGTAGCTGTGTTCCCATGGGTTCGAAAATTAGGCTCCTTTGTAGCGGTCAGACGAGCCACCATCATGTTGCGCTGCTTGCGCATGTCCACCAACTACCTTCCCCCGGTGTGTAAGCGCCAGTTGTTCCCGCTGTTGTTCACGCTCGTGGCGAATACGCTGGTGGCCCAGGGCGACTCGCTGTGGAAGGCATGGAACAACACCACGCTTCCCGATAGTTCCCGGCTGCAGGCCATCCAAACGCTGGCTTGGAAGACGGTCTTCGAGAAACCGGACAGCGGTATGAAGTTGGCCGATGCGCAGCTGGCATTTGCATTGAAGGTGAAGGATGGTCGGGCCCGATACGAGGCGTACACCACCATGGCCGTGGGCAGCAGCATGAAGAGCGATTACAAGGCTTCGCTCGAATACTTGGAACAGTGCTTGGCCGTTGCCCAAGAGCTGGATGACCCGAAACGTGTTGCTAATGCGTACCGCAACATGAGCAACGTGCACAAGAACACCGGCGACCTGCCGCAGGCGCTGGCCATGTGCCAGAAGGCTTTGGTGATCAACGAACAGCTTGGCAACAAGACCGGGCTGGCTGATACCTACAACACCATCGGCAACCTGTACACCGAGCAGGATGAATGGGGCAAGGCGCTGGATAATTATGAGCGCAGTCGCGATCTGTACGCGGAGCTGAACGACCAAAAAGGAAAAGCACAAGCCACGCAGAACCTTGGCGCTACACACCTGGAAATGGGCGAGCGCACCAAAGCAGTGGAGGAATTCCTCCAGAGCCTTGACCTCTACCGCACACTTGGACGTCGATTGGAAACGGGAATGGCATACAACAATCTCGGCCGCGCATACAGTCAGATGGGACGGCCGCTGGAAGCGCACGCAAGCCTTGATTCAGCGCGCGCCATTTTCACGGTGCTCGGTAGCAAGCGACAATTGGCGCGCACGCACTACTACACGGGCGAGCTGTTACGCGACCAAGGCCGCATGCGTGAAGCGATCGCGGCTTGCAACGAGGGCTTGTCCATTGCCAAGACATCCGATCTGCTGCAACAGCAGAAGGAGTGCAGCGAGTGTTTGATGCTGGCGTTCGAAGCATCGGGTGACCTGGCCAGCGCCTTCCGCGCACAGAAGGCGTTCGTGTCCATCAGCGACTCGCTGGAGAACATGAACAACAACAAGGAGGTGATGCGGCTGGAACTCCAACATGCATTCCAACAGCAGCAGATCGCCGACAGCTTGGTGCAGGCCCGCGAGCAGTTCGCCAAAGACCTTTCTTACCAGCAGGAGCTATCACGCGGAAAGGAGCAGCGCAACTGGATCCTGTTCTCCGCGTTGGGTGTGCTGCTGCTCGCCGGTGGCTTGTTCGGCCGGTTGCGCTACATCCGTCGTTCGCGCGCGCTCATACAGAAGGAGAAGGACCGCAGCGATGATCTGCTGCACAACATCCTGCCGAAAGAAGTCGCGGCTGAATTGAAGGCGAAAGGCTCGGCAGAGGCCCGAGCGTTCGCGAACGCGACCGTTCTCTTTACAGACTTCAAGGGCTTCACCCAGTTGGCCGAGCAACTCAGCGCCGCTGACCTGGTCGCAGAGATCGATCACTGCTTCAAAGGCCTCGATGCGATCGTGGAGCACCACCGCATCGAGAAGATCAAAACGATCGGCGATGCATACATGGCCGCTGCGGGATTGCCCGATCCGAATGCCTCATCGGCAAAGGACATGGTGTTCGCTGCATTGGAGATGCAGGAGTTCATTCAACGTCGTCGCACCGATCGGCTCAGTGCCGGGCTGCCCGCGTTCGAGATGCGCGTTGGGATCCACTCCGGTCCGGTAATAGCGGGCATTGTCGGCGTGAAGAAATTCGCTTACGATATCTGGGGCGATACCGTGAACACGGCAGCGCGGATGGAGAGCAGCGGTGAGGTTGGGCGCATCAATATCTCAGCGACCACCTATGCACAAGTGATGGAGTTCGCTGGTTTCCGTTTCGAACCCCGTGGCATGGTGGGTGCCAAGAACAAAGGCGATATGGAGATGTACTTCGTGTCGCGCGCCTGAGCGTTACGCGATCAACGCACCACCAATCGACTGTGCACCATTGCGCCGTCGACGTTCAAGCGCACTAGGTACATACCGGTCGTGAGCGTATTCGCGAGCCGCACTTCGTGGCGCACTTCACCCTCTGTGACCGCGAACGCATCGGTGGCGACTTCACGCCCCGCCATGTCGATCACTGAAAGCAGAGCCTGTCCTTCTGTGCCCTCGATAGCGTCGAAGAGCAGCTGGAAAACTGAGCCGTCGGAAGGAACCGGGTAGACCACCAATTCGTTTTGCGCCACTACCCCCTCTTCATCCTCGAGCGAACGCACATTCTGCTGCACACCCGAACGCGTCCGGATGTCACATATCGGTCCGAATGGGCACCACGTCGCACCGTTGTCATAGCTGCATCGCACTTCAACGTTGTAGGTGCGGCCGGCCTTCAGCGGTAGGGTGGCCCATTGCGTAATCGGCAACGCATTGGTGGACTTCGCGATGGTGCGCGCGTAGGAGCCACGCGTGAAACGCCATTGGTACTTGTTCGCGGTGGGCACCGTAGTGGCATAGATGGTACTGCCGCCACCGATCCAAACATCAGCGCCGCAGGAGATCTCCGGTGCATCTGAAGTCGTCAACTGGGTCAGTGCGCAAGCATCACTGCCCGATCGCAATCCTTCATCAGCCCGATCGGTAAAATCACCACCATCAATCTCTATCAGCGCATTGCCAAGGCTGCTCACCCGCACATAGCCGGGGCTGCGCACGCCAGCGCTCATGCCGTCGCCTCCGCTGTCCAGCACTTCGAAGGTGAAGCAATCAGAAGATGACAAACCAATGGTCGCTTGCTCCGTACCGTTCGGCTCACTGTACGGTCCGCCCTGCGCTACCACTGCGCCCAAGTCGTTGCGCACCGCCCAAGTGGTTTCGCCAGGGTTGTCATCGGTCTTCACTTCCACGTTCATAGTGAACGAAGCACCGGGCGTAGGCTCGGCCTCAATGATCTCGCTGTGGATGTTATCGAGTGCATCCTCATCCGGATTCGTGTTCACACTGATGATGCGCAGCTCGATCTCGTCGCCGGGAACCACAGCAATGGGAGGGAAGGATGGCTGCCGGAATTCGCCGGTTGATGCGGGCACGCCCAGGATCCAGTTGAAGGTGTTGTCGACCACGCCGTTCTTCCAGGTCTCCACCACGCATGTGCTCATGGTGGCCGAGCCTACGTTCTGTATGCGCAGCACGGGCGTCACACTGCCATCGCAGGCGTACTTCAAACCACGGTATTCGTCAATGCGTGCATCGTAGATGGTCTGTGCGCTGGCGAAGAACGTGAGCAGCGCGGCAGTGGAGGCGGTCAGGTAGCGCATGGGGATACGGTTGGGTCGCACCAAAGTAGAGCGATCCGATAGCAATGGAGCAATAGAACTTTCGTTACCGGATCTCTGGGACTTGTCAGAACCGTACCGTAACCCCGCCAAGGAAATTCAGCGGTGCCTGCGGGAAGAGCCCCACCATTTCCTGCCGACGCGTTTCAGAGAAATACGAATACACCCAGCCGTTGCTCTCGTACTCTTCGCTGAAGAGGTTGCGTGCGCTCAAATGGATCACGACTTCATCCAAGCCCTTGATGCCCGTGAACGAGAGGTTGGCGCGGACATCGTTCACGAGATAGGCATCGATGGCCCGATCATCGCTGCTTGTGTTGTCGAGGAATTGCTTGCCTACGTACTTGCTCGCCCACGAGATGCTCGCATTGCCGAAGCGCGGTGAGTTCCACACGATAGCGGTGAGTTCGCCGCCGGCGATCACGCTGGGTGAGAAGGCGATGTCGGTTCCGGCATGTTCCACGCGCACTTGCCCGCCGTTGTCCCAGTCGTCAACGTATTCCACGTGATCATTGATCCGATTTCGGTTCAGGGTTGCGTTCGCGCTGATTGACCAACGCGGATGCAAGCGCGCGGTGAATTGGAGTTCAACGCCTGCGCGGTAGCTGTTGGCAACATTGGTTCGCAGGGCCGCGCCCACATCATTCAACTCACCTGTGAGCACCAGCTGATCCTTGTAGTTCATGTAGTAGCCATTGATGCTTGCCGACCAGCGCGTGTTGCGCAGATCATAGCCGACTTCAATGTCCTGCAACTGTTCCGGTTCCGGGCGGCTCTCCGGACTGGTCTCGGTCAGGTCGTCGCGGTTGGGCTCGCGGTTGGCAACAGCGAAGGAGGCGTACAGCCGGTCGTTCTTGCGCACGTGTGCGACCACGCCCGCTTTTGGATTGAAAAAAGTGAAGGCTGCTTGCTGCGTCACGTTCCGCAGTTCATTGTCGAAGCCGAGAAAGTCGTGCGATACGCTGCGCACTTGTGCATCGGCATACACCTCGAACCTTGGGTGCAACATCCAGTTCAACTTCAGGAAAGCGTTCATGTCGGTCTTGGATGCGTCGTTGAAGTAGTAGCGCTCACGGATATCGCTGTCGCCTGCGTAGCGCGCCCAGATCACTTCGCCGAAGTGGTCGCCACTGTATTGGCTGTAGCTGCCGCCGAGCACTGCGCGCACATGGTGGAACTGTTGTTCGAAGCTGGCATTCACACCGCTGATCACGTTGTCCAGCCAGCGGCGGCGGATAATGTCGCTTGTGGTGATCGTATCGATCCCGATGATCACCGGTGCGATCCCGTAGTCGGCCAGATCATCGTCCTCTCTGTACTGCTCGTAGTACCCCTCGCCGAGCGTACGGAAGAGCGTAAGGTTGAAGGTGCCGCTGGTGCCCACCTTCTGGTCAAAGAGCAACTGGTAGTAGGTCTGCTTGTAATCGTCCACCTCGTTGTCGTAGGTGTATGGATTGTACGTGCGGTTCGTGTCAATCACTTCACGCGGCACGCCGCCCCATGCCTGGTAGGTAACTTCCTTTCCGCCGAAGGTGATGAACCGCAATGATCGCGACTTGCCCAGCCAAGCCCCTTGCACGAAATAGCTGCTGAGATCAGCGGATGCGCGGTCGATGTAGCCATCACTGTGTATGGTGCTCAAGCGCCCATCCAAGCTGAAGCCGCGTGCCACACCGGTGCCGAAACGGGCCGCATACCGCTGCGCGTTGTACGAGCCGCCGAACGCGCTCAATTCACCGAACGCGGAATCGCTCACCGTTGTGGTTCTGAGGTTCACGCTTGCGCCAAATGCCCCTGCACCGTTCGTACTGCTGCCTACACCACGCTGCACTTCGATATCCTGCGTACTGGTGGCGAGGTCGGGCATGTCCACCCAATACATGCCTTGGCTTTCGGCATCGTTGATCGGCACACCGTTCACCGTCACGTTGATGCGTGTCGCATCGCTACCACGGATGCGCAAGCCTGTATAGCCGAAGCCAGTGCCGGCATCCGTCGTGGTGACAACGCTGGGCAAATGGTCCAGCAGCAGCGGAAGGTCAACCCCGGTGTTCGTTTCCTGTAGTCGATCGCGATCAACGCTGCTCTTCGCGAACGGCGCTCGATCGCCGGCGCGCAAGGCGCGCACTTCGGCCTGCGGCAACAAATAGGAGAGTGGAGATAGCCGAATGCGCACATCAATGCTCCCTGAGGAAGGAACAACCACAGTCGTGTCGAATGGAACGAGACCGAAGTAGGCAACATGCAAATGCTGAGGACCGCTCCTCAACGGCCCGAGGGTGAAGGATCCGCCGTTGTCGGTAATGCTGGTCAATGGCCCTGATGAGGCAACCACTCCAGTGAGCAATTCACCATCAGAGCCGCGCGCGGTCCCTGAGATCGATCCTTGCGCAAAAGCGTTTGCTGCGCAACAGATGGCCACGGCCATCCAAACGAACTTCATCATGTGCTCTTCTTCTGCCTCCCCCCGAGCGCACAGGGGTCCGTGCACTGCGGCGATCGTTTGTTACGATCCCTGTTCCCTTGGCGGCATTACCCGCCCAGGTTCATTGGGTATGATCTCAGTCCGCCTTTCGGTGGACACCCCATTGTGAGTCGGGGGCGAAAGTAGCACTGCATGAATACGATCGCAGCGGACTCAGTCCATGACCGTGATCCGCGCACCAAGCGCGTTCAACCGCCCTTCGATGTTCTGGTAGCCACGGCGGATCTGTTCGATGTTGTCGATGGTGCTGGTGCCTTCCGCGCTGAGCGCGGCAATGAGCAGCGATACACCGGCACGGATGTCGGGGCTGGTCATACGGATCGCGCGCAGCGGCATCTGGAAATCATGGCCGATCACCAGCGCACGGTGCGGATCGCACAGAGTGATCTGCGCGCCCATTTCGATCAGCTTGTCGGTGAAGAACAGGCGGCTCTCGAACATCTTCTGGTGAATGAGCACGCTGCCTTTCGCCTGCACCGCGGTGACCAATACAATGCTCAAGAGATCGGGCGTAAAACCCGGCCAGGGCGCATCGGCCACGATCATGTTGCTGCCATCGATGAACTTGGTGATGGTGTAGTGCTCCTGCGCAGGAATGAAAATGTCGTCGCCATTGCGCACCACCGCGATGCCCAGTTTCCTGAACACTTCCGGGATCACTCCAAGGTGGTCATAGCCCGTGTCCTTGATCGTGATCTCGCTGCGTGTCATGGCGGCCAGGCCGATGAAGGAGCCGATCTCGATCATATCCGGCAGCATGCGGTGTTCGGTGCCGCCGAGTTCTTTCACACCATCGATGTGCAGCATGTTGCTGCCGATGCCTTGGATCTTGGCGCCCATGCGCACCAGCATGTTGCAGAGCTGTTGCAGGTAGGGCTCGCACGCTGCGTTGAAGATCGTTGTTCGCCCTTCGGCCATCACTGCGGCCATCACAATGTTGGCCGTTCCGGTAACACTAGCTTCGTCCAGGAGCATGTAAGCGCCCTTGAGGTTCTTTCCTTCGGCGCGGTAGAAACCATCCTTCGCGTCGTACTTGATCTCGGCACCAAGCCGCTCGAAGCCCGTGAAGTGCGTATCCATGCGCCGCCGACCGATCTTATCGCCACCGGGGCTGGGTATATATCCGCGGCCGAAGCGGGCCAACGCCGGACCTGCCACCATCACACTTCCACGCAAGCTTCCGCCGAGTGCCTTGTATTCGGGATCCAGGAAGAACTCGAGGTTCACCGACTTCGCCATGAAGCGATAGGAGCCTACTCCCAACTTCTCAACGCTCACGCCCATTGCCTTCAACAGGTCGATCAGCTTGTTCACGTCAACGATGTCCGGAACGTTGTGGATCGTCATCGGCTCCGCCGTGAGCAGCACCGCGCAAAGGATCTGCAACGCTTCGTTCTTGGCGCCCTGTGGCACCACCTCACCCTTCAGCCTGCGGCCGCCTTCGATCTTGAAACTTCCCATGGTCGCGAAACAACAACGCAGCAGAAGGTCTGCGCCGTCCACCACAAAAGGGCTATGAACGATGAAGTGTTATCGGTTTTGTGGGCACAGCTACATTCAACTAGCTGACTTTCCCCGCCATCGATAGGAAACCCCGATCGCAATGAGCCTCACGTGTAGCTGTTCTGGTCCGGTTACTTCGCTACGAACCAGCGGATAGGCGATCGAACCGGTGAGATCGAGTCCGACGATGCCGCGGTGCGTCGGAATGCTGAAAGCTGGTCCTGCGCAAAGCTCCAAGTACTGCACCTGAGCACGTCCCTCCGAGTGGACCACTTCCCCAGAGTATGTGAGAACATAGTCGTCTTTCCATCGCGTGGTATCCCATACATAGCCAAGGACAGCCCTTACGGACCAATGAGCGTCTCCTGGGTCTCGGCTAAGAATACCATCAACGCCAACACGAAATCCAAAACATGATCTGCTTTCCACGATCGCATGAATGGCCGAGGTAGTATCCCCGGTTGGTAGATCACGCGGACCCGAGAGGTACTGATAGCGCTTCGAGCGGGGCAAGGTTCCTTCCACATCGCCGATCAGCCGCACTCTATCGGTGAGTTCGTAAGCAACGCTAAGGCCGCCACCGAAAAGCATTTGCTCCCACGGACGATGCACCATTGCTGCCGAACGCAATCCGATAGACCATTGCGCCATCACCGCGCAGGGCGAGAGTAGAACAAGCACCAGTGCCTGTGGTCGCATGCCGCCAATAACGTTTGCAAACGCGCAAAAGTGCTTGCTCTTGTGTGCGAGATTCAGTACCGGTTCTTCCGCTTGTTGCGGTAACGCTTCTTGCCACCTCCGCCACCTCCTCGGCGTTGTGGCTGCTCCACGTTGCGGGGGCCGCTCTGCTGCAGGCGCTGGATGTCCTGTGCGCTCACTAATTGGGCATCTGGTGCCAAGCGCAGCTTTCCGCCGCTCAACTCGTGCAGGTCCTTGATGATGGTGACATCGCTGATGCTATCGCGGTTCCACACCACGAAGTGCTTCTTCATAATGTTGGCGATCACCGTTGTGAAGTGGTCCTTCACGGGTCCGGCTTCCATCTCATCGCACTTCGCAATGAAACGCTCCACCATTTTGCCGTAGTGGCCGTACTTGATCTTCGTCTTCGGATAAGGCACCGGCGAAGGTTTGCTCTCCAGTTCCTCCGGTGAAGGCTTCGGGAACGGTCCGTCCACATCGAGCTTGAATTCGCTCATGATGTAGAGGTGGTCCCATAGTGTACGGTCGCCATCCTCATTGTTGCGCAACTGGGGACTGAGGAAGCCGATCACATGGATGATCGCTTTGGCCAAGCGCGTGCGCTCGGCACGGTCCTCCACCGTCATGCAGTGCTCCACCATACGCTGCACGTGGCGGCCGTATTCGGGAATGATGAGGCGCGGGCGCTGGGTGTTGTAGTCGAACGGTAGAACTTGTTCGGTCGCTTTCGGTGACATGCTGACGGGATCGGTACGGTAAGGAGGCGGATCCGCCGGTTGGCGGAAGTGCGGGGCAAATGCTCCGTTGGATGCTAGGCCAAATGTAGAAGGACCGTTGGAAGAGCTGCCCAACTACTTTCAGGCCGTTGTCATCGAACCATGGAACGCTTCGGCCACCTGCTCATCATCCTTGCTCTTTCCACGACCTGTCGCGCCCAAGCGCCCAGCCAGTGGTGGTGGTTCATGGAGGATACGCTGGAGCGCTATGTCTATGCCGGAGGCGATGAGTTCAGTGGCGGCGAGGTGGATGGCCGAGTGTGGACGAATAGCGGTGATGGCCGACGCAACCACCACGGTACCCACATGCAGGAGTACAACACCGATGGGCGGAACTTCGTGCTTGGTGATGGAACCCTGCGGATCCAGTTGCGAAGGGAGGATGTCACCGCGCGCGGGATCGAGTACGAAGGAGATTCAGCGCGCTTGGGTGATGGCGGCCCGAATCTGCGGACTTGGAAGTATACGAGCGGCATGCTCGTGAGCAGGGAGCCTTATCAATTCGGTCTCTTTGAGGCGCGCATACGGCTCCCGAAAGGGCAAGGCGCATGGCCGTCCTTCTGGCTGTTCGGCGGACAGCCCAACGAAGAGTTCGATATCCTGGAGGCGAAGGGCGAGAAGACCGACCAATTCCATGTGGATGTACACTGCCCGGGCAGGGCATGTGTGGATTACCGCAATCCCTTGGGGAAGTTCGGCCTGTGGTTGGGGGTGAACTGGAAGGCCTTCGGCCTTTGGAAACGCGCCAGTGGCGATCTCGCGGAAGGTTTCAATGACTACATGGGAGAGTGGCGGCCGGATGCGCTACGCTGGTACCTGAACGGGGAGCAATGCGCTGAATGGGAAGGTGCGCTGCTTGTTCCGGAGCGGATCATTCTTCAGAATGCTTTGGCCAATACGTGCAAGGGCTGCCCGTTCGGGCCAGGTCCCGAGGATCCCATGGAGCCGATCACCGACATGGTGGTGGATCATGTGCGGATCTGGCGCGAACTTGCGGCGAAGGATGTGGTTGAGAGATCCGGTGCGGTCATCGAACCGCGCTTTAGTTCAACAATGGATGAATTACAGACCGTGGATAGCTCGGATGTGGTTCGATACGATCGACCGGCGGAACAGATAACGGTTCGCGGTGGCAAACGGGGGAGGGTGAAAAAGGGGTTCAAAGCGAAAGTGTTCCCCGATGTCGCAAAGGGTGTTTTGAGATTGGAGATCACTGGCCAAGTCCCCAAGTCTGCCTTTTTGATCATCCAGCAAGGCGGTCGCATTTTCACGCCAAAGCACCGACTACGGCCAGGCACCTTCACGGTAACGCTCAGCGCCGCCGGGCCTGGTACGTACGATGTGATCGTCGGCCATGGAGGGCGATCAGCCGGGGAGCGGATCATTCTGGACTAGGGGCCTGCGGCAAACTGCCCGTGCGTGTCCAGTGCCCGAGTGCGTTTGCTGCATGCTCGTACGGGAAACGCGGCTGCGGCGCACAATTCAGAACAAGTGTCTTGCCGCGCCGAGCAGCAGCGCCTCATCGAACGGCTTGGCCATCAGTTGCACGCCGATGGGAAGACCGTTGCTGTGCATGTCTGTCGGCAAACTGATGGCCGGTGTGCCCGCGAGGTTCGCTTGTACCGTGAAGATGTCCTGCAGATACATTGCGATGGGATCGTTGCTCAGCGCACCTTGGTCGAATGCAGTGATCGGCGTGGTGGGCATCAGCACCAGATCCACATCGCTGAACAGCTTCAACGTGTTGTCGCGGATCAGCCTGCGCACCCGCATGGCCTTCGCGTAGTACGCGTCGTAGTAGCCAGCACTGAGGACGAACGTGCCCAGAAGGATCCGGCGCTTCACCTCCGGCCCGAAGCCTTCGGTGCGGCTCTTCTTGTAAGTGTCGTCGATGCCAACTGCTTCCTTGCTCCGGTGGCCATAACGGATGCCGTCGAAGCGCGCCAGATTGCTGCTGGCTTCTGCCGTGGCGAGGATGTAGTAGGTCGGCACCAAGTGGTCGAGCATCGGCAATTCCGCAGGCACCAAGGTGTGGCCATCGGCTTTCAACCGGTCGATGGTCTGTTGCAGATGCTTCACCACTTCGGGGTCCATGCCCGGGCGTTCCAATCCTTCACGGTAATAGGCAATGCGCAGTTTCCCGGGATGTGCAAGCGCTATCGGTTCCTGCGGTTTGCGACTGCTGGTGCTATCGCGCTCATCCGCTCCGGCAATGGCCTGATAGATCGCTGTGGTATCATCCACGTTGTGTGCGAACGGCCCGATCTGGTCGAACGATGAAGCGAAGGCGATCAAGCCATATCGGCTCACCCGACCGTACGTTGGTTTGAAGCCGACCGTTCCGGTGAACGCCGCCGGTTGGCGGATGCTTCCACCGGTATCACTGCCCAAGGCCACATGACAGATGTTGGCGGCCACGCTCACGGCTGCACCGCCACTGCTTCCACCCGGGACTTTCTTATGATCCAGGGGATGGTTCACGCTGCCGTACGCGCTGTTCTCGTTGCTGCTGCCCATGGCGAACTCGTCGCAGTTGGTGCGGCCGATCACCACCGCATCGGCGGCGAGCAACCGTTCAACAACAGTGGCGCTATATGGGCTGACAAAACCTTCGAGGATCTTCGATGAGGCTCCGGCCTTGTGATCCTTGTAGCACAAGTTGTCCTTCAGGCTCACTGTCATACCGGCCAATGGGCCAGCGGTTCCGGCTTTCAGTTTCGCATCCACTTCGGTGGCCTTGCGCAAAGCGCTTTCCGGGAAGAGCTCGCGGAACGCGTTGAGACCGGCGTTGTGCGTTGCTGCATCGAGCGATGCCTGCACGATGTCGGCAACGGACGCACCATTGGCCAAGGCTTGTTTCGCCTCGCCGTGCGTGCGTGGATGAACGATGCTCATGGTAGGGGTTGCCTCTGGCGCCCCCTCACAATGGAGAGGGGCAGAGGCGCTCAGCTGAAGCTCACTTCACTTCTTCCTTGGAAGTCTCCTTGGAAGGTTCTTCGCCTTTGCTGGCGTCCTTGAAATCCTTGATCCCGCGGCCCAAGCCTTTCATCAGTTCGGGGATGCGCTTGGCGCCGAAGAGAATAACAACGATCAGCGCGATGACGAGGATCTCCTTGAATCCGATTCCCATGGTGGTGTTCCTTCCGGTAGTTGGTAGTGCCGGAATTGCGGCGGTGAAGGTAGGGCGGGGCTGCGGTTGTGTGGCTCCGCTGACTTGTCCGGTGCGGGTGCTGGCTTACTTGAAGAGCCAAGGTGCCGGGTCCACCTTCACCAAGCCTTCGCTGGTGATCTTCCAGATCTCGATGTGGGCCACGCTGCGGCCGTCCTCCGTCAGCACCGTGCCAATACTGCCTTTGGTCTCCAACTTGTCGCCTTTGTTCACGTTGGCCTCGCGCAGATTGCTGTAAACGGTGCGGTACACGCCATGGTTCACCACCACGGCTTTGCCCGCGCCGGGTATCACGATGATGCTGCTCACCTCGCCCTTGAAGATGGCGCGCACCGCCGCACCTTTTTCCGTGCACACGTCGATACCGTTGTTCTCGATGATGATACCCTTCAACACGGGATGTGGCTGCTTTCCGAAGCCGCTGCAGATCACACCCTTCTCCACCGGCCATGGCAGTTTGCCACGGTTCTTCTCGAAGTCGGCACCGATCAGTTTGGCTTCCGGGGTCAGAGTGTAGGTGGTCTTGACCGAGCTGTTCTTGTCCTTTGGTTTCGATCCGCGGATCTCGTCTTCGATGATCCGCTTGATGCGTTCGGCAAGGTCGATGCGCTGCTTTTCCTGTTTGCGCATCTGCTCCTTCAGCCTGCCTTCTTCCTTCTTCAATCCGGCTAGGGCGCTCTGCTGTTCGCTCTTGTCGGCCGTGAGCTTCTTCTTCTCGTTCAGTTCGGCCCCGAGCAACTCGGCCTTTTGCTGTTTCTGACCCTTCAACGCGGCCACCTTGGTGGTGAGCGAGGTTTGGGTTTCAAGGATGAGGCGCGCCTGATCGGTGCGGTGATCGGCGATCTGGTTCAGGTAGCGGCTGCGGCGGAAGGCCTGCGTGAAGCTCTCGGCCGCAAAGAGGTACGAAAGCCGGTCGTAGGCATTGCGGTTGCGGTAGGCGAACTGCACCATTCGTGCGTAACGCTCTTTCAATTCCACCATGTCACGTTCCAACGAACGGATCACGGCTTCATCGTCCCGGATCTGCTCTTCCACCTTGCTCAGCTCACCGTGCATGGTGGCGATCAACTCGTTGCGCTGGCCGATCTGTGCCTCCAGTAATTGCAGTTGTTCCTGCGTCAGTCGCTGTTCCTTCCGCGCTTGCTCAATGAGCGCCGTCGTGGTCTTGATCTGCTTGTCCAGACCATCGCGTTTTTTCTCCAGGTCCTTCTTGCTCTGGGCGAGAGAGAAAAGGGGTATCAGCAGCAGCAGGACCAGAAGCAGCCTACTGCATAGGCCCGAACTTCTCAGGGACCTTGAAGGAAATACTCGGGGGTTCACCGACCTGGATCTTACTGAGGGCAAGTGTACCGCGCGCGGTACGGCCCGGTTCGGCCAGGGTGATGGTGATCTCAACAGGGAGGTGGTGGGCATCGGTGCTACGCTCCATATAACGCACATCGGCCTGCTGGTCGCGTGCCAGATCGGTGATCTGCACGCGGGTTACCCGGAAACTGTCGGGTTCCAACCAGTAGCGGTACACCACGGCGCCCCGTTCGTCCGCCTTCTCCAGCGTGCGTTCCATGCGCCGTTCGCTGATGTCGCGATCCCGCCGTGCCGCGCTGTCCGGTGTTTCCGTGATATCCTCCGCTGCGCGGCGGAAACGCCGCCGTTCCTTGCTCGTGAGCACGTACTGCCCGTCGTCGCGATCTGCCTTGTACTTTTCTTTGGGGTCGAATCCGATAGGCATGCCGAGCAATGCTTGCTGCAACAGGCCAAGGCTGGGCTGTAGGCCGAAGCGCGCCCTTGCCTGCGCTGAGTCGCCAATGAAGTAGGTGTCGTGCAGGCGGTCCAGGATCTTCAAGCTATCGTTGGTCAGGAGCACGCGCGCTGCTTCAATGCCCAACACCGCGGTGATGGACGTCCACAATGCGCTGTCGCGCACCGAGCGCACCTGTGCGTTGAAATTTTGTTCCGAATTCCCGGTCGCCCCTGTATCCACACTTACTGAGACATCGGCCTTGGCCGTGTACCACCGGATTTCAGGAAGGTTGGCGGCCACCTGTTCGGTCAACTTATCAGCGCCACGTGGCGGCAAATCGCGGTTGACGATCCGTAGCGGCGTTTTACAGGCCGCAACGAACAGTAGGAGGATGATGGATAGCGCGCGCAACACGCCCGAAGTTATTCAGGCAAACGGCCCTCGCTCACTTTTCGGCCGAGTTCATCGCTGGCGCCGCTGAGGCCTTGTGCCTTTTTCCATTGATCAAGCGCGGCGGTGGGTTCGCCCAACTTGAAAAGGATGTCGCCGTAGTGCTCGACCACCACACCATCGGCAGCGCCGCCATTGGCCATTGCTTTTTCGATCCACACGCGCGCATCAACGTAACGGCCCATCTGGTAAAGGATCCAAGCGTACGTGTCCTCGTAGCTGGCTTGCCCGGGCTGCAGCTCGTTGCTGCGCTTGCTCATGCGCTCGGCTTTGTCAAGCTGCTCGTTGCGCACGCTCAGGTAGTACGCCCAGTTGTTCAGCGCGTTGGCGTCGTCGGGTTGCAGTTTCAGCGCTTGGTCAAAGGCTTCATCGCTTTGCGGGTAGCGTTTCGCATCGTTGTGTGCTTCGCCGATGCTGCTCCAGAATTGCGCGAGCGTCGGCTTGTCGTCCACTACGAGGTCGCGACCGGCGATCAGGGTTTCCACCGCCTCATCGCTGCGTTTCAAATTGTTCAACGCAAGACCGTTGAGCAGGAAGAAGTAAGGCACGGTGGGGAACAACTCGATGGCTCTTGCGGCGTCGTCGTGCGTGCCGGGATAGTCGCGCAACTGGAAATCGAGTTGCACCAGTTGTTGCCAGATCGGGAACTTGTCCTGCTCATAGTTCACCGCCTTGCGGAACTCGTCGCGTGCTTCGAGCAGCTTTCCATCGCGCATGTAGAAATCGCCACGGATCGTATACGGTTTACCGCTCTCAGGATGGGTACGCTGTAGCACATCGATCAGATCGTAGGCCTTCCGCAGCATCGTCTCCTGGTCGCTGTTGCCGCTGCCTGTTGCGCGCGTGTTCTCATAGAAGCCCAGCAGAACGCCCATTTTGGGGTCGATCTCCAGATCGGCATCGCCGAACACCAGCGAAAGCTGCTCGTAGGCTTTCTCGAAATTCCCCGATGACGTGTAGTGCTCCGCCAACGCCAAGCGCGCCATGCTGTTGCTCGGGTCCAGTTCCAGTACTTTATTGAAGTGAAGAACAGCGCCTTCATTATCACCCATCTGCTCCAGCAGTTCGCCGAGCATGCCGTGGTACTGCGGGTTGTCGGGATCCTTGGCGATCTGATCCTCCAGCAGCGTTTTGGCCTCGGCGGTTTTACCGGCCTGCGCAAGCATGCCGTATTCCTCCATCACGAGTTCGTCGCTGCTGCCGATCCGCTTTTCGAGGTCGCGGAAAACTTGCTGGGCTTCGTCCACCTTTCCCAAGAAGGCCAGCGTATGCGCCAAGTCGAACCAGGTCTCGTAATTCTCAGGCCATTTCTGTGTAATGGTGCGGTAGATCTTCACCGCCTCTTCCGGTTGGTTGTTCTGCTGCAACAGATCCGCCAGCAGGAACTGGTACCACACGTTCTCCTTGTCGATGGCCACGGCCCCTTTCGCCAACTCCATCGCCCGATCGAACTGTTGCGCCCCGTGGTAGATCTTGCTCAGTTCGAACATGGCCGCAGCGTTCTGCGGATCCATCTTCAAGCACTCCTCGAACAGTTTCGCGGCGTTGGGCAGGTCGCCGATCAGGCGCGCACGCGTTGCGGCCATGAAGGCGGAGGTGACTTTCGCTTTGCTGGTGGTGGCCTGTGCGTTATCGGTGATCTCGGTGGGTTGATCGCCGCGAACGCTAGTGGTCGACTTGCTTCCGCCGCAGGCTGAGAGCAACATCAGCGCTGCAAGTCCGAGCACGGG
This sequence comes from uncultured Bacteroidota bacterium, assembly GCA_902825795.1. Classification (GTDB taxonomy): domain Bacteria; phylum Bacteroidota; class Bacteroidia; order Flavobacteriales_F; family PHOS-HE28; genus PHOS-HE28. Next base: position 22,012 of record CADECG010000021.1, read on the forward strand.
CGAGGACAAGGACAGGAACAACGGCGGTCGCATCATGGGTACAAAGGTCAGCCGATCGTGCTGTCGTCGCTCATGCTGATATCCAACGCACGACCGGTCACAATAGCGCGTTCGCCGATCATACTGTTGTCCATCACGCAATCCTGTACACGCGTGGCCCCCCGCAGGATCGAATTCCGTACCACACTACCGGTGATGGTCGCGCCCTTTTCAACGCTCACGTTCGGTCCCACGATGCTGTTGGTGATGGTAACGTCATCGCCGATGAAGCAAGGGTGTATGATCACGCTGTTCTCGGCTTTCACTTTCGCGCTCACCAGATCCTTGGTGCCTTTCAGGAAGCCGAGCACCTTGGTGTTGGTGTCCACCATGGCGTTCTTGTTGCCGCAGTCCATCCATACATCCACGCTGCCGGCTTTGAAGCGCGCGCCTTTGCGCTTCATGTTCTCCATGGCATTGGTCAACTGGTACTCGCCCTTGTCACGGATGTCGTTGTCGATGAGGAACTGCATTTCCTTGCGCAGGTACTCGCCATCGGCGAAGTAGTAGATGCCGATGATGGCCAAGTCGCTCACGAACGTTTGTGGCTTCTCCACGAACTCCGTGATGATGCCCTTCTCGTCCAACTTCACCACGCCGAAGGGCTTGGGGTCTTCCACTTTGTTCACCCAGATCACCCCGTCGCAGTCCTTGTCCAGTTTCAGTTGGGCGCGGAAGAGCGTATCGGCGAAGGCCACGATCACACGGCCGTTCAATGCCGGCTGGGCGCAGAGGATCGCATGGGCGGTACCCAAGGCTTCTTTCTGATAGTGGATTGTGCCTTTGGAGCCGATGGCTTTCGCGATCGCGAGCAGTTCATCCTCCACTTTCTTCCCGAACGACGGGTGAACGATGTAGGCCACTTCCTCCACGGGTTCACCGGCCACTGCGGCCAGATCCTCCACCAGACGTTGAACAATGGGCTTGCCGGCAATGGGCAACAGGGGCTTAGCGGTAGTATGGGTGTGCGGACGCATCCGCTTACCCATGCCCGCCATCGGGACGATGATCTTCATTCTGTCTGCTTCACTGGTTCAACGCGTGCCGCTGTGTCCGAAACCTCCGGCCCCGCGTTCGGTGGCGCGAATGTCATCAACTTCAGCGAATACGACGCGTGTGTAATTGGCAACAACCAACTGTGCAATACGCTCCCCATTCTTCACTTCGAAGGGTTCCGTGCCGTGGTTGATCAGCAGTACACCCACTTCCCCGCGGTAGTCGGCGTCGATGGTGCCCGGAGCATTGAGCACCGTTACGCCATGCTTCAGCGCCAGTCCGCTCCTTGGGCGCACCTGTGCTTCGGTTCCTTCGGGAAGTTCCAAAAAGAGGCCCGTGGGGATCAGGGCACGCTGTCCGGATGCTAGAACGATCGGCGTTTCAAGGTTGGCACGCAGGTCCATACCGGCGCTTTGGGGTGTAGCATAGGCGGGTACTGGGTGGTGGCTTCTGTTGATGATGCGGACGCTCGCGATTTCAGATGTAATGGTGGACATGCGGACAAAGATCCACCCATTCCCTTTCACTTCTTCACCTTGTGGCCGATTCACTGAAGAACTGTGGTACGCAGGCTGCTCATCTTTCTGCACTACTTGGGCTTGACGGGCTACTTCCTGTTTGGCGGAGCATCGCTGTTCATGGCGCTGTTCAGTCTATGGATGGAACTAGTGCTGCTGCTCCTTGTGTATGTGGTCATTTCGTTGTTGGACCCGGTCGAGCGCCGCACTGGGAACGCGGCGAACGCTTTGATCGGCAGCGGTCCAGTTCTGGGTTTCCAGATCATCATGGCCGCTTGGGCCTCCGAAGTGACGGGAGAGCACGCAATGCATGAACTCTCATATGGTAGTGGTTTGTTGGTGCCGTTGCGCGTGTACGAGGATGCGATATTCTGTACCGGTGTTTCCTTATTGCTCATCTATGGCTTCATGGTCTATCAGCATGTCAAGAAGGCCCGACCACCACAGGATGTTCTCTCCGGACTTTTCTTCCAGGCGATCGCGTTGTCCGTCTTTGGGTTGGTTGGCGTTTTGTTGGCGGTGGTTTTGCCAAGCGAGAGCGTTTTCGTCGTTCCCTTCGTACTCGTGGGAATACGACTACTACTGTTCCCGGGAATGCGCCGGTACTTTGCTGCCGATGCATAGGCGAGTATTACCCCTTCGGTATGAACTAGGCCGCCGTCTCAGTTGCGTTTTACTGGTTGCTCTTTTTGCATGCTCCTGCACCAAAGACTATCCCAACGACATACCCGGCTGGGTGAAAGACCGGATCAAGCGGTGCAAGGAGCCGTTCCGCGATTGCCACGGACTTTCGGTGAAGGAGTTCCAGGGCCTTGGTGCTACCTGGTACTACTTCCGCGAGGAGAACGGTACCGACGAGCTGTACACCGAAGGCGCTTCGCTGATGTGCAATGGCAACGACATGTTCGTGCATGAAGACCAATGCCAAGCCGTAGTGCTCGATTCATTGCACCAGAGGAGGACTATATGGGTGGAGCATTGATGCGGCGACCGGTCAGGCGTCTTCGAATTGCAGCATCCGGTACCAACGGTGATCCATCGGCTCAACTTCTGCCGTACCTACATTCGTTCCGCCCAAAAAACATGATCATGAAACGTACGCTCTCCGCCCTCATCGTCGGTTGCTCCTTGCTTGCAGTGCCTGCAACCGCGCAGGAGATCGCCAAGACCGGCTCCATGGCCGTGCCCATGCCGCTGAACATGGAACACGCCGGCGACGCTATCCACAACTATTCACTAGGTGCGGGCTTGCGCTACACTTTTAAGAGCCAAGGCAACTTCACCATGGCCCTCGGTGCACAGCACGAGTGGCGCAACACACGCTTGGACTACGGGAAGGTCGGCGAGCAAAACCTGTATGCTGACGTGAGCCGCCGTGCATTCCAGTTCCAGGTGCTGGGCATCTACAAGCTGGGCGAGTGTAAGAGCACATGCGGTGGTGAGTTCAGTGCCTTGCTCGGTGCAGATCTGTCGTTGCCCTACAGCAAGGACGTGCAATACATGGCCAGCGCTACCAACGAGCCTGCTCAAATGGTGCGCCTCGACAACCGGACCGGTTACGGCCTGCGTGCCGGACTGATGATGAAGAAATCGATGTGCGCGCACATGGGCTTCTTCATATCGCCGGAGATCGGCTACAAACTGGTGCTAGACCACCAGGACTACGCTGGGCTGTTGAACCTGCCTGAGCAGAACAACCACCTCAGCGATCGTTTCACGCTGGGCATGCAAATGGGCATCTACTTGAAGCTCGATAAGAGCATGTGCCCGATGAAGAAAGGATAAGAGCGTTCAGCAATTGATGGTTGGAGTGCCGCATCGTATGATGCGGCACTCTTTTTTTGTGGCACACGTTCAAACGTTCGGACCCGTCCACGCTTCAAAGCCTCACTTCCTTCGATATGGCGAACACGCTATCAGGGACTATGCGTGTGTTGACCGGCATGGTGCTCGGATCCGCACCGTCCTGAAGAACGAATACGGTGTAGCCCTTCGCATTCAGCCGCGCCACATCCTCCGGCGATGGCGGCCACGCCCAAGTCTCAATGCCGGTGGAGAACATGAACCGCAGGTGGTGGTTCTGGTGCATGTTGAACAGAACGGCCTTCGCTTCCTGCGAGACGAAGCTTTGCAACTGCGGAAGGTCTTCCATCACCTCGATGTTCTGCTGCCGCCACTTCGGGTCGCCCTTTTCCGTGACCTCGGTCGAATGACGTGCACTGACTCTGTCGTACCCGAACATGAAGCACGCGAGCACAATTGATGCTGCCATGGTTGCAGGCACCCGAACGGTCTTCCAAGGAAGTTGCTCCGCACCAGAGACGATCGCATGGCCTATGGCGATGATGTACAGTGGGAACAGCACCATGGTGTAGCACAACATCTTCGTTTGCGCGACCATGAAGAATGCATGAATGGCAATGACCAGCGACGCAATGAAGATGCGTTCCGCCATGCGACCACTGCGCCAGAACAGCCAGGCCAGTGCTGGTAGCAGGACCCACAACGTCAGTGGTGGGATCACCTTCCCGATGATGTCGAAATGGTAGGTCCACGTTCCCCGGTGGCCATCGATCGGATCGGCGAAGTGGCGCGCCTTGAACGTCCATTCGTAGGCGGCTTCGGTGGGGAACCAATTGGTAATGTGCAGCACCCAAGCCAAGACCGGTAGCAGCATCACGCTTGCTGCGAGCAGGAGCCCCTTGAGCCGTTCCCAAGCGAACCTTCCCTGCAGCACCCACAGGCCCCACGGCAGGAACACACAAGCGCCGATGTACCACTTCGTAAGCACCGCACACGCCGCGAACAGGCCGGTGAGCGCGGCCCATTTCCAGTGTGGCGATCGCACGAACTCCAGCCATGTCCACCAACTGCATGCAACCACGGCGATGAACACCGCATCGTTGTGATCGGTGTTGAGCGCTCCGGACGTAAGCTCTTGCGGCAGGAAGGCGAACGCGGCAAGAAAGGCGGCCACAAAGCCTGTGCGCTCATCGCGGAGCAATGTGCCCAAGCGCCAGATCACCGGCACCAACGCGGTCATCCACAGCACGCTGGGTATACGCACCGCCCACACATGCAGCCCGAAGAGCTTCAGCGAAAGGGCGATCTGCCAGAGAAAGAACGGCGGCTTGTGCAGCCAGAAATGTTGTTGGCTCCACGACGTCGTCAGCGGCATGGCGGTCTCCTTGTACAGCATCGGCGTCAGCGGATCCGTCATCATGTTCTTCGCCACTACGGCGTGGAAGACCTCGTCCCAGTCGTTGAGGAAGGGGTCGAGGAACGCGGCGAGTAGGCGGAGCAGGAAAGCGGCCAGTGTGAGGAGCAGGATCGCGAGCCGTGGTCGCGACTTCCACTGCTGCACAGCAGCCGCAATGGCCAGAAGGACAGCAGCCGTTACAAGGCCACGTTGCTCCGGAGTGAACAGTTCGCTGAACATGTTGTGGCGAAGATGCGAGGTCTCTTCGGGTATGCGCTACAACGCTGAGAGCACATACCTTTCCAATATGTTCCGCTTGCTTGCATCGATCTGCGCTTTGGTGATCTGCTGCGCTGGCAGTGCTCAGAATGGTTGGTTGTCCGTGTCGGGTGGACTGGAACACTCGTTCTACACCAACGGTCGGTACGAGATCTCGTCGCCCTCAGTTGAACCGACCATCGGACTTCGGTATCGGCATGTGCTTGGAAAGAAAACCAGCGCCTGGATTGGTTGGCGCTACGCGTCGCGCAGCATGGACCGCTCCTACGAGTGGTTCGATCACTATTACGAGTCTTCGTTCGAACAACTCACCTTCCGGGAGAACATTGGAACGATAGGCTTTGCTGTTTCCATGGATAGGTGGGGGCGATCCGAAGTGCTTGCTCTGTTCAGCGTTGAGGGCCATTTTCCCCATAGCACCACAAGGACCTGGCGTGACCAGTTCAGGGCGGAGGTGGAGGAAGGTTCCGGAAGACTTGACGCACCCGCGCGTGTCGGTTTCAGGTGCGGAATACGCTATGCCCGCAGGCTTTCGGAAAGGCTTTGGTTGACCTTCGAGCCGCATGTGATGGTGGCTTATGCATCGCCATCCAACGAGTATGCGACCGTCCCGGATCATCCAACACAACGTGTCTACGTTGGGGAGAACCGTGCGGTGGTCGGGCTTGATGTCGGCGTGGAGTTCGGACCGTTGTTCGGTCGTTCCGCCCAGTAGTTCACTCCTTCAAAACCATCACCTCCGAAAGAAGTGGTGGCAGGGAACGATCGGCTGCCGGGTCGCCGTAGTGGCTCAGCACGCAGCTCACATACCGATCGCGGACGGGCGCCACCACGTAGTAGGCAACGAGGTGATCACTGGTCTGGCCAAGGAACTTGACCACTTTCGGCACTTTGTAGATCACGCGGACCGCTTTTGCCTCGGCGCCCTCGAAAACCACAGCAACGGAATCGCGCTGAAGGATCTTGTTCTTCAATTTGGTTGCGTCCAGTTGCGCATCGATCAAGCGGCCCGCCCGGTCAGGGTCGTTGCTTATGCTCCAGTTCATCTGGCCCAGATCGGAGCACTGGCAGTTGTACGGCCCCATCCAATGGCATGCAGGTCCCAGAGGGATTTTGCGCCCGCAAAAGTCGATCTCCAATGCTTCGCTCGTGGTCATCATGCCCTTGTATCCGGAGTGCTCGTGGATGTTGAGGACAAGTGCACGCTCGAACGCTCGCTCATCCGGACTCACCGTACCGAACGCGATGTACCAATAGCCCTTGCTGCGGTCCGGAATGCAGTAGGTTGTCTGCACTTGATGGCCGGAGTCGGGTCGCTCTTCGAAGATCACGTTCGGAACTGGTAACCCTGGATCATCCTGCCCGAGGACCGCTGCGGAAGGCTGTTGTTTCTTTTTGGTCTTCGCATACGCCGACTGGCTCGCGGGCCAGTCGTGGTACTCGACCTTGATCACGTACCCGTTCCCTTGGATGTAGGTATGCCCCTTCTTGTCGAGCATGCCATGGAGCTCCCTGAGGATCGTATCGTTTGCACTGGCTTGTGCCAGCAGCGATCCCGTGATGAGTTGCGCAAGGCCGATGCAAAGGGTGTATCTCATCGCAGCGTGCATGTGATCCCTGCGCGTTACCCCACCACCACCTTCAACTTCGCGAAGCGCAGCAGCAGTTGTTTCTGCCCGGAAGTCGGGAAGAAGATCGTGGCTTTCAGATCGGGGTGGCGGCCTTCGATGCTGAGCACCTTGCCCTTGCCGAAGCGCTCGTGTTCCACTTGCGCGCCCACCTCCAATCCTTCCACCGTAGTGAAGCCTTCGGCCGCAGGCGTCTTGTCCGCATCGACGCGCTTCAGCCCGCGCTTGGCGACCATCGCAGGCGTGGGTGTGCTCGGTGAGGCAACGAATTGTTTTGGCGCGACACGTCGTGGTGCTTCACCGGGTTCACGCTCCGCTGGTGCAGTAGTGCTGCGCCCGAAGATCTTCGACTTGCTCGCCCACGGTGCGGCGCGTTCGGTGCTGAAGGTGCGTTCGCCGAGGCTCGGCATCTTCAGGTATTTCGCATCGATCTCCTCGATGAAGCGGCTCGGTTCGCAAGCGCTGAGGTTGCCCCAACGGTAGCGGCTCACAGCGTAGGTGAGCGTTGCCCGGGTGCGTGCCCGTGTGATGGCCACATAGAACAAGCGTCGCTCTTCTTCCAGCTCCTGTCGGCTGTTCATGCTCATCTGGTTCGGGAAGAGGTCTTCCTCCAACCCCACCACGTACACGAAAGGGAACTCCAAGCCCTTCGCGCTGTGGATCGTCATCAGGCTTACGCGGTCGTTGTCGTTCGGGTCGTCGCTCTTGTCGGCGTCGGTGAGCAGGGCAACGTCGATGAGGAAGTCGGGCAACGTGCGCGGTACGTCGGCTTCGGGATTGTCGCTGAATTCCTTGATACCGTTCAGCAATTCCTGGATGTTCTCGTAGCGACTGATGCCCTCCGGTGTGCGGTCGGTGTAAAACTCTTTCAAGATTCCGCTGGTGCGCGCGATGTGTTCGGCCAGTGCATACGCGCTGTGACTTTCCAGCATCGTGCGGTAGCTCTGGATCATCGTCACGAAATCACCGAGGCTCTTGCGCGTGCCGCCATGTATGCCGACGGCACCTTGGGTCAGCATGGTGGTATCGCCGCGTTCGGGAAAGGCCGTGAGCAGATCCCAGATGCTCGTTTTCAGTTCGCTGCTCTGCACCGTCAATTTCTCAATGGTGGTCTGCCCGATGCCACGTGCCGGATAATTGATCACGCGCTTGAGCGCTTCTTCATCCTGCGGGTTGCACGTGAGGCGGAAATAGGCGAGGAGGTCCTTGATCTCCTTACGCTGGTAAAAGCTGAGGCCGCCGAAAATGCGGTAGGGGATATTGAGCTTGCGCAGCCCTTCCTCCATGCTGCGGCTCTGTGCGTTGGTGCGGTACAGGATGGCGAAGCTGCGGTTGGGCATCTGCTTCTGCATCTTGTTCTCGAAGATGTCGTGCGCCACGAAACTGCCTTCCTCGTTGTCGCTCGGTGCGCGGTGCACGTGGATCGGTTCGCCGACCTCGTTCTGCGTCCAGATCGTCTTCTTGATCTGCTCCTTGTTATGGTCGATGACGCTGTTGGCCGCGCCCACGATGGTGCCGGTGCTGCGATAGTTCTGCTCCAGCTTGAAGACCTTGTGGTCCGTATAGTCCTTGCGGAAGTTGAGGATGTTCTGGATGTTGGCGCCGCGGAACGAGTAGATGCTCTGGCTGTCGTCGCCGACAACGGTGAGGTTCTCGTGGCGGGCAGCCAGCGTCTTCACGATGTTGTACTGCACCAGGTTCGTGTCCTGGTACTCGTCCACGAGGATGTACTGGAAGCGCCCTTGGTACTTCACCATCGTCTCCGGATGGTCGCGGAAGAGCAAATTGGTATTGAAGAGCAGGTCGTCGAAATCCATGGCACCTGCACGGAAGCAACGCTCGGCGTATGCCTTGTAGATCGCGCTCATCTGCGGACGGCCGGTGCTGTTGTCAGCGTTCACCAGTTCGCCATCGTTCGCGTATTCCAACGGCCCGATCAGGTTGTTCTTGCAGATGCTGATGCGGCCGTGCACTTGGCTCGCCTTGTAGATCTTGTCGTCCAACTGCATCTCCTTCACGATGCTGCGGATCAGGCTGCGACTGTCGTCGGTGTCGTAGATGGTGAAGTTGCTCGGATAGCCCAGCTTCTCCGCTTCGCTGCGCAGGATGCGGGCGAACACGCTGTGGAAGGTGCCCATCCACAAGTTGCGCGCTTCAGTGCCCACGCCCGGCACATCGGCGAGCAGGTGCGTGATGCGCTCCTTCATCTCCTTCGCCGCCTTGTTGGTGAAGGTGAGCGCCAGGATGCGGAACGGATCCACGCCCTTCGATGCCATCAAATGCGCAATGCGCACGGTGAGCACTTTCGTCTTGCCGGACCCCGCGCCCGCGATCACCATCATGGGGCCGTCGGTATTGGTCACCGCATTGTATTGTGCCTCGTTGAGGCCCTGCAAATAGTTCGTCACATCGGCGAAAGTAGCGGCGGTGCGCGGGTTGGATAGTGGTGCGTTGTCCACGATCGCAACGGCCACGACTACTTCCGCTCCGGCATCGACACCAGTCGCGCGAGCAGCGTGCGGAAGAAGCCGTGCAACACGAAGAGGTACAGGGCCATGCCACCCCACAGGAAGATCTGCGTGATGGTCGCGATCTTCTCGCGCAGGAGGTCCAGCTCGGCATTCAGCGCGGGCAACCGTATGTCCAAATGGTTGATGGCGCGCAGGCGCTCGATATACATGTACAGCGCATCCTCGCCGAAGATGTCGAACTCATAGTGCAGGATCTGCAACGTGATCACCGCGATGAACGGCACGATGCAGTTCGCGATGATCGTCGTTACCGCAAGACTTGTCCGGTATGCTTTCAGCAAAAGGATGAACGGCGCAAGTACAACAAGCAGAACGCCGATCAGGTAATGCGTGTACAACATGATATTGCCGGGGTTCGGGCCATCTCCATACTCGCTGTTGTAGGTGAAGAGGTACGACAGGCAGAGGATGAGGATGGGCACCAGGATGCACACCACGATGCTGATGAGGAAGGGCTGCCAGTAGATGTTCTTGAAGATGCCGATGAGCAGGGCGAGGCAGAAGCTGCTGATCACCACTATGTAGAACATCAACCAGAAATGAGCGAATTCGTAGTCCAGGGTCTTCGCGTCCCAGATGCCCTCCAGTTGGCGGTTCGCTCGATGTATCCTGGACGTGCTGCGGACACGGTCCTTGAACTGCGCGATCACGCTGTCAACCGTGCAGCCGCTCGTATCCCGGTAATAGGTGTCGGCGATCGCCAGCGCATTGGCGATGCGGTCGCGATCGATCTCGTTCGGTGTCCCCAGCGACGCCACGTAATGCACTTCCAGCAAGCTGTCGTTGAGGAAAGGGGTCTCGATGTACTCTGACCCGGACCACATGTCGAAATTGTAGTACTGGTCCCCCGGCGTGAACGGACCGTGCTCCACGAAGTAGAACGGGAAGTTGTTCTGTATGGAATCGATCTTGGGCTTGTAGTAGTTCGCCTTGTGCGGGTCCAGCGTTTCCGATGAACCGAATGCGGCTTCATTGAACGCGGTGACGTACTCGGAGTAGATCTGGTCCAGCGCCTTCGGTTTCTCCGGATCGCTGTTGCGTCGGTCCTTGTATTCGGCCAGATCCCTGAAGTACTGGTGCGACGAGGAGGAATAACCCTCGCTGTAGTTGTACTCCTGCTCCCATCCGTCGTATACGCGACCATTGCCATCAATGAACAGGAAGGCCTCCTTGTTCAGCGCATCCACTTCCGCAACGAACTGCTCGTCGCCCACGATGCGATCGATGCGCCACGCCAACGTGAGGCCGATGGTGAACGGCAAGGAGAAGATGAGCGCGATGCTCACCATGTGGACGAGGAACTCACCCACTTCAGCGAAGGGATGGCGCAACCCGTTGCGACGCTCGACGGTGAAGAGCACCACCTTGTAGATCCAGAAGGCGAAGTAGAGGATCGCGGGAACGATCATCCAGCCGAAGAACTCCTCCGGATCGGGGAAGCTGCGGCGATCCACGCGCAGCAACATGCCGAAGCAGAAGAGCAGCGCGTTGAGCAACAGCAGGAACCATAGGTGGTAATGGATGCGCGTGGCCCAGAGCCGCGGCATGCTCTGCTGCAAATGCAGGTCGTAGCGCTGCAACGCCTGCGGGATCAGTTTGCGCAGTGCGTTCATGTGTCCTGGTGGAAGAGTTTGCGCGTGCTGGTGCTGATGTCGCGGAAGTAGCTCACGTCCAGATCGGCCGCGCCCATGGCTTTCACCACATGCTTGGCGGTGATCTCGCGCGGTGTCGTCAACCGGAAGATCAAGCCGGTATCGTCGAGATGCACGATGCGTTCGCTGCCCAGTGCCTGCACCAACCGCGTGCGGTCGAATTCGCCCTTGATCTCGAACACGTTGCTCGCGCGGTCCTGATCGAAGCTGGCCACGGCCCCGCTGAACATCGGCTTGCCGTTCTTCAGGAAGATGATGTTGTCCGCGATGGCCTCGATCTCGTGCAGTTGCTGGCTGCTGAGGATCACGCTGATCGGGTTGCGGTGCGATGCGGCCAGAAACTTCAGGTCCTGTAGGAAGAGCTGTTGCGCTTGCAGGTCGAGGTTGGCGATGGGCTCATCGAGCACCAAAATGCGCGGACGCCACACCACCATCTTGGCCAGTTCGAAACGCAACTTGTAGCCGCTGCTCAACTGGCTCCAGCGCAAATGCTGGAAACGCGTGAGCCCGAGCCGGTGCAACGTGTAGTTGACGCGGTCCTCGTTATCGGCGCCGTTGATCCCGTGCACGGCGGCAACGAAGCGAAGGTTCTGCATCAAGGTGCCGTACCACCGCACGCTGCGTTGCGGTATCCACGCAATGCCTTGCTTGATCAAGTACGGGTCATCGCCGAGCAGAGGATAGCGCGCGGTGCCTTCGTTGTGGTCCAGCAACCCTGCGACTTGTCGCAGCAGGGTGGTCTTGCCGTTGCCGTTCTCGCCCACCAAGCCGGTGATCTCGCCGGTGCGCAGCTCCAGATCGATCGGCCCCATTTGGAAACGGTGACCGCGTGAGCTGAAGCGTTTGGTGAGCTGTTGTGCTGCGAACACCACGGCCCCATCCCGGCCTTCCCCAGTGGGGAAGGGGTCGCTCAAGGTGCCCGCACGTTGCACGATCGTTTGCACGATCGCCACTGCCCGTTCGCTGAAGGCCGTTCCGACGGAGCCGGACAATTCCGCAGCGCCGAGATCGCGGCTCACGTTGTACTCCGCGCGCAGCGCCATGGCGGCGGGGCGCAGATCGTGCAGCTCAGGATACTCATCGCAGATGTCCATGATCCTGCGCGTGGCGAGGCTCAGGTCGCTGCCCTGCACCAAGGCGCTCAGCTCATGCACGCGGTGGGCTGCGGTGGTCATCAGTGGTCAATGGTGATGGAAACTGCGGATCGCGTGGAAAAGTATGCGGCAGCTAAATGCCGCGATCGTTCATGTGCTGCCGCAAAAGCAAAAGGACCCGATCTCCGGGTCCTTTGCAGTCGCTTGCGATAAAGCCTCAAGCCTTCTTGGCGGCAGCTTTCGGTGCAGCCTTCTTGGCGGCTTTCTTGGCCTTTGGTGCTGCGGCTTTCTTCGGTGCTGCGGCTTTTACGGCCACTGCCAAACGCTTTGCGGTAGCGGCTTTGCGCTTCGCGCGGCTGCGCGTTGCCTTGGCTTTGCTTTGGCCAGCGGGTGCGCTGGGTTGCTTCTTGATCTTCTTGCGCTGTCCGCTCACTGCGGCCTTCTTGTGTGCCATGGCTCGGTTGGTTTGGCCGCAAGGATAGAGCGGGGGAGGGGCTGAAAACCGAATACAAGCCGAAGGCTTTCAACAGAGCAGCGTTCGGCAGCCGCGTTCAGGCAGAAGGATGAACCATAGAGGCTGAAACGCCCTATGAACGCGCACATGAACACACGATGACCTCATAGAAAGGTGCTGTTGGTGAATAGGAAGATGCTGTTGACGCATACGGCGCGCGTGATGGCATCTCTTGTCATGCTGCAGGTTTCCGTGTTAGGGCTGATAGTCTCTTTTGTCAGGCTGTTGGTTCGTTGGAAGGCGCTGCTGGTGTATTGGAAGGGGCTGATGGCGCATGGGACGGGGCTGTTGGTCTCTTGGAAGAGGCGCACGGCTTCTTGAACCGGTTGAACGGTATTTGGGAAAGGTTGAATAGCACGTGGGGCCGTGGTGAGGTGGACATGGTGGACACGGTGACGATGCTTTGTTAAAGGGTGCCGTTGCTGAGATCGGTGGCGGGAGATGTAAGCTGGGCAACGGTTTGGCGTTGTTAAGAGCGAACCGTGCATGGTGCACCGGCTCCACGGGACAGGTGGACTGTCCGCTAAACGAAAGACCATGAAAAAGATCGCAGAGAACCGCATGAGCATGTTCTATGCGGTGGAGGGTGTGTGCGACGCGCACGCCGGTGTTTGGGCCGCCTTAGTGCCCTACGCGACGGCCGTCGGCGAAGTGAAGGCCAACATCGGGCTGATCGAAGATGCCATTGAAGTGCAAGAGGCGGAATTGAAGGGCTATGCCAAGGACAAGGCCGAGAAGAAGGAGGTGATGGTGGACCTGACCTTGGATTTGGCGCAAGCCGGGTATGCGCTCGCGGTTGACATCGGCGATGCGGTGTTACAGGGTAAAATGGATTTCAGTCGGAGCGACCTGTTTGCGGGGCGTGATACGGTGATCGGGCAGCGCTGCCAAGGGATCCATACCGAAGCCGCCGCAGTGGTGGCACAACTTGCACCGTACGGTATCCTACCCGCCGACCTAACCGCATTGCAAACGGCCATTGATGCCTACGTGGATGTGGTGGATGCACCGCGCGTAGCAGTGACGGTGCGTAAGGGCGCGACGACGGCGATCGACAAATTGGTGAGCCAGACCAGCGACATCCTGAACGATCGGATGGACAAGATGATGCCGGAGTTCAAGACCTCGGCACCCGCGTTCTTCCAGGAGTACTTCGATGCGCGGATCATTGTGGATCTGGGTGGGAAGGAGGGGGAGGAAGAAACGCCTCCGCCTACGCCGTAGGCTGCAACGCGGCGTGCATGCCCACGCATTGGCCGATGCGGTAGGCGAACAAAAGGGCCCGGTGGAAGTGTAAGCTTCCCCATTGTTGGGCCACGTGATAGTGGAGGTCAACGGGATTTTTCC
>CADECG010000022.1 GCA_902825795.1 uncultured Bacteroidota bacterium
GGCCATCCATATCCACGATGTCGCCATCACGCTGCAGTAAGCACGCGCGGGTGGACAGCACCAGCGAGGGGTCCGTAGGGTCGCGCAATTCAACCACCACCCAATCAACGATCGCATTATCGCCGATCACTGAAAGCACCCCGGGCGCAAGGGCTTCCCCGCCACCCAAACCATGGTGTATATAGCCCAAGGCTGAGTATGGTTCCGAGGTGGGTATGAGGCCGGATAGCCGAAGATCATCGCGCATGATGCCAGTTGCAGGCACATAAGGTCCTTCCAACAATACGTTCAAATTGAACCAAGCAGCTTGGCCCGTGCAGTTGCAATCAGGGTCCAGCTGATCGTTCAGCGTGTGCACATAACCATCGTCGCAAGGTGCATGCTCGTGGCGCATGGGATCCGCGGGGTCGCAATCGCCGGGGGAGTCGATATAACCACTGGGAGGGATGCACGTGAAGACCACTGTGGCGGCATCGCCATAGCCATCGCCATCCACGTCAGCATACCATTCGGCGGGCAAGGCATCGTCCGTGTCGTCACAGTCAGTGCTGTCGGCAACGTAGCCCAGCAACGATGAACAGGAGATGAGCGGTGCCGCAGGGTCGCCCAACCCATCGCCGTCACTGTCGGCATACCATGTGGGCGGTGCGCCCACGTTCGCGTTCGCATCATCACAGTCCGTGGCATTCGGCACACGCCCCATGGGTGCGGTGCAGGCCATTTGCATATCGGTGGCATTGCCAAAGCCATCGCCATCGCCATCGGCATACCAGCTCGTGGGCGTGCAGTTCTGTATGCGCGCAACACCGTTCCGTGATTGTCCACCTACCGTGTTGAAATTCCCACCCACGAGTACAGCCCCATCCGATTGCTGGCCAACGAATTGGACCAGCGCATTGGCGCCGCTGCCGGGATCGAAGGTCAGATCCAAGGCACCTGTGGATTCCAATCGGCACAACCGGATCCGTGGGGTGCCGTCATATCCGCTGAAACTTCCACCGCAGATCAGCTTGCCATCGGCCTGCAGGTGCAGCGAAAGCACGGTGCCATTGGTGAAGCCGTTCCCCATGTTGAACGTGTTGTCGATGGTCCCGTCAGGATGCAAGCGTAACAGTCTGTTCGCCGGTGCGCCGTTGTAACTGGAGAAACCTCCACCGATGTAGATGCGGCCATCCGACATCACCCGCACATCCGATATGGGCTGATCGGCCCCGGAGCCGGGATCGAACGATGTATCCAACGCACCATTGGCGTGCACCATACAGATACCCGCGCGCGGCACCCCTTGGTATTGGGTGAACTGACCGACCGCCAGTATCCGTCCATCGGGCATCATGGCCAATTGGTTCACGGCACTGTTGAAGCCGAAGAGACCGGTGGCGAACGACGCATCGGGACTTCCATCAGGATGCAATCGGCACAAGCGCACCTGTGGTGGCACCACCACGCCCATGTTACCACCGATCAGGATCTTGCCGTCCGGTTGCAGGCAAATGGTGTTGATGCTCGAGAGCGCGAACAATGGAGGGACGAAGCCCAAGTCCTTGGTACCATCGGTATTCAGCCGCACCAACTTCCCGTTCAACGAAAGGCCATCGAAGAGCGTGAAGGCGCCCGATACGAGGATGTTGCTGTCGCTTTGCAGTTCCATATCGGAGATGCTCCCGTCGAAGCCGGTGCCCGGCACGAACGATGGATCAACGGAACCATCGGGCAACAACCGAACGATCCGCCCGGAGGGAAGACCGGCGAATCCCGTGAAGGATCCGCCGACGAGGATCTTGCCGTCCGGCTGTGCGATGATCCGGGTCACGATATCGTTCGCACCCGCACCCGGATGGAAGCTGGTATCCAACGAGCCGGGCTGGCCGAACAGTCCAAATGGCAACAACAACGCAATGATCGGCATCACTGTACCGATACCGGGCAGGGATCGTGCGTACATGACGTGGGAGGTTTTCGCGAACAATGTAATCAACAAAAGCATGCTGAAAACTTCCGGTCGAAAGACGTCCGGTCAGGAATGGATCCTGTCCGGAAAGTCCGGAACGGTTGGTACCAAGGGGTGCCGTTGGCGACCAAGGTGGCAGTCTACATTAGCCCCGAATGATCGAGCTATGAGCGTACATCCGATAGTGAAGGGCCTGTTCGTATTCCTGTTCGCGTTTTCGCGATCCATTGTTGCCCACGCCCACGAAGGCATGTGGTTGCCAACCGTGCTGGCCAGTGTTCATGATCACATGGCCGGTGAGGGATTGAAGCTGAGCGCTGAGGATATCTATAGTGCGAACCGCAACAGTCTCAAGGATGCCATCGTTCTGTTCGGCGGTGGTTGCACTGCTGAAGTGATCAGCGATCAAGGGCTCATCCTCACCAACCACCATTGTGGGTTCGGCGCGATACAGGAGCACAGTTCCTTGGAGCACGACTACTTGAAGAACGGGTTCTGGGCGGCCACCCTGAAGGACGAACTGATGAACCCCGGCACCACGGCAACGTTCATCGTGCGCATGGAGGACGTCACGCAACGGATCATGGCAGTCTTACAACCCGGCTTCACGGAGGTACAGCGGAAAGAGGCGGTCGCTAAGGAAAGTGCCTTGATCGCCAACGAAGCCATGGAAGCCGGCCGATACGGCGCGGTTGTCCGCGCGTTCAACTACGGCAACCAATACTTGGTGATCGTTTCCGAGACATTCCGGGATGTTCGATTGGTGGGCGCCCCGCACGGTAGCATTGGCAACTTCGGTGGCGATACGGACAACTGGATGTGGCCACGGCACACAGGCGACTTCAGCATTTTCAGGATCTACACGGCTGCGGACGGAAAACCGGCCGACCCGTCCCCTGATAACGTGCCACTGCGTCCGCGGCACGTACTTCCGATCTGCATGGACGGAGTGAAAGAAGGCGACTTCGCGATGATCTATGGGTTCCCCGGACAGACGCAGCGGTACATCTCGAGCTATGCGGTGGATTACATCATGAACGTGGGCGACCCACTGAAGATCCGTATGCGACGTGCCAGCCTTGCAGTGATCGATGAAGCCATGTTGGCCAGTGACGCAACGCGGATCCAATATGCCGACAAGCAGAAGGGTATCAGCAACGCATACAAGAAGTGGATAGGGGAGGTGCGCGGATTGAACGAGTTGAAGGCGTTGAAGGTGAAGCGCGATCTGGAAGTGGAGTATCGCAAGCGCGCTGCCGCACAGGGTCGTGCGGAGTTCGTTGCCGCGCTCGACTCGTTGGCAGGCATCTTCACCACGTATCCCGATCTGGCCGAAGCCCGCGACCTGCACGTCGAGTTCTTCCTCGTCGGCCCGGAACTTTTCCGGTTCGCCAACAGCTTTGCTGCTCTCGCCTCGGAAAGCAGCTACAATGTGTTGAAAGCGGAAGGGAAGCTGGAAGCGGAACTGCAACGCATGCGTGCTTCCGCAAAAGCCTTCCACAAGGATTTCGACGCTGCGGTTGACAAGCGCATACTGCTCGGGCAGTTCCCGCTATACCAGGGTAACATCGACCCCGCGTTGGGTCCGGATCTGTCGGACATGCGGGCGAAGTACAAAGGCAACTGGACCGCTTGGGCCGATGCCGTTTACGCATCGTCGGTATTCGCCGACCCGGCAAAGCTCGATGCGGTGCTGGCCAACCTTTCAGGTGGGGCGCGAAAGAAATTGAGCAAGGATCCCGCGCTGCAATTCGCCAAGCGCCTGCAAGAGGCCTACGCTACCAAAGTGAAGCCGCGGATCGATGTGGCGAACGACCGCATTTCAACCAACATGCGCAAGTACGTGGAGGGATTGATCGCTCTTTTCCCGGAGAAGAACTTCTGGCCGGATGCGAACAGCACGCTGCGCTTGAGCTATGGGCACGTGGAAGGGAGCTCCCCGAAGGATGGGGTGATCTATGAAGCCTTCACCGATCTGGACGGGCTGCTGGAGAAGTACAAACCCGGTGATGCGGAGTTCGATGTGCCACAGCGCATGTTGGATCTGCACGCAGCCAAGGACTATGCACCGTACAGCAGCACGTCCACCATGCCGGTCTGCTTCACCTCATCATTGCACACTACCGGGGGCAATAGTGGAAGCCCGGTATTGAACGCACGCGGTGAATTGATCGGCATCAATTTCGATCGCAGTTGGGAGAGCACCATGAGCGATATCCAGTTCGATCCGAACAAGTGCCGCAACATCAGTGCTGATATCCGCTACGTGCTTTTCGTGATCGACAAGGTTTGTGGTGCCGGGCATCTGGTGAAGGAGATGAAACTGGTGAAGAGCGAGCCGTTGCGGTCCATTTCGTTGCCCATACACCGATAAGGTATCATATCCTTTAGCCGAAGACCCTTTGCGCCATGTGGACCGAACAAGACAACTGCTTGCAGCGCACCTTCACGTTCAAGGATTTCAGCGAGGCCTTTGCGTTCATGACACGCGTAGCGCTCATCGCGGAGAAAATGGACCACCATCCCGACTGGTCGAATGTGTACAATACGGTACACCTGAAACTGAACACCCACAGTGCTGGTGGTGTGGTGACGGAGAAGGACCGGAAACTAGCAGCAGCGATCGATCGGCTCCAAGCCTGAAAAAGAAGAAGCCCCTTACCGATCAGGCAAGGGGCTTCATTGGACCGGTCCGAAAAGGACCTGACCTTTTACTCTTTCACATTGGCCGAGATGCGCAAGGTGGTTTCCTTGGGCTCGGTGTTCGCAACCACCTTCACGGTCTTGGATTGTGCGTCCTTCTGCGTGCCGGGCTTGTATACCACTTTGATCTCGCCGGTAGCACCTGGTGCGATCGGCTCTTTCGGGTAGTCGGGCACGGTGCAACCACAGCTTCCCGTGGCGCTTTGGATGAGCAACGGCTCCGTACCGGTATTGGTGAAGTTGAAGACGTGCGTGTTCTCGGAGTTCTGCTTGATCGAACCGAAATCGTGATCGTACTGGGCGAATTTCACAGTGGTCTTAGGGCCCAGATCAACGGGTTCGGCCTCCTGCGCGATCGGGTCGAACGGCTTTTCCGCCTCCGCAATGGAAGCTGGTTTGCCCGGCGTTGCAGCAGCGGCGCTGCTCATCGTCGTTCCGGTCTTTTCATCAGCACCGCCGCCCATCATGCCGCGTTGGCCCATCGTGTTCACGATCAGGGTAACGGCAATAACGGCCAGCAGGGCGATCTTGATGGTCTCTTTCATCGGTGCTTGTTCTTGGTTGGTTGGTTGTTCCATTGGGGCGGCGAATATAGAGGGGTGGATGGGCAAAGAACGGCCGTTAACCGGGCCTTAACAGACCATTGGCGTGGTCAATGGGCAGCCATGCCGAGCCGTTGGAAGGTGTCGTCCGCAAGCACATCAATGGCCTTTCGGAAACTTCCGTCCACGGGGTTGCCCGCATTAATGGTTTCCCAATAAGCACTGGTCTCCCAAAGATCCCGGGCGATCAGGGCTTTCAACCGCAAGTCGATCAGTGCCTTGCTTTGGTTGTACCCGGCCGCATCGCGAACGATGCCTTCCTTTTCGGCAGCGTCCATCAGTTGGTCGCTCAGTAGGCTATCGACCACGAATTCCTCGGCGAAACGGGCCACCGTGGTGTACTTCTGGAGAAGTTGGTTGCGGTGCTTGTCCACATGATCCAATGCCACTGAATTGAGAATGCCTTTGCGCACGAGCTGGCCGAGGTATGCGCTGCTCAGGCTGGTATCTAGCGGAACGAACAGGTCGGGCATGATGCCGCCGCCGCCGTACACCACACGCTTGTTCATGGTGAAGTACTTGAGCGTGTCCGTGGCATGGATACTGTCCACGCTCGTTAGCTCGCCACGCTCCAAACGGCTGGAGCGCTCATCGCGGTATGCTTCAACCCCATCTTCGTAGGGTTTCTGGATGCAACGGCCACTGGGCGTGTAGTATCTGCTTACAGTGAGTCGAACAGCGCTACCATCCGGTAACATCACCGGACGCTGCACCAGTCCTTTGCCGAACGATCGACGGCCGATGACAAGTCCCCGGTCCCAATCCTGAACAGCACCGGCAACGATCTCGCTTGCACTGGCCGAGTTCTCATCAACGAGCAGCACGAGGCGGCCCTTTTCGAATGCGCCTTCGTTCGTCGCATAACTATCCTCACGCGGAGTGGTGCGCCCTTCTTGATACACGATGAGTTTGCGGTCCGCGAGGAATTCATCGGCCATGTCCGTTGCGGTACGCAAATAGCCTCCGCCGTTGCCCTGTAAGTCCAGCACCAGATCCTGCATGCCCGCGGCCCGCAACAGGGCCATCTTCTCCCTGAACTCCTTCATGGTGGTGGCGCTGAAGCGGCTCACCTTGATGTAGCCAACAGTGGGCGTTGCCATGTAGCTGGCCTCGATGCTGAAGATGGGGATCTTGTCGCGGGTGATCGAGAAATCGAGCAGATCATCCTCGCCCGAGCGCCGAATGGAAACCTCCACCTTGGTGCCTTTCTTACCGCGCAGGCGTTCCATCACGCCTGAGTTCTTGATGCCGATGCCCGCGACATTCTCCTTTTCAATGCGGATGATGCGGTCGCCTGCCCTGATGCCAAGGCGTTCGCTGGGCCCGCCTGCGATCGCGTCCACCACATAGATGGTGTCGCGCACGATGTTGAACTGGATACCCACGCCTTCGAAGTTGCCCTTCAACGGCTCGTTGGTTTGCTCAAGATCTTCCTTCGGGATATAGATCGAATGCGGGTCGAGCTCCTCCAACATGGAAACGATGGCTTTTTCAACCAAGGCTTCCTGATCGACGGAATCGACGTAACGCGTGGATATGTGGTAGAGGAGCGCCTCCAGTTTGCCTGCACTGGATGGCTCTGGTGCTTGGGCAAAAAGAAGGACCGGGGTAACGCTGCACAGCGTCACGATCTGTCGGAGAGTGTTCTTCATGAGATGGCGTGGCACCGAAAGTAACGGACCCCGAAAGGCGCTAGCCGCTACTAGGCGTTAAGTTGGGTTAAGGGGTCAGCGACCGGGGAACGTGTAGGTGCTTCCCTTCAACAAAGTGTCCTCGTGGTACTTCTCGGTCTTGTAGATCCGCCCGTTGCGGTAGTATTTCCACTTGCCGTGTTTCTTACCCTCCTTGTACCGGCCAACGATCCCTTGCGCGCGAAAGGCCCAAATACCATCACGCAGTCCGTTGTGGTACTGTCCCTTGATCGCGATCCTGCCGAACTCATCATACTCGCTCCAGTCGCCATGCAGGAATCCCCAGCCGTACACGGCGAAGATCAGCGGTTTGCCATCGGGGTAGAACGCCTTGTACACACCACATGGTTTGCCGCGTTGGTAGCGCAGTTCCACGGCCACTCGCGTGGTATCGTACGCGAACTTCCCCACCCTTGTGTACAGTGCTGCTGACAGCTCCGGCGAATACTCTACTGCGTAGGTATAAACGGTATCGCCACTGGGCACGAAGAGCGAATCGGGTTGGGCTGTTCCAACGGTAACGATCAAAGCGCAGCCGAATAGCAGTGTACAGCGAAGTGCGGTCATCGTGTTCTGCCCCGGTTGCTCGATACAATGGTGAACAAGGTTTCCACGGTAGCTCCGGAAGCGTCGGTCAAAGTTATCCCGTGCTCGCCCTCAACAGGGCTCATCACCATGCGGTGATCGCCCACCGTCATACCCATATATGTGCCATCGAGGTGCCAGTACAGAACAGCGGTTTGATAGCGATGCGTGGCCTCGAACACAACGTTCCCGGGACTCCCGTCCAGTTCCAACGGAATGAGCAATCGCGAACCGGCGCTGGGGTATATCAACGCGAACGAAGCGTCACCATAGGCTCCATCGGTCCTATCGTTCCATGGGGGGAGCGGCAAGTAGAGCGGATCGAGCGGTGCGGTGTAATGCTCAAGGGCCGGTGGAAGCACGAACCACGAAACCTGCTGGGCGCCGTTCGTTGATGTTGTTCGGAACCGACCGGTCGGGTCAAGGGTGAGCAATTGGTGATAGGGGCACAAGGGGGTGCGCATTCCAACAGAAGGTATCCACGTTGAATCCACCGATGCCCAGGCTGGTCCGGCCCGATGGCCGCTTCGCGTGCACGTCGGAATACGCACCATGTCATCGAACGGTGGATCCATCGCTGCGCTTGGCGGCAAAAGCCCGAACATTTCGAACATGAGCGGCGCTGCGGCAAGGGTTCCCGTATTTCCGGGCCGGCCTTCGCCACTCGCATTGCCGGTCCAAACCGCCACGCACCAGCGATCGGTTACACCAATGGCCCACGCGTCCCGATGGCCGAAGCTCGTGCCGGTTTTCCATGATATAGGTTGCCCCCTGTTGAAATACTGCCAGCCGGTTTGGGCATCGGGCCTGTTTACCGCGCGCAATGCTTCAAGAGTGAAATGAATGGAGGACGCGCTGAGTGGAAGCTGTTCCGCTTGTGATCGATCTGCTTCGCCCGTCCGCGCGGAACTGACCACTACGGGAGGATGAACGGTTCCATGTCCAGACGCGGCGGAGGTCCGTCCGTATGACGACAATATCCTGACCATGCTGGAATACGCGCCGGCGAGTTCCCACATGGAGCATTCGCCCCCGCCCACCATCAGCGAAAGCCCATAGTGGTCCGCACCCTTGTTAAGCGACCGGAGCCCCATGGCTTGTAGGGTCCGCAATGTGCGTGCAACCCCGTGTGCCCTTAATGATCGCACGGCGGGTACGTTCAGTGACCTGGCCAAAGCCCTCGAGGCCGGCACGGCTCCGTTGAATTGGCCGTCGGAATTGCGTGGTACGAAACCGGAATAATGGGTCGGTATGTCAGCAACCAATGTGTGCGGTAGCAATTCCCCGGACTGTAGCATATCGGCGTATAGGAAGGGCTTCAGCAAACTTCCAGTGCTGCGTGGCCTTTGGATGATGTCGACCGAACCCGCATGCGACCGACCGGCACCAGGGTTGTTGCCCACATAGGCAAGCACATTGCCGGTCCGCACGTCCATGACCAGTAATGCTGCATTGTGCAGCTCGTTCGCCTCAAGCGCACTGGCGTAATGCCCCACGGCAATTGTGGCTTTCTCCTGAAGATGTGCATCGATAGTGGTGTGGACGATCCTACCGGCCAAACCATTGGTCGCCAGGGTACTCAGGAGGTGTGGAGCCGTTTGCGGCAACGGCTGGGCTTTGTCCGGCAGCGGTTCCTCTTTTGCCAACGCACACCCAAGGCTATCGAGGATGCCAACTTCCTGAAGGCGGTCCAACAGGCGATCCCGTTTCCGCTTTAATGCCGTGTGCCCCTTTCCGGGGTAGATAGTGGACGGAGCATTGGGAAGTACCGCAAGTGTTGCGCATTCTGCCCAACCGAGTTGGTGCGCGGGCCGTGCGAACCATCGCCACGCCGCCGCATCCAGACCGACCACGTTACCGCCGAACGGTGCATTGGCCGCGAACAGGTTCAGGATCTCGTCCTTTTCGTACAGCATTTCCAATCGAAGGGCCAGCAACACCTCCTGAGCTTTGTGTTTGATGGACCGGTCCTTCTTCCCGAGGCTCAATCGGGCGACCTGCATGCTGATCGTGCTACCGCCGCTGACGACATGGCCGGCACGGGCGTTCTGGCGTAATGCCCTTGCCATGGAGGGGAGGTGCACCCCGCAGTGGTCGCGAAAGTGCCGATCCTCGAACTGGATAAGGCACGTCACGAAGCGATCGGGTAGGCTATCTGGAGGAGGGAACCGCCACTGGCCATCCAAGGCAACGGCCGCACAAAGCAAGCGGCCATCCTTGTCGAGAAGTACGGTGCTGCTGGGGGCAGTGAATAATGGGCCGAGCGGCCACCAACGGGCCCAGGCGAGCAGGGCCGCGACCAGTACAACACCGCTCATCAACCATTTGCGTCGTCCGGACAACCAAGCTGGAAAAGTCACCGTCATGCCCGCGAACATCACTTCCTGGAGGGCGAAGATGGACAGGTACATCATCAACGCGCATACCAGCACGTGTGTTGTCCGGCAGAAAACTAACTTCGACCGCCATTTGAAAAACCCATGATGAAGCGTACCCTGACGACCTTGTTCACGGCCGGACTGCTCGGCGCACAGCATGTTTCCGCCTCCCATATCGTTGGTGGGGAGATCCTGTGGGAATGTCTTGGAAACAACCAGTACCAGATCACGATGAATCTCTTTCGGGATTGCTTCGGTATCACCCCTGGCACCCAAGAGACCATTACGTTCGACTCGCCCTGCGGAACGGCCTCACTTCAGGTAACCAACCAGAGCATAACCGAGGTCTCGCAATTGTGCCCTGAGGAGATCGCCAACAGTACATGCAATGGTGGCACCCTTCCGGGTATTGAGCAGTGGACCTATACGGGAATTGTTACCCTGCCTCCATGCGACTTCTGGACCGCGAGTTGGACCAGTTGCTGCCGCAACGTTGCGGTGTTGAACATCGACAATCCAGGTAACGCAGACACGTATTTGGAAGGCACGTTGAACAATGCCGATTTCCCTTGCGACAATTCACCCGTCTTCAATAACCAGCCCATCCCCTATGTGTGCTTGGGTCAGCAGGTGTTGTACAGTTTCGGTGTAAGCGATGTGGATGGTGATTCCTTGGGCTATGAGTTCATCTCAGCGATGATCGCCGGTGGTGCGCCCGTTGTCTATTCCCCTGGATTCTCCTTCACCCAACCCATTCCCGGCATCACGTTGGACCCATTCACCGGTCTCATGGTGTTCACACCGAACCAACAGGGCAATTTCATTGTTACCGTAATGGTGACCGAGTACGACGATCAGGGTAACGTGATCGGTACTGTTATGCGCGATATCCAATTCGTTGTTATTCCATGTACGAACCAAGCACCGGTACCAACGGATGGATTCATTACGAACTTCACGGGCACTGCTGTGCAAACCGGACCGTACGCGGTTGAACTGTGTGAGACCGACCAGTTCTGCTTCGACTTCGTCATCAATGATCCTGATGTTATCGATACGTTGGGATTGATCTCGAACGTGAGCATCGCCTTGCCGGGTTCAACCTTCAGCTGGACGGGCGTGAACCCCGTGAGCGGAACCATTTGCTGGACCGCACCTGCCGGTACGGGTGGGTTCCACACCTTCATCATCAATGCATCCGATGATGCTTGCCCGGTGAACGCTTTCCAGACCTATGTGTATGCTGTTAACGTTCTGACCCGCACGAGCGCAGGACCGGATCAAACGATCTGCGGTCCGCAGACGGCGCAACTCGAAGCGAACGGTGGATCGATCTTCACGTGGAGTGTCCTGACAGGTGATCCGATCGTGGTAGGCGTGAATTTTACTTGTAATCCCTGCGAGAGCCCCATCGCAGACCCGAGCATCACGACTACTTATATCGTACAGAGCGATCTCCTTGGGTCTTGCATTACGAGCGACACCGTTACAGTGTTCGTGGTTCCTGATTTCACCTTCAATGTCACCCAGAGCGACTCATTGATGTGCTTAGGTGAGCAAGTGCAACTGAACATCGCCACCAACCCGAACGTTCCAGGGTACGTGTACGAGTGGACACCGGGCACAGGCCTCAGCAACACGGGCATTGCGAACCCTGTAGGCACATATGGTAACCCCGGCACTTATGAGTACTTGGTGGAAGTGACCAGCCCTGATGGTTGTGTTAAGCTCGATACCACCATTCAAGTGGTTGTTACGCCCGGATATGTTCCTCAATTCTCCGTTACGCAAGCGGATTCCTTGATATGCCAAGGCGAGAGCACAACCTTCACTGTTGACTTGGATTGCTCGTTCCCAAGCTTCTGCGGTCTTTATGATGGACCATGTTGCGGTCCACTGAGCACCACGGTCATCGGTCCCGATTCACTGTTCGGCACAGGCTTCACTTACCCGGCACCATTCGGCCACTTCTACGAAGGCGCAAGGCACCAGATCCTGTATCGCGCTTCCGAACTGCAGGCCATGGGCTTCAGCGGTGGCAAGATCAGCGAGTTGGCTTGGAACATTCAAAGTATCCAAGGGACTGCAGTTTACCATGAGTGGAACTTGAGGTTGGGCTGCACCACACAGGATGAGCTCGACAATACGAACTGGATCACCGGCCTTACGGATGTCTTCTATGACGACACTTTGAATATCGTAACGGGCTGGAACGTATTCCAGTTCCCTAGCTCGTTCAATTGGGATGGTGTGAGCAACTTGGTGCTTGAAGTATGCTTCAACAACGACCCTCACCTTCCTTTCTACACGAACAACTCGCCGACGTACTATTCCACTACGGCGTACAACTCTGTGCATTGGATCCAGCAGGATGCGAACCCTTTGATCTGCGTGAACGATCCGATCTTCATCAACGTGAGCGGCGACCGCCCCAATACCCGGTTCACCTTCTGCGGCGGTGTGGATGCTGGTGACATTACCTATTCATGGTCACCTACCGATGGTATCAGCGACCCGACCAGTGGTAACCCCACGGTTACTCCGACCTCAGCACCTACTACCTACACTGTGACCGTAGGTGAGGCTGGCAGCGGATGCACCGCCGAAGCACAAGTGACCGTTGGCTGGTATTCTCCTGCTCAAGTGAGCTTCGTGCCGAATCCCGATGAAGGTGTGCAACCGCTTTCGGTGTTCTTCGACAATACCTCGACGCCGGGAAGCAACAACTTCAACTGGGATCTTGGTAACGGTAGCACATCCACTGATGTGAACCCGTCCATGGTCTACACCGAACCAGGTTGGTATTACGTGTTGTTGACCGGTTATAGTGAGAACGGTTGCTACGGCAGTTATCTGGATAGCATCCATGTGTTGGATCAGCCCATTGTGATCATACCGAACGTCTTCAGCCCAGATGGTGATGGCAACAACGATGCCTTCGCGTTCATTGACTTCCGTGGGTTCTCAAGTTTCCGTATGTCCATCTTCAATCGTTGGGGTCAGGAGATCCACAGCGCGACGAGCACCCAGAACAATTACACGGTGTGGCGCCCCGGCAAGGAGGTGAGCGATGGTACTTATTACTACGAGTTCGTAGGCAACGGGTCGAATGGCGACAATGTCGTTCGCACTGGTCACCTGACGTTGTTGCGGAAGCGTTGATCACGATCCTTTCAAGAGTAAGAGAGGGGGCTTAGGCCCCCTCTTTCATTTCGGGAGGTATCGGGCGATACGCTTCGGTGTATGTGTCATTTACATTCGTGATCAACCTTGTCTTATGAAACGAGCCATTTCGGTCGCGTTCTTGGCTGCTGGCCTAGGGCTTGCGGCACAGGAGAATATCGGTGGAACACCGTTCAGTTACGATCACCCGGTCAACCTTGACATTGTCCCAACGGTGACTGCGGAACCATTCGAACAGGAAGCTGTCGCTGCCGAGGACCAAACCCGTGAAGCGCTTGGAGAGGTCCCTTTGTACGGTCGAATGCGATCAGTCGACCGCGGGCTCGAAAATGCCGGTAGGTGGTTTGACTTGCCCGGCGGTGACCGACTGTGGCTCTTAAGGGTTGAAAGCCCCGGGGCGCTTGCCACGGAACTCTACTTCGAGGATTTGGACCTCCCCGTGGGTGCGAAATTGTTCGTGTATAGTGATGACCGGTCTGTTGTTCATGGTGCATTCACCAGCTACAACAACCATCCGAGCGGGCTCTTCACCACAGCGCAGATCGCTGGTGATGCTCAAGTCATTGAGTACTTCGAACCGGTTCAGGTCAGGGGGCTTGGTCGTTTCAATATATCGAGCGTTGGCCATGCATACCGTTTTGTTGGCGGCGCCAAGGCTGATGCCTGCGAAGTGGACATGGTCTGCACTCCAGAGAGCAATGGCTGGGGGCCCGAAGGGGATGGCGTGGTGCGGATAAGCGTGGTGCTTGGCGGCGGTGGATTGGCATGGTGCAGCGGGTCGTTGGTGAACAACACCGCGCTTGATTGCAAGCCGTACATCCTAACGGCCTTTCATTGTGGTGAGTCGAGCACTGATGCGAATTTCAGTTTGTACAAGTTCTATTTCCGGTACCAGCGTTCGGGCTGCGCCACAGGCACCGCCCTAGCGAACAAGGTCATGACGGGTTGCACGCGTCGCGCGGACAGCAACTGCGGTGGCGGCGATAACGGCAGCGACTTCCTGTTGGTAGAGGCGAACAACAATGTGCCTGCGAACTTCTTCCCCTATTTCAACGGGTGGGATGCGAGCGGCACGGGAAGCGGATCAGGCGTTTGTATTCATCACCCTGATGGGGACGAGAAGAAGATCAGCACCTATACCGACAGCCTTGAGAGTGCAACGTGGTGGAATGCCGGTGGCGCTCATTGGCGGGTATTCTGGACGGCCACCACGAATGGCTGGGGAGTAACGGAGCCCGGCAGTAGCGGGTCGCCTTTGTTCAATGCTGATGGGCGTATAGTGGGCACACTAACAGGCGGCGGGTCCTGCTGCACAGTTGGTGGATGTGGGCCGGGAACAGGGCCTACGGTCCAAGACCTGTATGGGAAGATGAGCTATCACTGGGGATCGCAGAACCCGAATCCGGCCAACGAGGAACTGCATGTTTGGCTGGATCCAACGAACAGTGGGGTATCGTTCCTGGATGGAACGAATAACCCTTGCGGTATCTATTCTGTTGGGCAGCAGGATGCTGCTCCTCCAGGGATATTTCCGAATCCCGTTTCGGATGAAGTCACCGTTGTGCTTCCCTTGGGTGGGCCGGCCGCCGACTGGTTGATCATCCGTGACATGTCCGGTCGTTCGGTGTTCAGCACTGTGGTAGCTATGCCGACGCAAACCATCGATGTAAGCAGCCTTGCCTGTGGAAGCTATCTGCTGAGCGTTGGCTCCAAGGAAGGCACCTACGCTGCCGCAAGACTTCAGGTTCTGCGTTGATCGGAGCGTTGAGCGGCCCGACGGATCGGATCATTCAATGACTTTCCGATCGAGGTCAAGGTTCCAGCAACAAACGCTCAGCTTCATCAGCACCGATGATCCGCGTACCCAGCGCTCCGACAAGGAACGCATCCGCAAGGCCTTTCTCTTTGATAGCGGCCAACGCATCATTCGCTTCAGCGCGGCTCTTGAACGAACCATAGTAGTACCTCACCGCATCCGGGCTTGTTACGGGTTCAACGTTGCCCATTTCGATGAACTTGCCCATGACGTCACTGGGGACGTTGCCAGCGAACGTGCCCAACTGGATGCGGAACCGGATCATTTCCTTGTTGATGAGACGCATCGGAATGCTGGTCAGGTCTTCAGGCTCGGTGAGTTTGGCGCCCGCCTCTTTCAATGACACACGCTTGCCTCCCTTGAAGGCGGTGAGAAACGCACCTTCGAAGCCTTTCATCAACATGTCCACTTTCAATCCGGCTGCTTGATTCACATCCGTGAACGAACCGGTGTAATAGCGGGTCAGCCCGTCGTCGCCTTTCAGCACTACGAGATCCGGGATACCAGTGAAAATGTCCTTGCTGAGCTTCTCTTTGAAAGCCCCAAGTTGCACCCGAACGATAGCCGGACCATCCGCTGCAGCTGCTGGTGCGATGACGTTGCCGCTGGCAGCAGCGACTTCATCCGCAATCCCTACCAAGGCAGTCCCGTCCTGTGCCATCACGGTACCATTCACCCCGGCATCCTTCAATTGCAACTGACGGCGGATCGCCTCGGGAAGGTCATTGTACCCACCGACTACGAAACTGATCGTATCACCATGCTCAACGGTACGTAAGTCAGGTATGCTGAGCAACTGCTGCATTTGGGCCTCGGTGATGCCTTCCACTTCGCTGCCGACCTGCACAACATAGATCCGCTTGCTCGGGCTCGTGGCCGATCGGCGTGGTCCAACACTTTCGACCCTGCTACTGACGATGTTGACGTTGCCGCTGTCCTTGAAGTTGAGCCAGGACTTCAGCATCATTTCGTCACTTATCGTACGACCATCCGCATCAACGGCAGCACCAAGTGCTGTGCCCGCCTCCAAGTCAAGGTGGTCGGGAACGCCATCCCCATCCTCATCCAACGGACAGCCAGTTGCAGTCACCTTAGTGCCTGTCGGGGTATTCGGGCAAAGGTCCTTGAAGTCGTCCACGCCATCACCGTCCTCATCGGCGGCCGTCACGAATTCCTGCATGTCTTCCGGACTGATATCAATACCGTCCTTTATGCTCGTACGCTTCTTGCGCTCCATCGGGATCGCATAGCCAACACTGAAGGAGGAGTATAGGATGCGGTCGTTCCGCGCATCACCGGTGCGGCCTTCAATGCTCTCATCCGTAACACCATCGACCAGATCGCTCAACGTCCAGTGGTATTGGGCGCCGAGACGGAGGTCCAAGCCCGATCCAAGGTCCATACGGACGCCGAACCCCAAAGGGATACCCCATGTGCGTTCCGGGTAGGCGCCGAAGCCGTCCAAGTCGAGTTCCCGGATGTCCGTTTCGTAATCATAGTCCCGACGGATCTGCACTGCATCGGCAGCATTCGGTGCGTTCTGAGCAATGTCGCGGATCGTCCCATCGCTCCAGTAATGGTACTGCCTTCCTTCGCGGTCGTACAGATCTGTCTTGCTCAGGAATTCGACACTCTCGAAGCCCAAGCTCAGATACGGAGCAACTTTGCTGGTGGGTCGCACCAGATGCTTGAAATTGTAGGTGAGCATGAAGCCACCCATGGTTATGCGGCTCTCGAAATTCAGGTTTCGCGATACGCTTCGCTCATTGGCCCCCAATTGTCCATGGATAGCGAACAAGCTCCCTTCAAGCCAAGGCGTGATGGGTGTACTCGCACGTAGTTCATAGCCAAGACGTGTGACAAGTGGACTATAGCCATCGTGGTTTCCTCCGATGTCGCCATAGAAGGAGAACATGCCTGCGCCCAACGAGAACGAAGGGCGCAATTTGAAAGTGCTGGTGCTATCGTCCTGCGCCAACGCGGGCAGCAAACTCACGGCCACGAGACCGAAGGAAACGGCAAGTCGGGTAAGGGAACGTTGCGGCATGCCGGAAAGATAACCGCCGGTATTGATCGATCACTGCACCCAGCGTTGCTGGGTGATCATCAGTGCTTCCTGCACCGTAATCCGCTCCCCATTGTTGTATGCGGCAACGAATGGCCCCGGGAACTGATGGCCAGCTGAAACAAAGGCTTGGCGCTGGTCTCGGGCATCCTTGTAAGCGGCATATCGGCCGGTGGTGTATTTGATCCAGCCCTCGTGCCGCTCGATACCAAAGTCACCGCCAAAGCGATGGCGCGCTTGGAAGTATGCTGTACCCACTTCGCGATGCGCAGCGGTGATCTGGACTTTGTACGTAACGCCGGTTTCTGGCGCAGGTATGCGGTTCGGGCGGGTTGCGACGGGGTCGGGGTTTTTCGCGGTCGATACTTCAGGAGCGGGTTGGGTAACGGGCTCAACCGAGCGTTCAACCGCCACATCGTTCGCGGCGATCGCTGCGGCTTTCGCCTCCTCGGCAGCCAAGTACGCAGCGTATGCTTCGGGGCCGATGTCGAACCCTGAACTACCAAGGGCAACTTTCTGGGTCTCGTCGTTCAGCAAATAGCCGAACTCGCCGTTCACGATGTGATGACCGGGCTGCGCCGAACTGCACCTCAGCTTGTAGGCGATCTTCACCTCATTGCTGGCCGGGAGGTTCAGCCAAACGAATTTGGCTATACGGTCTTGCGCGGTGAATATGGCTTCGGAACTGGACTTCTCCATGGCAGTGAATCCAACAGGCAGAGTCTCCTGCAGTTTGCCGAATCCCCGGATCGCGCCCTTCTGCACAACCACCTCAACAAGTAGTTCCGTTTCGCTCACCATGGTGATCGTTCGTTTACCGCTCACATTGCCAGCACCTTGGCCGGCAGGGATCAGGGTCTCGCTGGCCTTCTCCGTCGGTGCTGGAACCGCCACTTCCGCAGGAGCGGGGATCTCGGCCGTCTCCACTGCCGGTTGCGTGCTGGTCTCGGTCACCTCGGCAGCAGGCTCGCCGGCCGCGACAGGTTCCGGCACAACGGCCACCGCCGCGCCGCCGAGATCGATCACAGTAGGAGGCAGTTCGTGCGTCTTGCGCTCATTGTCCTCGATATAGCTGAAACGGCCGGCCAATGGAAGTTTGCCGCCTACCGTTGCGGAAGCCGTAAGTGTATAACTGACCTTGAACGAGGGAGAGGTGGGCAGGCTCATCCAAATGAACTTGGCCTTCTGATCATCGAAAGTGAAGGAGGCGCCTTTGCTGTCAACTACCGTAGCGGTGAGACCATCCGGAAGGTCGATCTGCAGTTTGGCGAATCCTCCCAAGGAGCCTTTCTCCACGGTTACGGTGACCTTGATCTGACTGCCCGGTGCCATGGCAGCCGGTGCATCATGCGTTATGCTGATACCGCTTTGGAAAAAGCCTTCGAAAAGGAACAGGCCTATCAAGTTGACGAGTACCAGCACATTGCTCATGGGGCGATCGGATTCGTGTCGCGTTCACACACGTGAACGATGGCCACGAAACTATCCGCGCCGCAACCCGCGATCGGAACGGGTTGCCGATGTTATGCGAACAGGTATGTGTTGATGGGGGAGATGCGGTCAGAAGTTCGGTCGCAGCATGTACTTGCTGTAGAACTTGTCGATCGCATCCACGGCTTCTGTAGCCGTATCCACCACGCTGATCAATTCCAGATCCGAAGCGTTGATGTTGTGGTGCTTCTCGCCCATGGTTTGCCGGATCCAATCAAGCAATCCCTGCCAATATTTCGTTCCGACAAGAATGATCGGGAATCGCGCGATCTTTTGGGTTTGGATGAGCGTGAGCGCCTCGAACAATTCGTCGAGCGTTCCAAAGCCACCCGGCATTACAATAAAGCCTTGGCTGTATTTGATGAACATGACCTTGCGAACAAAGAAGTAGTCGAAGTTGATGCTCTTCTCTTTGTCGATATAGGCGTTCGGTTGTTGCTCGAACGGCAACTCAATGTTCAGCCCAACGCTGGTGCCACCTCCGCGGCGAGCACCTTTGTTGGCGGCTTCCATGATGCCCGGCCCACCACCGGTGATCACCCCGTAGCCGCGTTTGGTCAGCAGGAACCCGACCTCTTCCGCAAGCTTGAACTCCGATCTTTCTGCGGCTGTGCGCGCGCTACCGAATACGCTCACACAAGGGCGTATGCGTTGCATGGCCGCGAAGCCTTCAACGAATTCGCTCATGATCTTGAAGATCGCCCAGCTATCGTTGGCCTTCACCTCGCTCCAACCTTTCCGTTTGAAGGCTTTCTTGATCCGTTGTTCGGTTTCGTCGCCTGCGATGGGCGCGGCTTTGAGGTTCTTCGCCATTGGGATGCTTTGGTCGGCCACGTAGGGCGGCGGTTGTGCGAAAGAAAGCGATGTTGACCGGACGCGGCGCGGCCCCGCCGACTTTCACTGACAACGTAGAACTAACAATCCCGGCGTCAGGCCAATTCCTTTTCCAAGTATGGGGCCGTATGACCCTTGCCCATTAGGGCGACCTCCTCAGGTGTGCCCCGAGCAGTGATACGGCCACCACCATCGCCACCTTCCGGACCCATGTCAATGACATGATCAGCCGTTTTGATGATGTCCATATTGTGTTCGATCACAAGCACGGTGTTGCCATGATCGGTCAGGCGGTCGAGCACGGTGATCAGCTGGCGTACGTCCTCGAAATGCAGACCCGTGGTCGGCTCATCCAGGATATAGAAGGTGTTGCCGGTGTCCCGCTTGCTGAGTTCGGTGGCCAGTTTTATCCGCTGCGCCTCGCCCCCGCTGAGCGTGGTGCTGCTCTGGCCGAGGCGGAGGTAGGAGAGACCCACGTCCAAGAGCGTGCGCAACTTCACCGCTATCTGCGGAACATCGGCAAAGAGGGCATGCGCATCCTCAACGCTCATATCCAGGACATCACTGATGCTCTTCCCTTTGAACCGCACTTCAAGTGTTTCGCGATCGTACCGTTTGCCGCGACATGCCTCGCACGGCACATGAACGTCCGGCAAGAAGTTCATTTCAATGGTGCGCACACCAGCGCCCTTGCATGTTTCGCAGCGTCCACCGGGTGTGTTGAAGCTGAAGCGGCCGTTCTTGTAGCCACGCACCTTGGCTCCGGGTAACCCGGCGAACAACGCTCGGATATGATCGAAGAGACCGATGTAGGTAGCGGGGTTGCTTCGTGGGCTCCGGCCAATAGGGCTCTGATCCACTTCGATGACTTTGTCGATATGCTCGAGGCCTTCGATCTTCGTGTATGGCAACGGTTTCAAGTCGCTGCGGTAGAAGTGCTTGCTGAGGATGGGGTATAGTGTATCGCCGATCAACGAGCTCTTTCCGCTTCCGCTGACACCAGTGATACAGATGAATTTGCCCAGCGGCAGGTCGATCTCCACATTCTTCAAATTGTTTCCACTGGCCCCGCGCAGCAAAAGCCGCTTCCCCGAACCGGCACGACGGGTTGCTGGTACCGCCACGGTTTTGTCGCCGCGGAGATACTGGGCCGTTTCGGAATCCTCCTCGAGCAGTTCCAGTGGGGGCCCCGATGCCACGATGCGGCCTCCATGTTCGCCGGCACCGGGCCCGATGTCGATCACGTGGTCGCTGTTCAACATCATCTCCTTGTCGTGCTCCACAACGATCACGGTGTTCCCACCATCGCGCAGTTGCTTCAAGCTATTGATGAGCCGCAGGTTGTCACGCTGGTGCAGTCCTATGCTTGGTTCGTCCAGAATGTACAGCACGCCGGTGAGTTGTGCGCCGATCTGCGTGGCCAAACGGATACGCTGCGCCTCCCCGCCGCTCAAGGTCCTGGCGCTACGGTCAAGGGTCAAATAATCGAGCCCGACATCGAGCAGGAAACCGCTGCGCGCTGTCACCTCTTTCAAAATGTCGTGTGCGATCACGGCTGCATTCCCTTCCAACCCACTACCCAACTGTTTGAAGTGCTCGTGCAGGGCCGTAATGCTCAATTGGGCCACCTCGCTGATGTTCTTTTCGCCGATACGGAAATGCAAAGCGGTCTTCTTCAATCGTGCCCCTTTGCATTCCGAGCAGGCAACCATGTGTGTGAAACCCTCTGCCCATTTCTGGGCCGACTTCGGTCCTTCCTCCGCTTGCTCCAGTATATACGGGATGATGCCTTCGAATTGAACGGTGCGGTCACTCAAGCCAACGTTGCTGCTCACGCGCAACGGCTCATCCATTCCGTTCAGCAGCGCCGCCAGCACGGCGTCGTCCATCTCTTCAATAGGTGTATCCAGGTCGTGGCCGAAGCTGCTCAAGACCGACTCGACTTGTTTGAATACCCAACTTGGCTTGTATGCGCCGAGGGCCACGATCGCTCCTTTCTTGATGCTCTTGCGACGGTCCGGTACGATCCTGTCGAGCGCGACCGCTGTGACTTGTCCGAGACCGCTGCACACCGGGCATGCACCGTATGGACTATTGAAGCTGAACAGATTGGGTTCCGGTTCCTCGTATGCGATCCCACTTGTCGGGCACATCAGGTGACGGCTCAGGAAGCGGTGGTTGCCCGCCACGGTGTCCAGCACCATCAGGTTCCCTTTGCCATATTTCAACGCCGTATTGCAGCTATCGGCAACGCGTTTCCTTACATCCTCCTTCACGCGCATGCGGTCCACCACCAGTTCGATGTCGTGCACCTTGTAACGGTCCAATCGCGGACGGGTCGTGAGGTCCACGATGGCGCCATCCACGCGGGCTTTGAGGAAGCCTTGCCGCAACAGTTGCTCGAACAATTCGCGATAGTGGCCTTTGCGTCCGCGTACCAGCGGTGCCAGTATCTGCACATCGTGCCCGTTGTGTTCGGTCAATATCAGGTCCACGATGCGCGCATCCGTGTACCGCACCATGCGTTCACCGGTAACATAGCTGTACGCTTCACCAACGCGAGCATAGAGCAGTCGCAGCAGATCGTAGATCTCCGTCACCGTGCCCACCGTACTGCGCGGGTTGCGGCTGATGGTCTTCTGTTCAATAGCGATCACTGGGCTGAGCCCGGTGATCAGATCCACGTCGGGGCGCTCAATGCCGCCCAGGAATTGCCGTGCGTATGCATTGAACGTCTCGATGTAACGGCGTTGTCCTTCCGCATGGAGCGTGTCGAAGGCGAGGCTGCTCTTGCCACTTCCGCTCAGGCCGGTGATCACCGTCAGTTTCTCGCGTGGTATGCGCACATCGATGTTCTTCAGGTTGTGCACGCGCGCGCCCAACACTTCGATGTATTCCTGTTCGATGGGATCGCGCGTTCCGTTCGTGGACCGTGTTCGCGCGGCGGTCTTCTGTTTGCTCACTCTTCCTCCTTCGCTGTGTCGAAGTCCTCCGCAGGCAGGAGGATCTCATAGGTCTTGGCCTTGGCATTGGTCAGTTTCGCATCGCGCAGCCAAGGGTTCAACAACTTCAATGTTTTGTAGTTGGTGCCTTGCCGGATCGCGAAGTCGGCCAAGTCTTCTATGGGCCCGGTCACTGCAAGTGTGCGCGTTCGGTATGGCGCATAAAGATCTTGGGCGCGAAGGTGGAAACCGTAGCGCGCAGGGTCGCGGATGATCTCCTTGGCGGCAAGAATGCGGAATACGTAACGCGATGTCTCCTCAGGCAGAAGAAGAGCGAAGTAGTCTTTGGTCTTCTGCCGTTCCACCTGTTTGTTAAGGCCTCCTCCACCAAGATTGTAGCTGGCCACGGCCATGCTCCACGATCCATATAGTGCGTGGGCCTCCTTAAGGTATTTGCACGCAGCCTCGGTACTCTTCACCACGTTATAGCGCTCGTCCACTTCAGTGCCAATTTCCAGCCCATACTTGGGTGCGGTTTCCTTCATGAACTGCCAGAAGCCCGTTGCGCCCATGGGGGAAACGGCGTTCGTAAGTCCGCTTTCGATCAATGCCAAGTACTTCAGGTCATCAGGCACTCCTTCGCGCGCAAGTATGGGTTCTATCACCGGGAACCAACGCGACGCGCGCTTGTGCGAAAGCAAGCTATTGCTCTGCCAATAGGTGTTCACCAGCAGTTCGCGGTCCAATCGTTCGCGCACATCGAGCAACTGCAATGGAATGTTCTCGCCACAGAAGTCGATGTTATCCGGCAACGTCAGCGAGAAGATCTTGTAGTTGTCATTGAACAGCCTCCGATGATCATCATCGGTGCGGGGTTCGGCGCTGGAGAAGGATAGCAAGTGCAAAGCCACCGCTCCGAAAAGAAGGAGAGCAAGCCAAGCACCGCTCTTCAGGGCTATGCGTGCAGCGCTGTTCATTCAACAGGTGGTTTCGTGCGGCGTGTAGGGATGAACAACGCCAAGAAGACGATCATTGCGTAGGACGCAAAGATGGCGGTATGCCAAGGCTCCCAAGTGCCAATAAACCGCAACATCACGAAGCCGAGCAGGACGTTCACCGCGGAAAGTCCGGCGAAAACCATTGCTACCTGCGCATCGCTAAGCCCTGCGTAACCCAGATGATGGGTGGTGTGGTCCTTTCCGCCAACGAACGGTGAAGATCCCCGGGCGATACGATTGATGGACACCGCTGTGGTATCGACGATCGGAAGCAGGAATATGATCAAGGCCATGAAGGCTTGGCGCAACGCATCGGGGTGAGCCGGATCGGGCGCTCCGTTCCAAAAGCACTGGACACCGATCCATGCAAGGAATACCCCGAGGAACTGGCTGCCCGTATCGCCCATGAACATGCGGCTCGGGTTCCAGTTGAAGAAGAGGAAACCGCACAACGACGCCAGCACACCGACACAAATGACCATGTGTACGCTTTCGTCCTGCACTTGGAAATGAAGGACCAGGATGGCTGCGACAACAATGAACAAGCTCACGGTCGTGGTGATCGCGTCCATGTTGTCGAGCATATTGATGCTGTTCATCATGCCCACCGTCCAGAGGATCGTGAGCAGCCAGTTGGCCCATTGCGTATCGAACATTTGAATGCACGAGCCCGAGGCGATCAGGATGACCCCACAAGCTACTTGGACGGCGAACTTCAGGAGTGGCCGGGTGTTGTATGCGTCATCCGCAAGGCCCATCAAAAAACCCAATGCAGTGGCGCCCAGCAGACCCAGCAATTCCGGTTGTAACGGCCCACCGTGGCCGGGGAATAACGCGCTGTAGAAGGAGAAGGCGCCAAGGAATACGATGAAGAAACCGATGCCACCGAAGGCCGGCTTGCTGGCGTTGCTCCACCTCGTCGGTTGAACCTTGGAGTCCCTTAATCCAAGAGTTTTGGCGAAACGCATGAAGACCGAATTCACCAAAAGGCTGAATGCAAGAGCCGCGAAAAAGAGGCCCGCGAGAATGATGAAGAGCTGACTGTCGCTATACATGGCTCAACCCGTGATCAGGGTGGGCAGAAGGTCGGCAAGAAGGACGCCCTGCTTGTCACGGTCGCTCAACACGGGATCCAGAATGCCCCAGTCGATCCCCAATGCAGGGTCGTTCCAGAGCAAGGTGCGGTCCGCGCTCTTGTCGTAGTAGGCCGTGCACTTATAGTTGAACACGGTGCCTTCTTCCAATGCATGGAAACCATGGGCGAAGCCGGCCGGTATCCACAACATCTTCTTGTCGACCGCATCCAGCCGCAGGCTGAAATGTTTGCCGAACGTGGCACTGCCCACACGGATGTCCACGCACACGTCCAGCACGGCTCCATGCACCACCCGCACCAGTTTGCCTTGCGCGTGAGGGTCCAACTGGAAATGCAACCCGCGAACGACGCGAGCACTGGAACAACTTTCATTGTCCTGAACGAACTCGATGACGTTGCCTACGGCATCTGCGAAGGCCCTCGCATTGAACGATTCGAGGAACCAACCTCTAGGGTCTTTGAATACGGTGGGCTGTAGCACCAGCAGCCCCGGGATCGGCGTGGGCTCAACGATCATCATTTCCGCTTGTTCTTCCCCCCGATATTGAACGGTAGCCGGTTGCCTTTCTCCGCTTTCTCTTCATAATAACCGCCATAACCGTATCCATATCCGTACCCGTAACCATAGCCGTAGTTGTAGCCGTATTTGTTCCGGTCGATATCGACGCCGTTCAGAATTGCGCTCATCCGCGTGATCTTGTTCTCATTGATCATCCGGTCAACGTTCTGCACGAATTGCTTCTTGCTGTAATCGGACCTGAAGATGTAAATGGGGTAATCCGCTTTCTGGATCATCGCCAAGCCATCGGTCACCAGGCCCACCGGTGGATTATCGATGAGTATGATATCGTACAGGCCCTTGAGTTCTTCGAGCAACAAATTCATCGAATCGCTGATGATCAACTCCGATGGGTTGGGGGGGATCGGCCCGGCGGTAATGAAGTCCAGACCGGCGATAGCACTGTTCTGAACGCAACTGGCCAAGGTGTCCTTTCCGATGAGCAACGTGCTCATGCCCCTGACGTTCTCTACACCAAAGCCCAAGTGGATCTTCGGTTTGCGCATGTCGAGATCAAGCACGATCACGCGCTTTCCACTGAAACTGATGATACCCGCAAGGTTGATGGCAACGAAAGTCTTACCCTCGCCACTGATGGTACTGGTAATGGCGATGACTTTCGGGCCGGGGGTGTTGTCCACGAACTGAAGGTTGGTACGCACCGATCGGAAGCTCTCAGCGATCAGGCTCTTCGGGTTCTTATCCACGAGCAACTGGCTGATCGGTATCTCCTTTTTGTATTTGGGTATGATGCCCAGTATGCCGATGGATGCGTTGCTCACTTTGGCGATATCGAAGAGCGATGTGATGTTGTCGTGCAGGATGTACCGTATCAGAACGATAAGCAGACCCAGCACGACCCCGATGGAGAGATAGGAAACGTACACCAGTTTCTTATCCGGTGAAATGGGTGCGCGCGGGATCTCAGCTTCTTCCAACGTTCTGTTGTCCGGTACGAAACCAGCTCTGCTGATGCGGTATTCGATGTCTTTCTCGAGGAGTTGGGTGTAGTACTTCTCGTTGATGTTGTACAGGCGGGACAACCGGGCATACTCCAGTTCCTTCTCGGGCAACGAAATGAACTGGGCCTCGAATTCGGCCAGTTGCTGCTCATACCGTTCTTTTCGGCTGGCGAACCTGCTCCGCATGTTGGAGATGCTCTCCACGATCATACGTTTCTGTGCGTTGATCCGCATTTCCACGCCGCGAAGTCCCTCATGCGCGGTCGTGGCGTCGGTGGCGATCTCATCCCGCTCACGCACCATGGCTTGAAGGTTCCTGATGAGGTC
Organism: uncultured Bacteroidota bacterium; assembly: GCA_902825795.1. GTDB lineage: Bacteria > Bacteroidota > Bacteroidia > Flavobacteriales_F > PHOS-HE28 > PHOS-HE28. Next base: position 26,184 of record CADECG010000022.1, read on the forward strand.
CTGCAGCATGTCTTCGTACTCGGTACCTACCAGCAGTGGGATCAAGTGATGGACGTCGATCTCACTGGTCTGTTTCAGCGTTGCCTTCTCGATCTCGGAAAGCAAGCTCTCCTCAATGGCCATATCCGCCATCTTGGTTTCGTATTCCGTTTGGCGAAGGAGGTATGCGGTGGTCAGTGAACTCTTGTCAGCGACCTTGTCAGTGGTCTGTATCGCTTTGATCTGCCGCTCACTATCGCGGAGCTGATCGAATACGGTGTCCTTTTGGGAAGCGATGAACCTCAGGATACTCTCAGAACTTTCGCGTCGCCGTTCAACGTCATATTCGGCGAATTCCTCGGTGATCGCCCGCACCATGTCCCGGGCGATGTACTCGTTGTGGTCCTTGCAGGTGACTTCAACCGTTTTCGCATGGGGATCCACGATCCTGACACCTACTTGCCCCGCGAATTTGCCTGCCAGGGTTTTTTGGTCGTTCACCTTCATGTAGAACTGCCCATCCTCTTCGGACATTTTTTGCAGCTCAGACAGCGTCATGCGGAAAGTGAAGGCCACATGAGGTGTCACTGCTCGCGTACCATCCACCACCTCCACCGGGAACTCAGCGCCGTCCAGTCGATAACTCAGAGTGGCCTTGCCGTTGGTCCCCGGTGTGAAGAAGATGGGCAAGTCGAGAATGCGGGCATCTTGAATTTCTATGTCCTCCAGAATGAACGGGCTTGAGGTATACAATTCCATCGTGAGGATATTCCCCTTGTTGAAATAGCTCACCTGCAACGGCATCCGCTTGAGTGCCCGCAATAGGAAGAAGCGTGAGTGCAGCAATTCCACATCGGCGGTCAGGTTCTGATCCTCAACGAACTGGGTGACCTTCAGCACCTGTTGCGCCGTATTGCTCTGTTCGAACTGCAGCAGTGCGCGGCTTTCGAAGGTGTTGGCAGTATAGCGCAGATAGAGGAAGGCCGCCGCTCCGGCAAGCAGAAAGCAGATGGCTATCCAGATCCCCGAACGCCTTACGATGTATAGGAATAGACCGAGCTCGAACTCATTGCTGAAGTTCGTGATGCGCTCGCGATAGCTCTCGAAATTGAGGTTACGCTGGCTGATGTCCTCGCTCAGCATCTACGATCACTTCAAGCTGTTGACTACCCCAAGGACAAGGATCACGCTGGTGAGCAAGCCAATGACAGGTGCTATGTCCTGAAGCAGTTCCCGGGCGATCTCCGGATTGGGTTGCACGTACACCACATCATCCCCCTGCATGACCATGTCGGCGTATTTCAGCCCGTCGATATCAGAGAGGTCGAACTCGAAAACAAGTCTTCCACCGGATTGTGTCTTTCTGAACACCTTCACCTTGCGCGCATTTCCCCGGTCGTCCATGCCACCGGCAAGACCCAGAACCTCCAGCAGCGTTGCGTTGTTGTTCTCCATCGGTACCACCTTGGCCGTACCACCACCGCCGTTGAAGACGACCACACGCCGGTTCATGACGGCAAGTTGAACGAACGGTTCCTTGTAGAACTCGAGGTACTTCTCTTCCAACAACAATTCCGCCTGTCGAAGTGTCAATCCGGCGATCTGCGTCCGGCCGATGATCGGAAGCTTCACTTGGCCGTCGAATTCAACGGGGTAGGTGAAGGTCATGCGTTGCACGGCCCTCGCGTCGCCCCCCTCCGAGCTCACAAGGTCGATCATCTTGAACCCCCCGTTGGCAAAGAGCCTGAATTGGAGGTTGTCATTGGGTTGGATCTCGAACGTGGTCGAAGAACTGTCAGGTAGCTGATCGAAGACATAATCAGTCGGCGTCTTGAACATGATGTTCTTGTTCACCGTGCAGCCCGTGCCGAGCAGCAGCAGGGCGATCGATCCGAATTTCCAAGAGCTTCCTTTCATCCGTCTTCGTCCCATTCTGCTTCTTAGTCCCGGTAGAGCGGGGTCAGGGGCGGCCAAAAGTAACGATCCAAGACTGCTGCTCAGCGCAGCAGCGAGCGGTACATCGTCGCAGTGTCTTCCACCAACCTGTTGAAGTGGTACCTCGACTTCACATGTTGCCAGCCGGCATTGCTCATGCGCTCCCGCAAGTGGTCATCCTCCACAACACGCAGGAGATTGTCCGCGAGGCCAGCTTCGTCCTGGCTGGCGCTCAGTAACGCAGTGCGGCCTGAAAGCACCACATTCTCTATGCCCCCAACATCTGTGCTTACCACGGCCCGATTGCTGGCTTGCGCTTCGATAAGGCTCACCGGAGTGCCTTCGTTGAGAGAGGTGAGTGCGATCACGTCAACCCCGGCGTTCACGATGTCGATCTCCTTGATCCAACTCGTGAAGGTGACAGTGGCCTTCGGCACCACTGGCTTGCCGTTCACGCCATGCCCGAAACCATGTCCGTTGAAATACGGTCCACGTGCCATGCTCAGGCCGAGATCGCCGACCTTTTGCTCCAGGCGCTCGCGCTCTTCCCCATCGCCTACGATGAAAGCCCGAACGCGCCTGCCGGTGCGCTCGCTCATGTTGTGCAGCGCATCCAGAAAGAGGCCGTGGTTCTTTACCGGCACCAAGCGACCTACAATACCGATGGCCACTTCATCATCATCAATACCGTAAACCTTCCTGAACAGCTTCCGTTTTTCGGCCTGATCGGTCTGGAAGCGTGAAAGGTCGAATCCAAGCGGGATCACTGTGACCTTCTCGGCCGGGCAGATCCTATGCTCGTTCACCAATTCGTCCTTCTGACGCTCGCTGATCGCCACGATGCGTGTGCTGCGGCGCGCGAGGTAACGTTCAATGCTCTTGTACAACTGCGTGCGCACCTTGCCGAAGTAGCTGTGGAAGATGTGCCCATGGAACGTGTGCACGATCACCGGAACACCCATGTCGGCCGCTGCCATTCTTCCTACCGCTCCGGCTTTGGCGGCATGGGTATGCACGATATCCGGTTTGAATTCCTGTATGAGCTGCTTGATCCGGCGATAGGCCGCCCGATCACGCCACGGCGCCACTTCGCGCTGCATCTCCGGCAGGAACGTGGGCTCCAATCCAAGGTTATCCAGAATGTGCTGGCTGCCTTCTTCATTCTCGCCCCACTTGCCGCCCACTAGCATTGTCTCGAACTCCGGTGCCAAGTACTTGCTCAGGTACGCAACATTGTGCGTGGGGCCACCGAGATTGAACCGGTTGATGATGCGGAGGACGCGGGGCATTGCGGGTCTTAGGGGGCGCGAACTTACCGGCGATCGAAGGGGCGGAATAGGACTAAGGCATCCATCTTTTCCACCACGCAAGGTAGACGAGCAGGGCGTGCACGGTTGCCTCCGATCCACCCGGCGATGCTGACGTTAACTGCGCGCGCATCGCGCTTACCGAGGCCCAGTTCAGTCCAGCGGCTTCCACAAGCGACCGGTCAAGGAGTCGGTTGAGGGTTCCAGCGAGGGGGCCAAGGAACATTCCCCGCAAGGGAACGTCGAATCCTTGCTTGCGGCGGATGAGCGTTGATGGTGGAAGCAAGTGGCCGAAGGTGTTGCGCAGTATGAACTTGCCATGGCCTTTGCTGAATTTCCGATCGGCCGGGAGGGCGCATGCGAACTCCACCACGCGCTTGTCCAAGAAGGGCGTCCGCACCTCCAAGCCATGGGCCATGCTGGTAAGGTCCACTTTGTGCAACATGTTGTTGGGAAGTACTGTGAGCACGTCGGACAGCAGGCTTCCGTTAAGGCCTTCAAGCTTCCCAAGTCCTGCCGTCATCCGCTGCTCTCGTGCAAGAACCTCGGTCGATCTTGTCCTGCCGAGAAGTTCCTCAACCACGGCGGCTTCTTCGAAGCCCGCCAGTTCCAGCCACCGGGCCTGAGCATCGGAATGGGTGAGCCCGGCGAAGCGGTGCAACTGGCGTATGCGATCACTGAACGCGTTGTTGCGCGAACGCGGCAGCGCGCTCCAGAGCGGTGCAAGCGCAGCAACGGTCTTCTCGATCAACCTGGGCTTTCGCATCCTTAGCTCGGCCTGGTGCTTCCGGTAACCACCGAAAACCTCATCCGCCCCATCGCCGCTCAAAGCAACCGTTACGTGTTGCCGCGTGCGTTGACAAAGTATGAACGAGGGTAGGGCGGAACTATCGGCGAACGGCTCGTCAATGGCTTCCAGCAGCGCGGTGTAGTTCGCTGCAAGTTCCTCACGCGTTAGTTTGAACGTGGTGTGGGTGCTGCCGATGTGCTTTGCGACCGCCTCTGCATGCGCGGACTCATCGAAGTACGGATCATCGGCGAAGCCGATACTGAACGTGTGCAGCTGCGTATGGTGCCGCTTGGCCAGCGCGCTGACGATGCTGCTATCCAAACCCCCGCTCAGGAACGTGCCGACGGGTACATCGGCAACCAACCGTGATCGCACCGCATCATCGAGCAGATCGAACAACGTGGGCGCGACGGTGGTCGGTTTCGCTGATCCGCGCACAACCGTGGCCAAGTCGTACCAAGTGTTGTGCACTACGCCGCTCCGGTCAACGCGCAAGGAACAGCCGGCTTCCAACTTGTGCGCACCACTGAGAATACTGTGCGGTGCCGCCACGTATTCATATCGCAGGTATTGGAACAGCGACGTGCTGTCAAGCTGGCGCGGTACCCCTAGGGTCATCAACGCGCGCAACTCGCTCGCGAAGTGGAAATGGCCGTTGGCCTCGCACCACCACAAGGGCTTTACGCCGTAACGATCGCGCGCCAGGAACAGTTCATCCTTCTCCTTGTCGTGGATGGCCAGTGCGAAGAAGCCGTTCAGGTCGTGCAGAAAGTCAGGACCCTTGATGGAATACAGCCGGAGGACGATCTCCGTGTCGGTATGGCTACGGAACGTGTGGCCCTGCGCTTCCAGTTCCGCCCTCAGCTCTTTGAAATTGAAAACCTCGCCGTTGAAGGCAATGGTGTACCGACCACCGTCGTCGATGAACGGCTGGTGTCCAGCAGCACTGGTATCGATAATGCTCAGGCGCCGCTGACCGAGTGTTGCGCGCCCGATCGCGATCAGTCCTTCATCGTCCGGTCCTCGGTGGGCTATGCATTGCAAAGCTGCGCGCATGTCTGCTTCCGCAACGGGCTGTTCCGCTGTGATCTTAAAAGACCCGACTATGCCGCACATGGGGCGTAAAGATGCTTGCTACCTTGCCTTGGATGAACGGGTCGATCACGTTACGGTGGAGATGCCTTTTGTTCGTTTGCGTTTTGAGTGCGTTCGATAGCGTACACGCTCAGGCGCGCTTGCGCTTGGAGCGCTTGGACGCACCCGGGAAGCAAAGGGTCTTCAGGTTGGACCGCTACTACCATTTCAACACGTTGGATACGGTCTACTTCCAGAAGGTCGTCTCATACAACGACTCCACGCTATTGCTGCAACGTGAAGTGCGCGCGGGTGACACAACAGTGGTGTATCCGGGCGGCTTCTTCCCCGAACACCACATGACACGATCCCGCTATCGTCCGGAATTCATGCAGTTGCCAGTTGCACGGGTCACCACCTTAGGCATGCCAAGGGTAACGGGAAGGACAACGATCATGGAGCCGTTCGCATGGATAGGGTTCGCCGGTGTTCTGGCAGGTGCTGTGACTTTGCCCTTTGCCATATTCGGCGAGAACGGAGACAACATGGGAGCATGGGCCATTGGCACAGGGGTGTCCGTTGGCGTGTTGTTCACCGCAGCCTGGAGCGACAAAAAGATCAAAGCACACGAAGCGGAAATGCGCTGGCGCTTGGTGCGCAAACACTGAACGGATCGTGTAGGCAAGACGTCACCTTCCGCGGGCGACGTGAACGTCGCCCTACAAATGGATCACCTCCCCGTACGCCGCTGCCGCCGCTTCCATGATCGCTTCGCTCATGGTGGGGTGGGGGTGTACGGTCTTGATGATCTCGTGTCCGGTCGTTTCCAGTTTGCGGATGCTCACGCACTCGGCGATCATCTCCGTCACGTTCATGCCGATCATGTGTGCGCCCAGCAACTCGCCGTACTTGGCATCGAAGATCAGTTTCACGAAACCGTCCTTCGCGCCGGCCGCACTGGCCTTGCCGCTGGCGGTGAACGGGAATTTGCCCACTTTCACTGCCAGTCCTTTCTCCTTGCACTGCTTTTCGGTCATGCCCACGCTGGCCACTTCAGGTGAGCAATAGGTGCAACCCGGTATGTTGTTGTAGTCGAGGGCGTGCGGCTTTTGTCCTGCGATGGCTTCAACGCAGATGATGCCTTCGGCACTGGCCACATGCGCAAGCGCTTGTCCGGGTGTGGCATCGCCGATGGCGTAATAACCCGGGATGTTCGTCTTGTAGAACTCGTCCGTTTTGATCTTGCCCTTGTCCGTCACGATGCCCACGGCTTCCAAGCCAATGCCTTCGATGTTGGCAGCGATACCCACGGCGCTCAATACGACGTCGCACTCGATGACCTTCTCACCGGCGGCGCTCTTCACGGTCACCTTGCAACCCTTGCCGCTGGTATCCACTTTGGTGACTTCCGAAGACACCATCACATCGATGCCTTGCTTCTTGAAGCTCTTCTCCAGTTGCTTGCTCACGTCCTCGTCTTCCACGGGCACCACGTTGGGGAGGAACTCCACGAGCGTCACTTTGGTGCCAAGGGCATTGTAGAAATAAGCGAACTCGCTGCCGATGGCACCGCTGCCCACCACCACCATGCTCTTCGGTTGTTCGGCCAGCACCATGGCTTCGCGGTAGCCGATGATCTTCTTGCCGTCCTGCGGAAGGTTCGGCAGCGCACGGCTGCGCGCACCGGTAGCAATGATGATGTGCTTGCCTTCCACAACCTGCTTCTTGCCATCGGCGCCGGTCACTTCGATCTTCTTGCCGGGCTGCAACATGCCCACGCCCATGATCACGTCGATCTTGTTCTTCTTCATCAGGAACTGCACGCCGTTGCTCATGCCCTTGGCCACATCGCGGCTGCGTTGCACAATGGCTTTCATATCCGGCGAACCGGCACCAACGGTGATCCCGTAATCCTTCGCATGGTTGATGTACTCGAACACCTGCGCGCTTTTCAGCAGCGCTTTGGTGGGGATACAACCCCAGTTGAGGCAGATACCACCGAGCGCCTCGCGCTCAACAATGGCTGTCTTCAATCCGAGTTGGCTGGCGCGGATGGCCGCCACATAGCCGCCGGGGCCGCTGCCGAGAACAATGACGTCGTAGCTCATGATCGTGGTATGGGGTGCTTGCAAAAAGCGTCGGCGAATGTAGCCGTTCAACGCACCATCCGGGTGGCGTGCGAAGCGCTTTGAAGTTGCATCTTGGTGGCCTCATTCCACCCTGCACCCATGAGCGACCCTTGGACCGATCAGACCGGAAAACGCACAACCACGGTGAAGGTGTTGTGCATCCTGCTTTTCGTTTTCGGCGGGTGGGCGTTGATCGGCAACTTCTCCGAGTGGATCGATCCGCCGTCTCCGGAGGAAGTGGAGCAGCAATTGGATCAGAGCGCCGAACTGATGGAGGGCTGGATGAGTTCCGTGCCCGATGCCGAAGAGGCCATGGAAAAGAGCCGCGAGCTTGCCACGCTGATGACCACCAATGCCGCCCCGATCGCCATGCTGAAGTTCTTCGCCACGCTGGGTGCGCTGATCGGCGGTGTGCTCCTTTGGCGCATGCGCCGTGTTGGCTTCCACGTTTACCTGATCAGCGCCATTGTATGGGCGTTCGCTCCCATGTTCATCATCGGGGCCAACCTCATTTCATGGTCGTTCGCCATCATGTATGGTCTGGTAGTGCTCGTTTTCGCGCTATTGTTCAACGGGCAGCGCAAGTTCATGGTCTGAGGTCCGCACTGTTGCGAACAGTGCTCACTGCAACAGCTACGCGGGTCTCCGCTACACTGCCTCACTCTTTCACGGCTATGCCGCTGATCTCCACGTTCACGTTGCGTGGCAAGCCTTTCACGGCCACTGCTTCGCGCGCCGGAGGCGCATCGGTGAAGTAGGAAGCGTACACCGTGTTCACCATGGTGTAGTGCGCCATGTCGCTGAGGAAGATCGTGACTTTCACCAAGTGTTCGTAGCCCAACCCGGCCGCGCGGAGCAGTATCCCGATGTTCTCCATCACCTGCGTGGTCTCTTCTTCTATGCTGCCCATGGCCAGTTCACCGCTGTCGCCCTTGAAGGCTACCTGGCCACTGATGAAAACAAAGCCGCCCGCTTCCATCGCAGGCGTGTAGGGGGCGATCGGCTTCGCCGCGCCGGGCGGATGGATGGGCTTTTTGGTCATGTGGGGATGAATGGGAAGTGGAAATGTGAAGACGTAAGGTGCGGCGGCTAGCCGGTCCCAAGATCGGTTGTACGCGTTCATCCACTCACTTCCACATCTTCACATTTCCACATCCCGCTTCGGCGCGGTTTAGTTTCGCCCCCGCAATGGATCAACGTCCCCTCATCCTGGTCACCAACGACGATGGCATCTTCGCGCCGGGCATCCGTGCCTTGGCAGAGGAGATGAAAGCCTTCGGGCGGGTGTTGGTAGTAGCGCCCGACAAGCCGCAGAGTGCCATGGGGCATGCGATCACCATCCACAGTTTCCTGCGCCTGAACAAGGTGGAGCTGATGGAAGGCGTGGAAGCGTGGAGCTGTAGTGGAACACCGGTGGATTGTGTGAAACTGGCGATCTACAAACTGCTCGGTGGCAGCAAACCGCACCTGCTCGTGAGCGGCGTGAACCACGGGGCGAACATCAGTATCAACGTGCTGTACAGTGGTACCATGAGCGCTGCGGTGGAAGGGGCGATGGAAGGCATCCCCAGCATCGGTTTCAGCTTGATGGACCACGCTATCGAAGCGGACTTCGGGCAGGTGCGTACGGTGATCCGCAGTGTGGTGGGCAATACGCTGAAGCACGGCATGGCCGCCGGCACCTGCCTCAATGTGAATGTTCCGCGTAGCGATGGCGCCCCACTGAAGGGCATGCGTGTGTGCCGTCAAGCCAAAGCCAATTACAAGGACGAGTTCGAGACACGGCTCGATCCCGGCAACAAGGAATACTACTGGATGCGGGGTGAGTTCGAAAGCGAGGAACAGGGAGAGGACACCGACGTATGGGCGGTGAACCACCGCTACGTCAGCATTGTGCCCGTGCAGTTCGACATGACGGCGCACCACGCGATCGCCGGACTGAACACGTGGGACCATGCGCATTGATCGGTTCGGTATCGGGGTGGTGCTCGGGCTCATCTTCCCGGTCTTCGGGTTCTTCGGTTATGGGCTCATCTACACCACGGGCATACGGCCGCACCACGACATGGCGTGGTTCGTCAACGACCTGTTCCTGGGTACAGGCGAGTACCGCACCCAGATCGTTTCGCTCAGCCTGATCGCCGATGCGTTCCTCTTTTTCCTCTTCGATCGTTTCGGCCATCACAAGGCCATGCGCGGCGTCATCACCGCCATGATCGCTTACGCGCTGTACATCGTGCCGGTGATCGCTTACGAGGAACTCAGCAAGTTCGGTTGGATATGAGCGCGCAACGCCTCTACGTCATTGCGGGCGAAGCCAGCGGCGATCTGCACGGTGCCAACTTCCTCAAGGCCCTGCGTGCGAAAGACCCTGCCATCGAAGTACGTGCGTGGGGCGTTGATCGCATGGC
>CADECG010000023.1 GCA_902825795.1 uncultured Bacteroidota bacterium
GCCCAGTACTTGTGGTTGCCGCACCACTCCACAAAACGCTGCCAGCCCGTGCTGTCAGGGATGGGACCTTTTCCAGCTTGCTCGCTGAGGGCGCTGTCCAGCTGACGCTTGACACCACCGACGCTCAACGCAACAACCGTGAAGAGCAGGCCGATGATCAGCAGCCAGATGACGAGGCTATTGTCTCCCTCATCCACTTGGGCTACGTCCTCCTTCGGGAGGACCTTGACCTTAGGCTCATAATAGTCCACATAGTGCAACACCGCATCAATATCCCCATTGGATATCGCATTCGGCGTCATAACGCTGTTCTTCCAAGCCGCAAAAATCTCGTTGGCGTAACTGTTACCGGTGTTGCGGTAAGCCGTGCTGTTCTTGATCCAAGCGTAGATATCGCCCTTCCCTTCCCACCTAGCGCGCGAACCTTTCAGCGCCGGACCGGTCATGTCCGCGTCGGGCTTGTGGCAGCTGGCACAATTTCCTTTGAAGACCTTCTCGCCAGCGGCGTAGAGGGCATCGTCCTTTTGGGCGTTGGACGAGTGCGGCGTTGCCGCGAACAGGAGCAGGAAAAAAGCGCTTAGGAGTGTCGTTGAAACTCTGGAAACCCTTGACTGGCGCAACATTCCTGAGGTTTTATTGGGAGAGCACCCTCCGCTGATCGCGGGCAAAAATAGCTGCCGATGCTTACGAGGGAAGGGCAACACATTACGGACTGCACATTCGGGCTTATTTAGAGAGGTTCTAAGGTTTGTCATCATTGTGTCACGCCCACAATGGACGCGGGTTCCGGTGGCTCAAGACGTGAATTTTCCGGATCGCAAAGAGCCTTTGTGACTTGTTCCGCGCAGGGTGTTGAGAACAGTGATCGATCACTGCGCTTTGGGATGGCACAGTAGCATTGAGTTACGGCGATCACCTTCCAGCCCGGCGTTTGGCGGATAGCTTTGGCCGCCTTTCGACATGCGAACCACTTTCGTCCTCATCGCTTCCCTCGCACTCATGGGCCTGCGTGCGCAAGACACCACTCGCACGAGGCCGTCATTGCTTCAGCATGGGTCCAGAACAGTGCCTGCCGTGGCCGACACACCAAGCATTCAGCAGCCGGGTGATGTAGTGATCCACCAAGACGAACGGATCACCAAACTCATGGAGCGATATGCAACCCATAAGCATGCGCTGAAGGGGTACCGCGTGCAGATCTTCCTTGGCAGCGAACGCGACAAGGCGCGTGAAATGCGGCGCACATTCCTATTGAAGCACCCCGACATCGGTGGGTACGAGAGCTATCTGGCTCCGAACTTCAGGATCCGCGTTGGCGATTTGCGCACGCGACTGGAGGCCGAGAAGTTGCGCCATGAGTTGAAGGCCGAGTTCCCCGGGTGCTACATCGTGCCGGACGAGATCGAAATGCCCCGCTTGCCCGGGGTTCGGCAGTAGCGCGCAGGGGTCGCGTCATGGAACGGACCGCCCTGCACCGCATACTTGATAGTTGGGAATTGCCCGTATTCGTGGCCTTGCTGCTCGCCCACTTGGTGGTGGTATGGAGCATGCCGGTGTTCCTCACGCAGGATGGGCCGAGCCATTTGTACAACGCACGCATCCTGTTGGAACTATGGGCTGGCGACCCTTCCGGGCTTTACTCCGACTTCTTCACGCTCAACACATCGTTCTCGCCCAACTGGACGGGCAACCTCGTCCTCGCTGGCCTGCTGAAGCTCCTCTCCCCGGTAGCGGCAGAAAAGATGCTGGTGTCGATCCACATGATCGCGCTGCCCCTTGCCTTCCGCTATGCTGTGCGTATGCTGAAGCCCGGCCCACCGATCCTCTCGTCGCTCATCTTCCTGCTCACCTACAACTTCCACTTGGTCTATGGCTTCTTCAATTTCTGCCTTGGGTTGGCGGTGTTGTTCTGGTTCATCGGAGCATACCACAACTTCCGCAATGGGCCCTCGGCGAAGCAAGGGGTCCTTTGCGCCTTCATTCTCTTGCTCATGCTGGCGACCCATCCGGTCGCGTTGCTCGTCGGCTTTCTGTTCGTGGCGTCCGATGCAATGGTGAACTTGATCGCTCACTTGCGTAATCCGCAGACTGATCGGCCCACGGTCCTAAATCGTATCGCACAGGATGCGGCGATCATTGGCCCTGCGCTACTGCTCTTCCTTCTCTTTCTTCCCACATCGTCTGCCGATCATCCCCCGCTCTTCCAGAACAAGTGGAGCGTTGAAGCCCTGCAGGCCCTCCTGCGTATGGATCACCTGGTCCTGTTCAATGGGCACGAGGGAGCGTTGTTCCGATCGGTGGTATTCCTTCTTACCGCACTGTTCGTTGCAGCGCTTTGGAAGAACCGATCCGTTCGCCTGACTTCCGTTGGCGCCCCACTCGCGCTGCTCGTAGTATGCTGTGTAGCGATCTACTTCTTCGTTTCAGATCAGCTCGCCGGTGGAGCCTACCTCACATCGCGTATCGCGTTGATCGCATGGATGGTGTTCGCGCTTTACATCGCAACACGCACAATACCCACGCGTGCGCTAGCGGTTGGTGCTGGTGGCACGGTGGTCCTTTCGGCATCGTTGCTGTTCATGCGATACCCTGCGCATTCGCGTTGCGGTGAACAGGCCGCCGCATATATCGGTAGCTGCAGATCCATCCCCGACGGCTCCACCTTCCTGCCCTTGTGCTTCTCCGATCACGGCGAATTCGGCGACTTGGTCCTGTCTCCGCGCATCAAGTTGTTCAAACACATGAGCGGGTATGCGGCCGCGGAGCGCAGGCTGATCTCGTTGGACAATTACGAAGCGAACACCGCATACTTCCAAACCGCTTGGTTACCGAACGTGAATCCGTTCCAGCAACTCTGCGCCGATGGCGATTGTGACATCGAAGGAGAGCCAACTTCAGCCGACCTGACCGGCTTCGAGAAACGTACGCAACGCCGCATCGATCATGTAGTGCTCTGGGGAGACTTGTCACGGGCGGCGCAAGACCCACGCTATTCGGCCTTCAAGCAGCAGCTTGATGAATGGGGTACCACAACGTTCGCGGAAGACGGACCAAGCCAAGTGTTCCGCATCATCGACAAGAAGCAAGCGGCGAACTGAGCGAACGCTCGGTGCGCTGTTCTACTGAGTGAGCGTGAACCGCAAGCTGATACCGATGTTGGTATTGCTGCTCGGGTAGCTGGTGCTGATCACGGGCTTGTTGATCACGCGCTCGTAGAACGCACGCACGTTCAGCTTCTGGTTGATCACGTAATCGGCGCTCGCCTTGATCGATGTGATGTTCTGCCCGGCCGTCACTTGGTTCTGGTTCTCCTGCATTTTGCGGATCACCGTGTTGTTCTCGCGCATGCTCAGATCGATCCGCAGGTTGAGGTCGCTCTTGATCCGCTCGCCACCGATGCGCACGGGGAACTTCACACCCTTGAAGCGGTAGCCCGTACCCACCACGAATTCCTTCCCGCGCATTTCGGTGAGCTGGTAGTTGCTCATGCTCAAGCTCAGGTTGCGGTCGCGGTTGTACTCGAACTTGGCGATAAGGCTGTTCTGCAACGTCGCATCGAAGTTGATGAACGGCCGCATCTGTTCGCTGATCGTAACCACGCTGATCTGGCGCTCGGGGATGAAGTTGCCGCCCGCATCCAGTTCGGTGCCGCCTTCCATGTACAACAAGTTGGTCTGGAACGTGCCGATGTTGAAGGTGCTACGGTAGCTGTGGTTCACCGTGAACGTGCGGAACAGCTTCTTGAACGCGGCGATCTTGGTGAGACCATCATAGGTGATGTCCCAGTTGGGCAACGGCGTGCGTTTGAAGGGGTTCAGTTCTACGCTGCTCGCATTGGTACCGGTGTACGCTGCGAGGAAGGCCGGTATGATCACGTCCTGGTGCGTGGTGTCATAACCGAACCAATAGGCATTGTCCGACTGACTGAAGCTGTTCGGATCCTCGGCTCCGAGGCGGGAGCTGATGATCTCGCGGTTGGCGAGCATCTGTTCGAAGATGGGGCTCACGAAATCCTCATCGTCCTTGCTGAAGGTGGTGCCCCATGTGATGATGGTGGTGCTGAAGTTGCCGAACTCGCGCGGGCTGTCGTTCACATACCCATGCTGCGCCTCGTTCCAACGGAAGAAGCTACTGCGGTTCTCGCTCAATGTGCGGTTGGCCGTCAGTTCTATGCGCAAGCTCTTCACCGGTTCCACGCTCAACCGCGCGTTGAACGTCTCGGTGCGCGTAGTGGTGTAAGGATTGAAGATGCTCTGCGTCTGCACCAGCCAGCCGCGTTGCGCCGCGTCGGTGGCGAAGTCGCGGACGATGTCGCCACTGAGATCGTGGTTCTGCTGACCCAGCACAAAGCCGAAGCCGGGTGCATCAAAGCCAGGGCTCATACCCATGACGTTGGTGGTCTGGTTGTAGCCGGGAAGCAATGTGCCGCTGTTCTGGCTGTAAGTGATGTTACCCGTGCGCACCGACATGATGATGCGTGCCAATGATTCCAACGGGTTGAAACCTTCTCCCGGTTTCTTGCCTTTGTCCTTGTCTTCGTCTTTCTCCTTGTCCTCTGCCTTCGGGTCTTTGCCCTTGCCTTTGTTCGGTGCGGGCTTGTTGCCTTTGCCCTTGTCGTTGATCTTCTTCAACCACTTGCTCTTGTTGTACAAGTTCACGAAGTTGAGCTGACCGTTGATGGCCAGGTTCTGGCTGTTCTGCACGGTGTGGCCAAGTGTATCCTGTTGGAACGGTGCGCGGTCCCACTGATAGCCCGAGCCATACGACGTGTTCACGGTCATCCAATCCGTCAGCGGCAACTTGTCCAGCGGCAGCTGGTAAGTGAGGTTCACCGTGTGGTCGTAGCCCGTGACTTCCCCCCAGCTCTCCAAGCTCTGCATGACGCTGTCCTTCCACACTTCATAGGTGTCCTTGTCCTTGCTGTTCACGCGACCTGGTGGCTCACCGATGATGGCGTTGTTGTTGGCGTTGAAGTCCAGTTTCAGGCTCTTGGTTATCTCGTACCGGAAGCCGTACTGGCTGTACCAGTTGAAGGTCTTGTTGTACGTGGGTGCCGGTGGTATGCTGGCGATATCGCTGTTGAGGCGCGCCATCCGTTCGGTGTAGGTGCGGTCCACCGACGTGCGCGCGGTGAGTTGCTTGAAGCCGAGGTTGAAGTTGAAGTCCTTCACCAGCTTCAGCCATTTGCTCTTGCCGATGAAGCTCACCTTGTCGAACGGCTTGATGGCTTTGGGCTTCGGGCTGAAGACATACGCCAGTGAGCCTCTGTAAGTGCGCGTGTTCTCGTAACTCGTGTTCACGTCGTGGTACTCGCGATCGGTGTAGCCGTAGCTCGCGCTCAGGTTCTCCACATCCCAGCTGCGCTCCTTCTTGCCCGCTCCGCCGGTGCGGTCTTTCCGCACGTTCGTGAGGTTGATGCTGCGCCGTCGTTCATAGGTGCGCAACTCTTTCAGTCGCGCCTTCCGCTCTTCCTTGGTGAGCGCTCGCGTGGCATCGCCCCACTCGATGTCGGGGTTCAACGGATCGAACTGCGGGTTACTGGCGTTCTCGCTATAACCGATGAACACGGGCACCTTGATGCCGCTCTTCTCCGGCAGGAACTTGCCCATTTCCAAGTTGGCGGCCACGTCGATCCCCATCTTGGTTTCGCGCTGGCGCTCGCTCACTTTCTTGTCGATGCTGCCCCAGTACGGCGTGCTATAGTTACCGGCCACGCTCAAGGTGCCGAGATCAGCGAGCGTGGTGTTCACGCGGGCCAATGCCGCCCAGCCACCGTGCTGATCGAAATCGGTGAGGCGCAATTCATTCACCCACACTTCCACACAACGGTCCGCACCGTTGTCGTTGGCCCAAGGGTTGGCTTCGGCGCCGTCCTTTTTCGGATTGCGGATACCGACAAGGATGGTGCGCATTTCCGCCAGGTTCGGATTGCCCTTCACCCACACGCGGCGGTCGCCGTCCATCTGCATGAAGCGCTCGTTCACCGGCGTGCCCGCTTGGTTACGCGCGATCTTCACGTCGTTCAGTTTGGCGAACTCGATCTCCATGTCGTTCGCCTGTGGCCAAACGCTGTACGGATCGTTGTTGCTGTACGGTGAAGGCACAGCGGGTATCTCGTACTCGTAGTAGTTCTGATCGAAGTCGTTACCCACGCGGATGAACACGCTCACATCACCGAATGCCAGCGGATTGTTCGCGTCGCCACTTTCGGCGTGCACGTACATGCGCAGCTTCTTGTAGCTGCGGATGTCGAACTCAACGTTGCGGAAAGCGGCGCGCGCATCACCATCGCGCAATCCGCAGGTCTTCAACTGCAAACTCTGCTCGTTGAGGCTGCGGAGGTTGGTGCTGGCCACATCGGTTTCCTGTTCGATGTTCGGCGGCAACACATAGTTGATCGGCACGCGGGTGCTGTTCTCCTCGATGTTCACTGCGGCCACTTCGAAGGTGGTCTGGTCCGGGTCGCCGCCGAGACCTTCGCCGGGCGTTTCCAAACCGAGGAGATACTTACGCCATTCGCCACGCACGAATTCCAACCGCGCGAAACGCATCACCACGTTCTGCGTGAATTCCTTCATGTGCATGCGCATGAAGCGGATGCTGCGGAAGTCTTGGATGCCACCGACAGCGCGCTCCGGCATACGCACGGGGATCTTGAACTGGTACCAGTACACCTGCCGAGTACCATTGGGCGTAAGCGCGGTGCCGAGCACCCGGTCGGTGATGAAGTTCTGGCCCACCACCATGTCCTGCGGGCGCAGGCTCACCTTGTACTGGAAGTAGCTCTCACTCTCGCTCAGGTTCTGGTCGGCGTTGATGTCCTCGGTAGTGGGCAGCGTGGTTGCCTGCGTCGGGAAATCCTCCGGACTGTCCTCATCGGTAACGCTGTTGCCTTCGGTATTGTTGAAATCCTTGTAGCGCTGCAGCATGTCGCCGCCCACGTTGTCGCCACGGAAGTTCCGGAAGTTGTCACCACTGGGATCGGCTTGGATCGTCGTGAGCGCACCACCGGTTACCACACCAGCAACATCGGTCAAGTAGGTTGAAGTAGCCGGGTCCGTGTGGAACGCAACCTCCGTGGGGATCAACGCATCACCTTGCGTGCCCAAGCCGTCCATCCCTACGTCCTGATACTTGTTGCTGTTGTTGTCGGTGATCGCGAACGCGCTCACCACGCTCTGACTGGTGGGCACAACACCCCATGGCGTGATCGCAGTGGCGATAGCCGCACTTTGGTCGCTGTTGTCTTTCGGCAATCCGTTCTCGAAACTCTTGCGACTATCACGCAGCACATCCTCGCTGATGTTACCGAGGTCGATGTAGAAATCACCGCCGGTCGTGTTCTGGCTGTCGTCGTTGCTGCCGATGCCGCCGGTGTTGAACGGGTTCATCACCCAGAACTGGATCGTCTCGATGTTGCTCGCCTCGAAGTCGGTGGTGGAAATGCGGCGCATGATACCGCCCCAGCTTCCCTGCGGATCGCTCAGCCTCCCATCAGGCTCCAGATCCAGTGTGTAGTTGTACGGCCCACGTTCATTGGGGTAGAAGGCCACGTCCAATACCGGAATGTTGAACGGAACGCCGTTCGGCAATTGGCGCGCAGGGAACACTTCTTCCTCCAGCACCTCGCGCATGCGGTGATCGCTCTGCATGGTTCCGGTGATGTCGCCCGGCGTGAGGTTGTTGTTGCGGAAGAACAACGGGTCGATGACGTACCACGCCAGTTTCGCGCGCTTGAAGCCGTTGCCGAGCGTGAACAGTTCTCCTTCAGGATACAGGTCCGTGACGCCCTGCGGTGTCGAGGCCAATTGCCACTGGCTTTGCGTGCGCATGTCAATGGTGCTCACACTGCCTTCGAAATCGTCGATGTAGCTGGTGCCGTTGTTACCGATGGCGCGGCTATGGCCGGGTATCAAGTAGGCACCCTCAGCGCTGGCGTTCAATGTGCTGATCTCTTTAGTTGCATAGAACGGCAGCATGTCCACCAACGACGTAATGAGATTGCTCTCCTTCTTCCACGCTGCGTCCAATCCGATCACCGTGTTGCGGATGGGCTCATCGCCAGCGTTCACTTTCGCGGTGAGCGGGCGCTCGTACAAGTTCATGATCGTGCCGCCCAGCGTGAGGTCTTTGTTCGCACGGAAGTCGAAGCGCGCACCGGCCAGCGTTTTCGTTTGGATGCTGAAGAGCGAGTTGCTCTCCAAGCTGATGTTGATCGGCGTGCCGCTCTCGAGGATCCCTTGGTTGATGATCTTCACGCGGCCCAGGTTGTAGTCCACGGTGTAGTCCTGGTTCTCGATCAGGCGCACGCCACCGGCCGTTACAACCACGCTGCCCTGCGGGATGTTCACCGCGTTGAGGTTGATCACATCGCTGCTGGCGCTCTGGTAACTGCCCTTGAGTTTGAAGCGGTTGAGCTCCGGTAGGTTCTGTGCGGCGGTCTTCGTGCTATCGTACAGTTGTTGATAGACAATACTGTTCAGCACCGTTTCCGGCTGGCCCACCAACGCATTGCGCAACGTTGTGCCGAACGGCTCCAGCACGGGGAAGAAGATGCGGCCATTCTGGGTATTGATGGTCCCGCCGGTCGTTGCGGCGCCATCGACGAAGTCGAAGGTGCCGTCCACGTTCGGTGCGTTCTGCTGGTCCAGCCGGTCCAGGCCCAACACCTGCATCAGCAAGGTGTTGGCGATCGGATCGCGCGGAATGAAGTTGCCATCGATGCCGTTCGCCGGGTTGTTGTACAGCAGGTCGAGTCGGAAGTCCTCGCGGTTCACTTGGAAGGCACCCAAGCTGTACACGTTCTTCATCATCAGGTCCCACAACTGGTTGCGCGGGTTGGTGATGGTGGCTTTCAGCAGGCGCAACACGAGTGCGGCCGGTGGCGCAACACCATCAGTGCTGAATTCACCCACTTGGAAAGTCTGCCCTTGATACGTGTACTGGTACGCCACGCACAACACCTCGTCGTTGTTGAGGCTCTGGTTGAGGCCGATGAAGCCGAGGCGATCGTTCAACGTGTACTCGCTCGGCTGCAACATGCGCGCGCTTTCCAACTTCTCGTAGTGCCTGCTGGCTTGGAAACCGAGCGCCTGCAACGCAGGTGTGGCGCTCACGAAGCCACGGACCGCGGCATTGTTGAACATAGCGGCGTACAAGCTGTTGCCTTCGTTGTCGGCGCCGTTGCCGGGCGCATCAATGATCACAGTGCCCGCCAACTCGGGGCTAACGAACGGACCATCCTCACCCAGATCGGTGAAGGCCACCACGTTGCGGTTCTGCTCGTAGTCGCTGCGCGTGTTCGTTACCCACACTTCGATACGGCTGATCTGCACACCGCTGTTCACCGTGGGCAGGGTGCGCAACGCAGCTTCATACTGTTCGCGGAAGAAGTAGCTGAGGAAGAAATACTTGTTCGCTTCGTACTCGTCGGCCTTGATATCGAAGGTGCTCGTCTGCGCACCGCCGGCCACTTGCACGTTTCGCCGCTGCCCCTTCTCCTGACTGAAGATCGCAGTGGCCGTCAACCGGCCGAACTTCAACTCGGTCTTCAACCCGAACAGGCTCTGGCTGCCTTGGATCAGCTGGCCCTGCAAGGGCAGGCTCACGTTACCGGCCTCGAACTTCTGGATGATCTCGTCATCATAGCCGGTATAGTCCAGCTTCACTTGGTTCTCGAAATCGAACGTCGCTTCGGTGTTGTAGCTGGTGTTGATCTTCAGCTTCTCGCCGATGTTGCCGGTAAGGTTCAGTTGTATGCGCTGGTCGAAATCGAAGGTGGTGATCCGCCGCTGGTCAACCGGTATCCGCGGGTTCTCGGTCTTGCTGATGTTCACCCCGAAGGTGATCTCGGCACTGCCCTGTGGCTTGATCTCGATCTGGTTGCCACCGAAGATCCGGTCGAAGGTCTCACCCTTCACATTGATCTTCGGGATCAGCGATTTGTCGTTGTTCGTGTTCTCCTCATCCAAGCGCTCCAGCCAGTACGTTTCCATGGCTTTCTCCATGTCGTACTTCATGTATTCCTCGAGCGTCATGCTCATGGGTGGGCGGTAGTTGATGTCGCCTTCGCCCACAGTGCTTTGCAGGATGTACTGGCCGGTGATCGGATCGTAGATCACTTCTTCGTTCACATTCGCCGGATCGCCCAGGTTGATACTGCTGCCGCTTTCGCCGCCGGGCACCACCGGATCGGTAATGGGATAGGGCAATACGATCTCCGGACTGTCCACTTGTTGGAAGAAGTCGTGAGTCGTGAGTCGTGAGTCGTGAGTGAGGAGTCGCGAGTCGTGAGTCGCGAGTCGTGAGTTGGGTGTGGCGAGCAGGGCCAAGTCACAATCGAGGAACGCGCTGGCGAAGAGTTCCCCTTCCGCAGCGCACACCACTACTACCAACGCCAAAAGGCGCCAGAGCAGGAGGGCAATACGGTGAAAGTTGAGGGGAAGCATTGAGGGGGAGAGAGTCGTGAGTCGTGAGTCGTGAGTCGTGAGTCGTGAGTCGTGAGTGGTGAGTCGTGAGTCGTGAGTCGCGAGTCGTGAGTAGGGAGCAGTGAGTGGTGGGTGCGGTGGTGATCAGCTCGTGGCTCGCGGCTCAGGGCTCGAAGCTGGGCTATTGGTTCTTCAAAGCAAGCCGTATGACGTCGGCCAATTCCGGTGTGTTGTCCTTGTGATCGTTCAATACTTGGCTCAGTGATCGTTCGGCCTTCATGCGGTCAAGCCCCAGAGAAACCAGTGCCTGTAACGCCTCGGCCCGCACGCTATTGCCCGTGCCCGCAACAGCCAGCGGATCGGCGATGGGCCCCTTGAGCAATTTGCCCCGCAACTCGCCCACCACGCGCTGGGCCAGCTTGGGGCCTATGCCCTTCACGCTGCGCAGCACGCTTTCGTCGCCGTTGAGGATGGCGCTGCGCAGGCGCTCCACCGGCTGTGCGCCCATGATGCTCATGCCAATGGTGGCACTTACACCCTGCACCTCGATCAACTGGCGGAAGAACTGCCGCTCCTCGGCATTGGTGAACCCGAACAGCTTGTGTTCGCTCTGTCCGCTGCGCACATCCACGCTCACACTATAGTGTACCAGCAAGCGCACATTGCCCTGTGCAGGCAAGGCCGCCAAGGTGCCGCTGCTGATCTGTAGCAAGTAGCCCACGCCGTGGCATTCCACCACCGCATGGCCTTCACCTTTAACCAATAAGTCGCCCCTCAGGCTGTCGATCATCCTGTCCAGTATGCATTCAACACTTCACGAAACGGGTAAGGGTAGCCTTATGCGGGGGCGTTTTTTCAGGGAGGCCGAAGGTAGAAGAAGCGATGAACGCGGAAGATGACCCGGAAAACCCGCTTTGCGACCGGCCGGGTAGGGCTAAAACGGAACAACCCCCGGCCGGGGGCCGAGGGTTTTATGGGCTCTTGCACTTAACAAGTCATTGCGGAGAGCGGGGCTTACGTTTGAATGGTGGATAGCCTCAACCAAGGGCGTCGGGCCCCAGGCCCTAGACAGAGCGACACTCGCGGAAAACGCAAGCGTCTGCCCGCGCATGCCGAGAGCCGAGGGGGTGCGGGGGCCTGGCGCTGGCGGGACCGCGCTAGCTGTTGGACCGACACCTAATGGGCCGCAAGAAGGTCTGTATCTCTTCCCGAACCCAGGCTCGGAATTTGTCACCGTTCTTTCCAAGGTGGGTTTGTTGAAACTCACCGTGCGCGACATGTTGGGTCGGGTCGTGCATCAGGAGAGCTTGACCGGTCGCACCCAACACTCATTGTCCGTCGCTGGCTGGGCCAGCGGGGATTATGTCTTTCGCGTTGAACGCGGTGATGGAAACGTTGAGCACCGTAAATTCGTGAAGCAATGAGAATATCCACACAGGTCCGAAGCGGTCTAATTCCTTTTGCAGCAATTATGTTCCTATTTGGCTGCCGCAGGGACGAAACCGTCTGTCCAGCAGAGACTCTTCCGGCTGATGGCCGCGACCGTTTTATTGGCTCTTACGCGGTTTTTGATACGACAGGTAGCTACCTTTATTGGTTGACAGTTAGCAAGTTCGGAACAGGCGGCAGGGATAGTCTGCTGTTGGAGAACTACGCCAACGCGTTCGATCTCAAAATCTTGCATGAAAGCTATTGGGACCAAAACCACTGGGATATTGGAGTCTTTTTCCCGGCCAAGGACCACTTGGGGCATAGTTGGGCACTGTCGGATGCCGCCGCCATCGATGGTTCGAATGTGCTCACAAACGACACCATCCCACTGAAGTTCACACAGGACAACATCGCCTTTTATTGGCAGGAGGGTGTGCCGTACTTCAGTTGCGTGTGCAAGCAGATCGCGGTGAAGCAGTAATGACCGCCACGCCTCGATGGCGATGGGGCGTACGAATTGCATAACGTCTTCTCACCAAACGGAGAAGGCGTGAACGTCTACTGGATGGTGATGGACCAGGACCATCCCTTCTGTGCCTATGGTGCGCTGACGTTCGAGCTCACCATCATCAACCCCGATGGCGACCCCGTGTGGTACCTGAACGAAAGTCCCGATGGCTGCTGCCCCTTCGAGTCGAAGGCGCCGAATAACCCTATTGTGCACTCGAGCATCTATTGGGATGGCACCATCAACACCGGCTTCGCGAATTTCCCCGGCGAGGAGGCCAGCGCCACCACCTATTACTATGTGCTGCACCTCTGGGGATGCAATGGCTCGGTGACCTACACCGGATACATCCAGATCTTCCGTGCGCCCACCAACCCACCCCAAGGGCTGCTGAGCAGTTATGATCAGGCGGATGCCGAGCTTGCGTCCTTTGGGCATGCTGAAGTCCAAGGCAGTGCTGCAATAGGCACTGCGATACTTTTCCCCAACCCCTCTCGTGATCTGGTCACTTTGAAGCACCCGGCGGGTGTCGGAGGCTTACGGGTTTTCGACATGCTTGGCCGTCCAATGTTTCAGAGTGAAGGTCTGTCGCTCCCCCAACTAACCCTTTCCGTCTCCGACTGGTCAGCGGGTGAGTACGTGTTCCGCGTATTGCCCGTTAGCGGTTCGGTGGAATACATTCGTTTCACAAAGCACTGACATGCGCGCCCAACTTGCCACCGCCCTGCTGCTTGCATGTTTCGTCTTTTTCGTCGTCGGTTGTCGTAGGGACGAGGATGTCTGCCCGGAACAGCCCACGCCTGCAGTGGATGAGCGAGACATCTTCGTAGGCACATACTATGTCTACGATACGGTCGGAACTTATCTCTACTCCATGAACATCATGAAGTTCGGCACAGGCGGCAGGGACAGCCTGTTCATTCACAACTATGCTGACACGTTCGACTTGAAGATCCTTCATGAGCGGTACTGGACTAACCGATATCTTGGAGTCTCTTTCTTTCCCGCAGTTGACCAAACCGGGAACAGTTGGGCACTTTTTGGGGCTGCTGGCTTCGATGGCTCCAACGTGCTCACAAACGACACCATCCCACTGAAGTTCACCCAAGACAACATCGCCTTCTACTGGCAGGAGGGCGTGCCGTACTTCAGTTGCGTGTGTAAGCAGATAGCGGTGAAGCAGTAATTACCGCCACGCCTCGATGGCGATGGAGTTTACGAGTTGGTGAACGTGTTCAGTCCGAACGGCGACGGCACCAACGACTATTGGATGGTGATGGACCAGGACCATCCCCCCCACCGCCTCGGGTGTCGAACGCGTGCCAACACTCGGCGTAGCGTCATCGTCCCGGAACGGGGCCGAGCGTCGGCGCTTTGTGCGCTTCGTACCATAGCGGGGACATCCGATGAGGTGCGGAGACCAAAGCCTCCGTGCCGATGCCTGCGGTGCAAGGGTGCCGACTGACGGGCGACGTACATAGCTTTGGGCCATGGGAAAGAAGACAGCCGCACTGCTGATCCAACCACGATCCACCCAAGAACGGGCGTTCATTGAAAGTCTACTGAAACGACTTGGCATGATGAGCCATCCGTTGACGGAGGATGAGGTACTGGATCTTGGTTTGAGCCAGATGATGCGTCGGGTTGACCGCAGTAAACGTGTGGACCCGCGCACTGCCATGAAGATCCTGGCAAGCTGATGGAGGTTGTGTTCTTGCGGTCGTTCATCCAGGACTTCAAGCGCATTCCGGAGCCCGCGACCAGGCGCAAGGTTGAGCGGACGGTGAAGGAATTGCAGGCGGCGGCGACACTCCGCGAATTGAGAAACCTCAAAAAACTGGAAGGGCACACGAACGCATTCCGCATACGCCTCGGCGACTACCGCATCGGCTTCTTTCTGGCGAACGGCACGATCGAACTGGCCCATGTGGCCAACCGTCGGGACATCTACCGCTCTTTCCCCTGAAGTTTCGGCCTGGCCGGAACGCACTTCCCACTCCCCCACCTATATTCGCCGCCGCAAAGCGGTGAAAGAGGAAGAGGGGACCGCCCCTCTTTTTTGTTCCCTGACGTTGCTAGGCGACCATCTCATCCACTCATTTCCACATCTTCACATTGTCAGTGATCACCACCCAAGAGCTCGCCCAAGCCCTTGAACGCCACTTGGCAGGCACACCGCATTTTGTGGTGCATGCCGAGGTGCGCCCCGGTGGCAAAGCCATTGTGGAGGTGGATAACGATCAGGCGATCACGCTCAGCGTGCTCACCGACATCAACCAAGGTCTGCGCGATGCCTTCGGCGAGAAGCTGGACGATGTGGAGTTGGAAGTGGGCAGCCCTGGTATGGGCAATCCCTTCCGTGTGCCGCGCCAGTACCAGAAACACATTGGCCGCGTGGTGGAAGTGCTGAAGAAGGATGGTAGTGTGGTAATGGGCCAACTGACGGCCGCCGATGCCGAAGCACTGACGCTGTTGGTGCAGCACCCCAGCACGGTGAAGGGCCGTTTGCCCAAAATGGACAAGGATCCCACGGCGATACCCTTCGCCGATATCAAGTCAACGAAAGCAACTCACAAGTTCAACTGATCGTGCAATGAGCACCGTGAACCTCATCGAATCGTTCTCCGAGTTCAAGGAGATGAAGAACATTGACCGGGTGACCATGATGGGCATCCTGGAAGACGTGTTCAAGGGCGTCGTAAAAAAGAAATACGGCGAGGAAGCCAACGTGGACGTGATCATCAACCCCGACAAGGGCGACCTGGAGATCTGGCTGAACCGCGTGATCGTGGAGGACGGCATGAGCGAGGACGACGCGCTGGAGATCGAACTGGCCGAGGCCCGCAAGATCGAACCCGACTTCGAGGTGGGCGAGGAAGTGAGCCAGGAGTTGAAGATCCCCGAGTTCCTGCGCCGCAACATCCTTTCCATCAAGCAGAACCTCCAGGGCCGCATCATGGAACTGGAGAAGGACCACTTGTACAACAAGTACAAGGAGCGGGTGGGCGAGATCATCACCGGCGAGGTGTACCAGATCTGGAAACGCGAAACGCTGATCCTGGACGACGAGGGCAACGAGCTGATCATGCCCAAGGACCAGCAGATCAAAACCGACTTCTTCAAGAAGGGCGATACTGTGCGCGCCGTGGTGTGGAAGGTGGAGATGTACAACAACAGCCCGCGCGTGATCCTGAGCCGCACGGCCCCTGAGTTCCTGGAGAAGCTCTTCGAACAGGAGGTGCCCGAGGTGATGGATGGCCTGATCACGATCAAGCGCATTGTGCGCGAACCCGGCGAACGCGCGAAAGTGGCGGTGGAGAGCTACGACGACCGCATTGACCCGGTGGGCGCGTGCGTGGGCATGAAGGGCAGCCGCATCCACGGCATTGTCCGCGAGCTGCGCAACGAGAACATCGATGTGATCAACTGGACCGCGAACGAGCAATTGCTCATCCAGCGCGCGCTCAGCCCAGCCAAGATCGGCAACATCAAACTGGACCACGAACGCAAGCGCGCCGAGGTGTACATGAAGCCCGATCAGGTGGCCTTGGCCATCGGCAAGGGCGGTCACAACATCAAGCTGGCGGGCAAGCTCACCGGCTTCGATATCGACGTGTACCGCGATAGCGATGAAGTGACCGACGACGTGGACTTGGAAGAATTCGCGGACGAGATCGAGCATTGGATCATCGACGCGCTGAAAGGCATCGGTTGCGACACCGCCCGCAGCGTGCTCGACCTCAGCGTGGAGGAATTGGCCAAGCGCACCGATCTGGAAGAAGAGACCATCGCCGAAGTGGTGAAGATCCTGAAGAACGAATTGGAGGCGTAGGGGCGATGCTTGCATCGCCCGCTGCGGTGCCACACACAGGACCCCCACGAATAAAGAAAGGCCCCACGAAAACAACCGCATGAGCGAGACGACGGATAAGGCAATACGCCTGAGCAAGGTGGCGCGGGAGTTCAACCAGGGCCTCCACACGGTCGTGGAATTCCTGGCCGCAAAAGGGTTCAGCGTGGAGCAGAACCCCAACGCCAAGATCGGCGCTGCGGAGTACGACCTGCTTATTGCGGAGTTCGGCACCAGCAAGGCCGAGAAAGAAGCGAGCAAACAAACTGTGCAGGCACGCGCCGAGCGCGAAAGCGTTACGCTGCACGCCAGCGGCGCCCGCGAGGTGACCGCCCGCGCAGTGCCACCCAAGGAGGTTAAGCCGCCTGCTGCGGAAGTCCCGGTGCCGGCACCGGTGCCTGCGGCAGCGCCTCCGCCCGCCCCTCCTGCCGCCCCAGCTCCCGCCGAGCCGGAGACCATCCGTGCCAAGATCGACAAGGCCGTTGGGCCGAAGACCTTGGGTAAGATCGACCTATCGCCCAAGCCCGCACCCGAGGCACCTGCGAAGAAGGCCGCAAAGGGAAAAGCTGAGCCACCGGCTCCGCCAGCCCCTGCTCCTCCTCCGCCAACACCTCCACCCGCTCCCGAACCAGCTCCCGAGCCGGAGTTGATCCGTGCCAAGTACGAGAAGCTCGCAGGCGTGAAGAGCCTCGGCAAGATCGAATTGCCGGTTGAGAAGAAGCCCGAGCCACGTGGCGAAAGCGAGGAGGCGAAGCGTCGTCGCAAACGCATTGTGAAACCCGGTCCGGTGAACGTGGACCGCGCCGTGCAACAGGAAGCCCGCACCACCGCACCCCGTGGACCACTGCGTCCGGGTGAGTTGGACGAGAACGCGGTGAAGAAGAAGGTGAGCGAAACGCTTGCCCGCTTGACCGGTGGCGGCGGCAAAGGCCGTGGTGCCAAAATGCGCCGCGAGAAGCGCGATCAGCGCGGTCGCCGATACGAAGAGGAAATGGCCGCCAAGGAATTGGCCGGCATGACGTTGAAGGTCACCGAATTCGTGACCGCCAGTGAATTGGCAAGCATGATGAGCGTGCCGGTAACGGACATCATCAAAGCCTGCTTCGCGCTAGGTATGATGGTGAGCATCAACCAGCGCCTCGATGCGGAAACGCTGGCCGTGATCGCCGAGGAATACGGTTTCAAAGTGGAGTTCGTTGGTGCCGACGTGCAGGAGGACATGACCGCCGAAGCCGACGACGAAACCCGCATCACCGCGCGTCCGCCGATCGTTACCGTGATGGGCCACGTGGACCACGGTAAGACATCGCTCCTCGACTACATCCGCAAAGCGAACGTGATCGCCGGTGAGGCCGGTGGTATCACTCAGCACATCGGCGCGTACAGCGTGGAACTGGAAAGCGGTAAGCGCATCACCTTCCTCGATACGCCGGGTCACGAAGCGTTCACCGCCATGCGTGCGCGGGGTGCGCAGGTCACTGATCTTGCCATCATCGTAGTAGCAGCCGACGACAGCGTGATGCCACAGACGCGTGAAGCGATCAACCACGCACAGGCCGCCGGCGTGCCGATGGTCTTCGCCTTCAACAAGATCGACAAGCCCGATGCCAACGCGGAAAAGATCCGCGAACAGCTCAGCCAGATGAACATTCTGGTGGAAGAGTGGGGGGGCAAATTCCAGACGCAGGAGATCAGCGCCAAGAAGGGACAGGGCATTGAGCAACTCCTTGAGAAGGTCTTGCTGGAAGCCGAACTGCTCGATCTGAAAGCCGATCCCGGCAAGCGGGCCCACGGCGTTGTGATCGAAAGCACACTTGAGCAGGGCCGCGGTTATGTCACCACGCTC
This sequence comes from uncultured Bacteroidota bacterium, assembly GCA_902825795.1. Taxonomy (GTDB): domain Bacteria; phylum Bacteroidota; class Bacteroidia; order Flavobacteriales_F; family PHOS-HE28; genus PHOS-HE28. The sequence continues at coordinate 18,063 of CADECG010000023.1, forward strand.
TTGGTCGACTCCGGCACCTTGCGCAAAGGCGACATCATCCTCGCAGGCCAATTCAGTGGCCGCGTCCGCAACATGTTCAACGAGCGCGGACAAGCCGTGTTGGAAGCAGGCCCATCAACGCCTGTGAGCATCCTCGGTCTCGATGGTGCACCGAATGCCGGTGACACGTTCCAGATCTTCGAGGACGACCGCGACGCACGCACCATTGCCACACGCCGCCAGCAACTGCAGCGCGAACAAGGCATCCGTACCCATAAGCACATCACCCTCGACGAGATCGGCCGCCGTCTCGCTATCGGCGATTTCAAAGAGCTGAACGTGATCGTGAAAGGCGACGTGGACGGCTCGGTGGAAGCACTCACCGATTCGTTGCTGAAGCTCAGCACCGAGAGCATCAAAGTGAGCGTGATCCACAAAGCCGTGGGTCCGATCGCCGAGAGCGACGTGCTGCTGGCCAGCGCATCCAACGCCATCATCGTCGGCTTCCAAGTGCGCCCCACGCCGGGTGCGCGCAAACTGGCCGAAACCGAGGAGATCGACATCCGCCTCTACTCCATCATCTACGACGCCATCAACGAGATCAAGGCTGCCATGGAAGGCATGCTGGCGCCCAAGGAAGTGGAGAAGGTCACCGGCACTGCGGAAGTCCGCGATGTGTTCAAGATCAGCAAGGTGGGCAGCGTGGCCGGTTGCTACGTGCTCGATGGCAAGATCACCCGCAACAACAGGGTGCGTCTCATCCGCGATGGTATCGTGATCTACACCGGCGAACTGGCCGATCTGAAACGCTTCAAGGATGATGTGAAGGAAGTGACGCACGGCTACGAGTGCGGCCTCAGCATCAAGAACTTCAACGACATCAAGGTCGGCGACAACGTCGAGGCCTTCGTGATGGAAGAAGTGAAGCGGACACTGGAAGGATAGTCGCACACATTATCCGTCCATTAGGGTGTGGGCGCCTTGCCTTCACCGGGCCAATGCCTTCCTACCTTTCCGCTCGTGAACATGCGTGTGCCGAGACGGGTGAAGTTGTTGGCCGGGGTGCTGGGAACCGTTGGGCTTTTCGCGGCTTGGACCAGTGCCACGCTGCCGCGTGTTGGGCCGCATAGCGCACTGGATCTATGGATGTACAAGAGCGCCGGCGACTCACTGGCAGTACAGTACAGCACTTACTTCGCAACTGCTGGCCGGTGCGCCGGTTGCCACGGCCGCGATCCCCAGGGCATTGCGAGCATCGACGACGATAGCGTGGACGTGAACCTCGTGGACGATTGGCGCAGCACCATGATGGCCAACAGTGCGCGCGATCCATTCTTCCGGGCGAAACTGGAGCACGAAGTATTGGTGAATCCCGGGCACCAAGGCGAGATCGAAGGCAAGTGCTTGAGTTGCCATGCACCTCTTGCCAAACACGAAGAAGACCTTCTCGGTCATGCACCGTTCACAGCGGCCATGCTCGATACCAGCATCATGGGACAGGACGGCGTGAGCTGTATGGCGTGCCACGGCCAGAACCCCGATAGCGCGGGAACGCTCTTCAGCGGAGAGTTGCGCTTCGACAGTTTGCAGGTATACGGACCCTACCCCGACGACGAGATCAACGCGGCGATCATGGAATTCTTCGTGGGCTTCAGACCGCAACAAGGACAGCACATTCAGGATGGCAGAGTATGCGCAGGTTGCCATTCGTTGATCACGGAAACGCTCGACCTCAACGGAAATGCCACCGGTGATGAATTCGTGGAGCAGGCCACATGGCACGAGTGGAAGAACAGCATCTACAACGGCACGCAGAACTGTCGCGAGTGCCACATGCCGCGCATCCAGGACAGCATCATCCTGGCCAGTGATTACCCTTTCCTCCCACCGCACTCTCCGTTCGGCTTGCATCATCTGGCGGGTGGAAACGTGTACATGCTGCAACTGATGAAGGAGAATCGCACGGCGCTTGGCATCCCTGCGACGGAGACCCAATTCGACAGCACGATTTCACGGACCCTGAACAACCTGCAACATCAGAGCGTCGAGTTGGATGTTTCGATCATCGGCCGCGATGCGGACACTGCGTTCATCGATGTGCGTCTGCTGAACCTCACCGGGCACAAGTTCCCAAGTGGTTACCCGAGCCGTCGCGCGTTCGTGGAATTGAACGTGCTGGATGCGGACGGCGACACGCTCTTCAGCAGCGGTGGCTTCAATAGTGCCTATGAAGTGAACGGTCACGATGCGAACTACGAACCGCACCAGGACGTGATCACTGCCGAGAGCCAAGCGCAGATCTACGAGATGGTGATGGGCGATGTGAACGATGATGTGACCACGGTGCTCGAACGCGCCAAGACCGCCTTGAAAGACAACCGCCTAATACCACAAGGCTTCAGCACTTCGCACTACACCTATGACACGTGCTTGATCGCCGGAGTACCTGCCACCGATGATGACTTCAACTTGGATGCACTCGGTATTGAAGGCACCGGTGCCGACATCGTTCACTACCACACACCCATGGGCGGCTATGGCGGCGTGATCACCGTGCATGCGCGCGTGTGGTATCAGCCCGTGCCTCCGCGCTGGAACGCCGAGATGTTCAGCAACACCGGCGCGCGCATCGACAGCTTCCGCACCATGGTGGATACCATGGATGGCTCGCCGACACTGGTCGCGCACGACAGCACGGGCATGGGGCCGCTCGGCATTGATGAATTGCCGGGCGATGCAGTGCGCATCAGCCCCAACCCCACAACCGATGGTGTTATCATGTTGACGGGTCGCGACATTACGGGTATGCAGGTATACACCATTGCAGGACAAGTCGCACCTGCGGTCATCAAGAGACAACACAATGCTTGGCGTATCGAACTGCCTGTAGCGCGCGGCACCTACCTGCTTATCGTGGGGCACAACGGCCATGATGAACTGCACCGCGTGGTGCGGCAATAGCGCTGGCTCATGGCACTCACTGTTGCATCGCTGCACATCTACCCGATCAAATCGCTCGGCGGCTTTCCTGTTGAAGAGGCGCTCATCACTGATCGGGGTTTCGAGCACGACAGGCGCTGGATGCTCGGGGATGCCGAAGGGCGCTTCATCACACAACGCGAAGCGCCAACGATGGCGTGCTTGCATTGCGCACCGATCGCCAATGGCTTCCGTGTTTCGGATGTGCGGGATGGCGATCGCATCGACCTGCCCTTGAGGCTCGGCGGCGGAACAACATCGCGGTGCCGGGTCTTTGACGACGAGGTGGACGTGCTCCACGCCCCAACCGATATTTCGTCCTGGTTCGCAGAGAAGCTCGATGTCACTTGCTCGTTGCTCTTCATGCCGGATAGCGCACAAAGGCCGGTGGACGTGCGCTACGCAACGGGCCTTACTTCGTTATGCGATGGCTACCCCTTCCTGATCCTTTCACAAGCATCACTGGACGACCTGAACGGTCGCATGATCGAGGCCATCCCCATGGACCGGTTCCGGCCCAACCTCGTCATCCAAGGTGGTTCCGCATTCCAGGAGGACGGGTGGAAGGAGATCGGGATCGGCTCAACGCGCTTCGCTTTGGTGAAGCCATGCGGCCGTTGCGTGATCCCAACCACGGATCAGCGCACCGGCGAACGCAGCAAGGAACCGACGCGCACGCTGGCCACCTATCGCTCCCGGGACAACAAGATCCTCTTCGGCATGAACGCCATGGCGGTGAGCGGAGATGTTGTGCGTGTTGGTGATCTTGTCAGCCCATGATCCACTCGATCCTCCGCGACAAAGCCACACGGCTTTACCTCATTCTGGGCGGCTTCTTCGTGACCAACGCATTGATCGCGGAAATGATCGGCGTGAAGCTGTTCCAATTGGAAACGGCGCTCGGCCTTTCGATCGCGGACTTCACGCTGCTTGGTCAAGAACACCTGTCGTTCGTGCTGAGCGTAGGCGTGTTGCCATGGCCCATCGTGTTCATTATGACCGATGTGATCAACGACTACTACGGTGTGCGCGGCGTGCGCTTCCTGACGGTGCTCACCGCCGTGCTGATCGCGTTCGCGTTCATCGTTATGTACTTCGCCATCGGCATGCCGCCCGCCGGTTTTTGGGTCGGTATGAACAGTGCTCAAGGTGTGCCCGATATGCAGGCCGCGTTTTCCGGGATCTTCGGGCAGGGCATGAACATCATCGTCGGCTCCCTGACCGCTTTCGTGATCGGTCAATTGGTGGATGCCTTCATCTTCCGCCGCATCAAACGCCTCACCGGCGACAAACGCATTTGGCTACGTGCAACGGGCAGCACGATCATCAGCCAGCTCATGGACAGTGTAGTGGTGACCTATGTGGCGTTCTACTTCTTGCGGAACGACTTCTCGTTCGCGCAATGCACGGCCATGGTGCTCGTGGCCTACACGTACAAATTGATCGTGGCGTTGTTGGCAACACCGCTCGTGTACGTCGCGCACGCACTCGTTGAGCGATACCTTGGTCCTCAGAAAGCAGCCGAAATGCGGGCCGCTGCACTGGCCGCCGAGAACCCGACCATGCATTCAGGAAACCCGTAGCCGTGAGCCGTTGAACCATGGTCGATTCCGTCATTATCGAGCCTGTCACCAAGCACGACGACGAGGGCTTTCATCGCCTTGTTCGAATGGAACGCGACAGGCTATCGGCCTTCTTTCCGCTCACCACCGAGCGCTGCGCGGACGTGCGCAGCACGCGGAAGTACCTGAAAGAGATCGTGGATCGCAGCCATAAACGCGAGTTCTACTGCTTCGTGCTGCGCGAGTTCGAGGGCGGCGAACCCATCGGGGCTGTGTTCCTGAAGCAGTTCGATTGGACCATCCCGAAATGTGAAACGGCGTACTTCATTGCTGCCGCTTACGAGAAACATGGCCTCGGTAGCATGGGTGTGATCTGGGCCACCGATTTCGCGCTCAGCCAGCTGGGGGTCAACAAGGTGATCGCGCGCATTGCTCCGGACAACATCGCGAGCGTGCGCGTAGCGGAGAAGTGCGGGTTCCAGCTGGAAGGGCTCATCCGCCGCGACTTCCGCGCTGGCAATGGCGAACTGATGGATGTGCTGCAATACGGGTTGGTTAGCTGATCACTTCCCTGGTGGTGGCGTCCACTTCACCACTTTCCGATCAACGGGGGCAACCGTACGCAGGTAATCGTAGATCGCACCCAGATCCTGTTCGGTCATGGCGGCGTACATGGTCCATGGCATCACTGTCTGAAAATCATTCTTGGCCCAGTCGATCGGCGGCAGGGTGTAAGCACTGTCCGAATACAACTTGAAACGATCGATGAACTGCTTCCGCGTCCAGTTGCCGATCCCTGTTTCGTGCGGCGTGATATTGGCGGAACGCACCACGGCGCCCGTCGGCATCTGGAAGGCGAAACCACCGGCAAGCGATGGCCCGATCTTCTTCCCCTGTTCCGTTTCGGTGTGGCATTCAATGCACGATGCGGCATTGGCCACATACGCGCCGTACGCGACGGGATCGCTGGGGTCGCTGCGTTCCATGGGTGCGGCAGGTTCGGGAATGGTGTGCATGATCACGCTCACCGGGAAGATCGGCTCGCTCGGGGGAGGTGCACTCTCCTGCGCAGGCAGGCTGCGCAGATATGCGATGATGCTGTGCACATCTTCGGTTGCCAGTTTTTTGTAGTTCGGGTACGGCATCACCGGGAAGAACGGATGCCCATCCTTGCTGACACCGCTGGTAATGGCGCGATAGATCTCGCCATCGGTCCAATCCTTCAGCCCGAACGGCGTCACATTCCTGCTGTAAAAAGTGCCGGGGAAGTTCATCGTCTCGTCGAACTTCTCTCCGCCTTTGCCCAATGTGCCGGGCACCAGCGGCCCACTGAACGTGTTCCAATCGCGGGTACTGTGGCAATCCATGCACACGCAAACGCTATTGGCCAAATACTCGCCGCGGGCAATGCGTTCAGGCGTCAATTCCACTTTCAGGTCGGCTGGAGCCTCAATATCAGGCAAGGCCTGCGTTACATAGGCGATAGCGCCGACAGCGAACAACACTACGACGAGCAACAAGATGCCGAGGACTTTCAGGATCCGTTTCATTGGGGGAGGGTTAGGGGATCCGAAAAATGGAGAGACTTGTCGAGCCGCGCAACTATGCCTTCCATGGAGATCTTTGCCGCTCATGATCGTTGACCATGGCCGCCCCGAATAAGAACGGAAAGAAGCTGACCGCGCGCCAAGCGAAGGCCCAAAAGGACCTGTTGGCCATTGAGCGAGCGGCAAAACGCGCCGAGCAAAAACAGCAAGGCGTCTTCGATGGACGGTTCCGCGTGAAGGTGGTCAAGGACAAGAAGAAGTATTCGCGGAAAGGCAAACGCAAGAACGAAGACATCGATCCCGCATCAGCTGGTTGAGCCCCTGCCCTTCCACCGATCGCTACATTGCTTCCGAATGAGCAAGAACATTTCCTCCCTCTCCGGTCGCGACGACAAGGAATTGCAGGACCCCTTGTGGGAACGATTGCAGCGAGCTGCCGCAGCCACCGGAACACCGAGCACGGACGACCTCACCCGGATCGCCGACGACTTTCTCGTTGGCGAGGCCATCACCTATGGAACCAGCTCTTTCTACGATTTCCTGAAGAAGGAGAACCAGGGCATTAAGGCCTACGTGTGCAACGGCAGCGCTTGCTTGGTGGCTGGCACACAAGACAAGGTGCATCACGAATTGTCGAAACATTTCAAGGCTGAGGAGATCGGCCATATGTGTTGCTTGGGCCGTTGCCACGAGAACAGTGCGTTCAATGTCGGCGGGTTGAATTACTCGGGAAATGCGGTTGCCCAACTCGGCGGTATCGCAACCGGAACAACTCGCAACGGCATGGATGCGCACCATGTGGGCACGTCAATGGCAGAGCCCATTCTCACCGCGCCCATGCCGCCGTTGAAGGAATTCTATGCACTATGGGAGCGCGTACTTCAAGGCGACAGCGCTGATGTGTTGAATGAGATCAAGACGGCCACTATCCGCGGGCGCGGCGGCGCGGGCTTCCCCATGGGATTCAAGCTGCAAGCCTGCAAGGATGCCAAGGACACCAGTGGCAATGGCACGCCGCGCAAGTACATCGTGTGCAATGCCGATGAAGGCGACCCGGGAGCCTTCAGTGATCGCTATTTGCTGGAGCAACGGCCGCACTTGGTGTTGCTGGGTATGATGCTGGCCGGTTACTGCGTAGGCGCCGATACCGGCGTGCTCTACATACGTGCCGAGTACCCGGAAGCGGTGGAAGTCGTGAAGCGGGCGGTCGCGGAGCTGGAAGCGAACGGATGGATCGGACAGAACATAAAAGGCTCCGGTGTCAACTTCCGTTTCAAGGTGATCAAGGCGGCGGGCGCCTATGTGTGCGGAGAGGAAACCGCGTTGTTGAACAGCATCGAAGGCAAGCGAGGTGAGGTGCGCACGCGCCCACCCTACCCTGCACAGCAGGGTTTGTTCAACCGGCCCACCGTGGTGAACAACGTGGAAACATTGGCCTGTGTGCCTTGGGTGGTGAAGCACGGCGGAGCGGCATTCGCGAAGCTGGGAACGGAGAAGAGCAACGGGACCAAACTCGTGTGCTTGGACAGCGGTTTCAACCGGCCGGGGTTGTACGAAGTGGAATGCGGCACTCCGCTGAGCAAGGTGATCGACGAACTGGGCAAAGGCTTTTCACGTCCCACAAAAGCATTGCACATTGGCGGTCCGCTCGGTGGTATTGTACCGCTTCACAAGCTCAGCGAGCTCGGTATCGACTTCGAGAGTTTCCAGAAGAACGGCTTCCTGCTGGGCCACGCCAGCGTGCTGAGCATCCCCGCCGACTTCCCAATGGTGAAGTATCTGGAACACCTGTTCGAATTCACCGCGATGGAGAGTTGCGGGAAGTGTTTCCCTTGTCGCATCGGATCCACCCGCGGGAAGGAACTCATCGAAGGGGCCCGCCTACACAACCGCAAGATCGATCGCGCACTCTTCAACGACCTGATCGAAACCATGGAGATCGGCAGCCTCTGTGCGCTGGGCGGTGGTTTGCCGCTCGGTGTGAAGAACGCGATGGAGTACTTCCGCGAAGAGTTGGATGTACACTTCCAGTGACCGGTCGATCAACCATCCGCACCGTTAACAGTCTTTCACTGACAATCCGCCGTGACGGGTCCGGCGGCGGCCGCTGGGCCCTGTACTTTTCGGCGACCATCGGGCGTTGAGCCCACAGCACCCGGCATGTCGGGACGAAACGAATGAAGAACTCCGACTACGCGCTGCTGATCGAGAAACTCGATGCCTTCACGCGCAAGTATTACAAGGACCGATTGATACGCGGTGTCCTGTACAGCGTTGGGCTCGTGGTCGTGTTCTTTCTGGTGGTGGCATTGCTGGAGCATGTTGGGCATTTCAGCTCCGGCGCACGCACCGCTCTTCTCTGGTCATACATCGCCGTGGCTGCTGCCATCATTGCGCGCTTCATCGTTTGGCCGCTGGTGAAACTCTTCCACTTGGGCAAGGTGATCTCGCACAACGAAGCCGCCAACATCGTTGGCAAACACTTCGGCGAGGTGAAGGACAAGCTGTTGAACACGCTGCAACTGAAAGAGCTCTCAAACAGCGACAACGACCGCCGCGAGTGGATCGAAGCAAGCATCGCACAGCGTAGCCGGGAACTGTCGCCGGTCCCGTTCAGTTCGGCGATCGACCTGAGCAAGAACACACGATACCTGCGATATGCGTTGCCGCCATTGGCGGTGTTGGTGCTCCTCCTGTTCGGGGCCCCAAGCTTCAGCGATAGTACCCTGCGTTTGATGCAACCCGGCAAGGAGTTCATTCCCGAAGCCCCTTTCCGCTTCGTATTGAAGAACACCGATCTGACAGTCCCGGAAACGGAGGATTACGAACTGGAACTCGCACTTGAAGGTGATGTGATCCCACAACGCGTGGAAGTGGAAGTGGACGGCAACGTGATCCCGATGGTGCGCAAAGGGGGCAATACGTTCGCGCACCGTTTCCGCAACGTGCAGCAAGCCATCGATTTCAACTTCACGGCGGATGGGTTCGAATCACCGGGCTACACACTCAGCACCACGGCCAATCCACTGCTGCTGGATTTCGGCCTATCCTTCGACTACCCCGCATACTTGGGACTGAAGGACGAAACGATGATGAACGCCGGTGATGCCACCGTGCCTGCGGGCACGCGCATCACGTGGAACGTGAACACGCGCAGCGCGCAACGACTGGAACTCGCTTTCGACGATACCACCTACTCGATCGAGCCCAGTGGCGCGGATCGATTCAGCGCCGAGCGCAGGTTCTTCCAGAGCCGCACGTACACCATGGCTCCGAAAGCGAACACGTCAACCAGCAAACTTCCGCTGCAGTACCGTGTGGAAGTCGTGCCGGACCTCTACCCGTTGATCGCTGTGGATGAGCAAGCGGACAGCACCGCGCCCAAGCGCCTCTATTTCCGAGGCGAGATCGGCGACGACCATGGCTTCAAGCGACTGCTGTTCCACTACCGCTTCTTGCAAGGTGGCGACAGCACGGCCGTGGAGGACCTCGAGCGCACCGTTGAACTGAACGTCGCCCCGACGAACACACGGCAGGAGTTCTTCCATCTCTGGGACATGTACACGTTCAACATCGCCGCTGGCGATAAGATCGAGTACTACTTCGAAGTGTGGGACAACGACGGCGTTACCGGCAGCAAGAGCGCACGCAGTCAGGCCAAGGTGTGGGAAGCACCGACACTGAAAGAACTGGCCGAGGACCAAAGCGCACAGGCAGACGCGATCAAGCAATCGTTGCAGCAGAACATCCGGGAGGCGCAGGACATCCAGCGTGATCTGGACAAGCTGCGCCGCGAAATGCTCGACAAGAAAGAACTGGAATGGCAGGACAAACAGAAGCTGGAGAACGTCCTCGATCGCCAGAAACAATTGCAACAGAACATCGAGCGCACCACCGAACAGCTGCGCCAAAGCCAACAGCAGCGGCAGGAGTTCAGCCCCATGGACGAGCGCATGATGGAGAAGCAACAACAGATCCAGGAATTGTTCGAGAACGTGCTGACCGAAGAGATGAAGGAACTGTACCGACAGGTGCAGGAAATGATGGAGAAGCTGGACAAGAAGGAACTTCAGGAGCAAGTGCAAGAAATGAAGATGAGCCAGGAGGACATCGAGAAAGAGCTCGATCGTTCGCTGGAACTCTTCAAGCAGATGGAAGTGGAGCAGAAGGCACAGGACATTGCCGATCAGCTGGAGAAGCTGGCGGAGGAACAGAAGAAACTCAGCGAGGAAAGCAAGCAGAACGAGGCCGCCAAGGACGAGCAGAAGCAGGAGGAGATGAAGGCCAAGCAGGATTCACTGAACAAGGCCTTCGAAGACATTGAAGAGCAGATGAAGGAGCTGGAGGAGAAGAACAAAGAGTTGGAGCAACCGAAGGAAATGCCCGACACGAAGAGCGCTGAGGAAGAAGTGAAGAAGGAACAGCAGGAGAGCAAGGAAGAACTGGAGAAGAAGGAGAACAAGAAGGCCAGCGAGAGCCAGAAGGACGCTGCCGAGCAGATGGAACAGATGGCTTTCCAAATGGAGAGCATGGCCGGAGGCGCCGCACCGGAGCAGCAGGAAGAGGACATGGATGCGTTGCGCCAGCTACTGGAGAACATCGTTGAACTGAGCCAGGACCAAGAGGCGGTGATGGGCGACCTCGGCAACACCAAGCCGCGCGATCCGCACTTGGTGGATATCGGCCGCGAGCAGAAGAAACTGCGCGACGATGCCAAGATCATCGAGGACTCGCTCTTCGCACTGAGCAAGCGCGTAGCACAATTGGAATCGACGATCAACCGCGAGATGAACGCGGTGAACGAGAACATGGACCTTGCCACCGACCTGATCGGCAACAGCCGCGCCAACGACCGGGATAAGCCGATGGCCGCTGAGAAACAGCAGCGCGCCATGACCTCCCTGAACAATCTGGCCTTGCTACTCGACGAAGCGTTGCAGCAGATGATGCAACAGCAGAACAGTTCCAAGATGCCCGGTTCCGGCACGTGCAACAAACCGGGCGGCAAGGGCCAGGGTAAGGGCAAGAAACCCAGTGCCAGCAAAATGAAGGCGCAGCAAGAGGCGCTCAACAAACAGTTGGAGGAAATGCGCAAGGGCCAGCAGAAGGGCAAGAAACCCGGCGAGAAGAACGAGGGTGGCTCCGGTCAGCCGGGCATGAGCCAGCAATTGGCCAGTATGGCGGCCCAGCAGGCTGCCATCCGCAAGGAGATGCAACGACTGGCGCAGGAGCTGAACAAGGATGGAAGCGGTGCCGGTAATCCCCTTGGCGACTTGGCCAAGGAAATGGAGCAGACCGAAAAGGACATCGTGAACAAAAAGATCACGCAAGAGACCATCGAACGCCAGAAGGACATCATGACCCGCCTGCTGGAACACGAGAAAGCCGAGCGCGAGCGCGAGCAGGACGAGAAGCGCCAGAGCAGCGAAGGCCGCGACTTGTCGCCGGAGGACCCGGCCCGCTTCTTCGAGTACCAGCGCCGCAAGGAGCGCGAGGCGGAATTGTTGCGAACAATGCCCCCGGGATTGAAGCCGTATTACAAGCAGAAGGTCAATGCCTATTTCGGTAGTTTTGGCCGACCCTGATACCGGCCATGGCTAACCTGATCGAGGACGTGGAATACACCGAACGCATCGACTTCCCCAGCAAGGCGGAGAACATTGCGTTGGTAGAAAAGATGATCGACGACGTGTGCGCCAAGCACAACGTGCACGAAAGCCATTACGGCAACATCCTCATCGCCATTACCGAAGCGGTGAACAATGCCATCCACCATGGCAACGGCCTCGACCCCAGCAAAAAGGTAACCGTGGGCTACCGCGGCCACGATGGCAAGGTCACCTTCTTCGTAAAGGATCAAGGACCCGGCTTCGACCACGACAGCCTGCCCGACCCCACCGAACCGCAGAACATCGAGAAGCCCCACGGCCGTGGTGTGTTCCTGATGCGCGCCTTGGCCGATATGGTGGCCTTCGACGACAATGGCGCTACGGTAGCCATGACGTTCAGTACGCAGCCGCAGTAAGCGGCAGCGCATGATCTCGTTCGCTGCACAGAACGTTCCCGATGCCTTCCGCGCCCGCACACTGTTGCGCGTGTGGTTGCTGCGCGTTGCCAAACGCGAGGGGTACAGCATCGAACAACTGAACTACGTGCTAATGACCGACAAGGAACTGCTGGGCTACAACCGGCACTACCTCGGGCATAACGAATACACGGACATCATCACGTTCGACACATCGGAGCGGGCGAAGGGCGTTGTCATCAGTGGTGACATCCTCATCAGCTACGACCGCGTGAAGGAGAACGCACGCACGTTCGATGTGCCAGCGCGACAAGAACTAAAGCGTGTTATGGTGCATGGTCTTTTGCATCTGTGCGGCCATGGCGACAAGGGAGAAAAGCAGCAGCGCGCCATGCGCGCATTGGAGAACAAGTACCTCGCGATCCTCTAAAAAGCTGTTCACATGTTCAAAAAGACAAACCGTGTGGACCTCAACGCAGAGAGCAGAGTCGCATGGTTCGCAGAGATTTTTCGCTAGGACGAGACGCTGAGTATCCCGCTACGCGGGATCAGCCCTGCGCCCTGCCATCGACAGAAAACGACTCCGCTCTGCGTCCTCGGCGTCTCTGCCCCTCTGCGGTGAGGCATTTCACGCGCTACGCCTTCTCCTTCTTGCCCCGCTCCTGCGGCTGCAACGGGTTGGCGTGGATCTCCCGGTAGCGATCACGCTGCTCGCGTATGTCGCACGCCAGCCAGATCGCATGGCGGAAACTGCTTTCGTCAGCCAAGCCCTTGCCTGCAATATCGAGCGCAGTGCCGTGATCGGGACTGGTGCGGATGATCGGCAGGCCTGCGGTGAAGTTGACTCCGGTACCAAAGCTCAACGCCTTGAACGGCGCAAGACCTTGATCATGGTACATGGCCAATACACCATCGAAGTGCTTGAACTGGCCGCTGCCGAAGAAGCCATCGGCCGGGTAGGGTCCCATGGCCTTGATGCCCTCCTCCTTCAACTGACGAACGGCGGGCGAAATGCGCTCACGGTCCTCGGTGCCCAAAGCGCCGTTGTCGCCTGCATGAGGATTGAGACCGAGGATGGCAATGCGCGGATCGATGCATCCGAAATCGCGCATCAAGCTCTGGTGGAACAAGCGTGCCTTGGCAACAATGCGTTCTGCGGTAACCGCTTCGGATACATCCTTCAACGGAATGTGACCTGTCACGGTGCCAACGCGGAGACCATCGCCCACGAGGATCATGAGCACTTGGGAATCGGTGCCCGCAAGGGATTGCAGGAACTCCGTGTGGCCCGGGTACTTGAACCCTACCGCTTGCATTGCGGCTTTATCGATCGGCGCCGTTACCAGCACGTCCACCTTTCCGGCACCAAGATCCTGCGCTGCCGCTTCAAGGCTCTTGATCGTGTATTCAGCATGCTTGCCACTAGGGCGACCGAGTTCCAGGGGAAGCTCTTCGTCCCAAATGCTTACGACGTTCAATTTGCGCGCTATGGCTTCGCTTGCATCGGCAATGCGATGGAAGGGCACCGCTTCTTCCAAGCCCAGCGCCTTGCGGTGGAACGACACAGCCTTTGAGCCGCAGTACAGCACTGGCGTGATCTCTTGCAAGATCCGATTGTCCTCGAAGGTCTTCAGCACTACTTCAAGACCTACGCCATGCAGGTCGCCACAACTGATGCCGATACGGGGAATGGAGCTCATTTCTTGCGTTTGCCTTTTGCGCCGCGCGCTTTCACGAACTGGTAGAACAATCGCACACCGCACCCGGTTCCGCCGAGGCCGCGATAGCTATCTCGCTTCAGCAAGTAGGCCGGTCCAGCGATGTCCAAGTGGATCAATGGATGCTTGGTGAAACGGGCGAGGAACTTGCCTGCCGTTTGCGCCCCGGCCAGATCGCTGCCGAGGTTCTTGATATCAGCGATGCTGCTTTCGATCTCGGCATCGTACTCAGGCCAGAAGGGTAGTTGAGCAGTGCGCTCGTACACCTGATCGCCAACGGCTTTCAGTTCCGCGAACCGCGACTCGTCCGCAGTACCCATGACGGCGATACCGTAGTTGCCGATGGCCCGCTGCGCCGCACCAGTGAGCGTAGCGATGGTCATCACCAGCTCGGGCTTGAATTGCTCGCCGTAGCTGAGTGCATCGGCAAGGATCAAGCGGCCTTCGGCATCGGTGTTCATCACTTCCACCGTAAGACCGTTGTGCATGCGGATCACATCGCTCGGTACGATGGCGCGCTCGCCGGGGCGGTTGTCCGTGCTGGGGATCAAGCCGATCACATGCACAGGCAAGTTCTGCCGCGCGATGGCTGCGATACCACCGCACACTGCGGCGGCACCACCCATATCGCACTTCATATAGTCCATGCTATTAGGCGTGGGTTTCAGGCTGAGTCCACCCGTATCGAACACCACACCCTTACCAATGAGCACGATGGGCCGATCGTTCACGGCGTTCTTCGGCTTGTGTTCCAGCACGGTGAATGTCGGTGGGTCTTGGCTGCCCTTGTTCACGCCGAGCAGGCCGCCCATGCCGAAGGCTTCGATCTGTTGCTTGTTGAAGACGGTGACCTTGAACCCGATCTGCTTGCCGAGATCGCGGATCTGGCTGGCCATTTGGGTGGCCGTGAGAAAGATCACCGGCTCGTTCACCCAGTCGCGCGCCATACACACGCTTTCGCAAACGTCATCGATTTCCTCGATCGCATCCTGCGCGATGCCCGCTCCCATAACAGTCAGCTTCTTCAGCGCATTGCCCTTGCCGCTGGTCTTGTACTTCCGGAACTCGTAGTTGGCCAAGCACACACCTTCGGCCATGGCGACTGTGGCTTCGGCATCGCCGCCCAAGCCGACCAATTGTGCCTCAGCGAGGCGGAGGCCGTTGAGGCGCGCGCACATTTCCGCACCGGCCTTGCGAGCCCGTTCCAACAACGTGCTGCGGTCTTCCTTCTTCATGCGGTGCACCAACACCAATTGGCCACCGCTTTCGCTGCCCGCGATCAGGGCATCGGCGTTCAATTGCGCCAATACGTGGTTCTTATCGGCCGCGCTGAGGCCGAGATCCTTGAGTTGTGCATCGGCGCTGATAATGGCCAGTGTGGCTTTGCCGGCGGCAGGCTTAGTGCCGCGAACGAGGTCGAGCATGGGGTGGTGGTGAAGTGGCCGAAGATACCCGGCAAGGTTTGGTATCCTGTTCTTGGTTGGTGCGGTCAGGAACTCTCGACTAACACCGACTTGTGCCAGTGCCATGGCACCAAAGACCGGCGTTGGTGCGTTCGGACATGTAGATCACCGACCATGACACACAAATCCTTCACCGGGGCTGCGCGTCCATTGCCGTACTTTGTTCCTCCTTCGCGATGAAACGCTTCCGCAACCTCCTCCTTCTACTTCTATCGTTGCTCCCGTTCGCGGGCAAGGCCACACACAACCAAGCGGGCGAGATCATCATCTGCCACTTGGGTGGGCTCTTGTACGAGGCAACCATCATTACGCACACGCGCACCAGTTCACCGGCCGATCGCCCTGAGTTCATACTTGACTGGGGCGACGGCAGCCCGCTGGACACGATCGCGCGCGACAGTTTGGTGCCGATCCCCGGCATGGATGTGCAACGCAACGTGTACATCTCCACGCACACGTATGTTGGGGGTGCCGTTTACACCCTGCAGTACGAAGACCCGAACCGCGTAGGCGGCGTTGTCAACATTCCGGGAAGCGTGAACATCCCGATCTGTGTTCAGACGACCATCATGGTTCCGCTGGACGAGGACGAGATCTACGGTTGTTCACCGCGTTTCCTCAACCCGCCGTTGCAAGAGGCCTGCATTTTCCAACCGTGGTACCACAACCCGGGCGCATGGGATCCCGATGGCGATAGTTTGAGCTACCAACTGCGCGTGTGCCGCGGCGCCGGTTGCGAAGAGATAGACCCTTACTTCTTCCCCGATGAGATAGCACCCGGCCCGGACAATGAATTCGAAATGGACCCGGTCACCGGCACCATTTCCTGGGTCAGTCCGCACTTCCCGGGCATGTACAATTTCGCCTTCATGGTGATCGAGTGGCGTGATGGTGACCCCATCGGTTTCGTGGAGCGCGACATGCAGGTGTTCGTGAACGAGCCCTGCAACAACCAAACGCCAGAGATCCAGGAAGTGCTCGACACCTGTGTCACGGCTGGTGATTTCCTCACTCTCAACGTAACCGCCACCGACCCCGATGCCGCTCAGGATCTTGACCTTACCGCGTTGGGCGAACCGCTGATCGTTGCCACCAGCCCGGCGCAGTTCCTGAGCCCCATCAACAACAATCCTGTTAGCGGGACCTTCAGTTGGGCAACCGTATGCGCGCATGTCCGCATGCAACCCTATCAAATGGTCTTCAATGTGAGGGATAACGACGCCGATGTTCCCTTGGAGGATTACGAAACGATGTTCATCACCGTGGTGGCACCTGCCCCAGAGAACCCGATAGCTACACCACTCTCGGATGCGATCCAGTTGAACTGGGACGCGAGCATCTGTTCTAATGCCACTGGTTACAGGGTCTACCGCCGCAGTGGTTCATACGGTTTCGTTCCGGACAACTGCGAAACGGGTGTACCCGCTTACACCGGCTACGTCGAGATCACGGATACCTGTATCCCTGACCCAACATTCCTCGACAACGACCCTGACCTCTTCGTTGGGAATGAATACTGCTATATGGTGATAGCCTGTTTCCCCGATGGCGCCGAGAGCTACGCGAGCATCGAGTTCTGCGCGATCCTGGAACAGACCGTGCCCATCATCACACATGTGAGCGTTGGGCAAACGGATTTCACCACGGGCATTGACACGGTACGCTGGAGCAATGCTTGGGATCTGGACACCCTGCAGTACCCCGGCCCGTACTTCTTCAAACTCTATCGCGGCGATGGGTTCACCGGAGCGAACACGCTCATTGAAACCACAGCCAGTTCCAACAACTTCCAGCACCCTGACACGACCTTCATCGATACGAACCTCGATACCGAGACCGGTCCGCACGTGTACCGCGTGGAACTCTTCGGCAACGGCGGCAACGATACCATCGGCGATAGCAGCCCGGCCACAAGCATCTTCCTCAACATCGACCCGAACGATGAATTGCTGAACCTGAGCTGGCAGTCGATCACCCCTTGGGTAAACACACTATATGAAGTGCAGCGATTCGACGGCGTGACCTTCGTACCCATCGGCACCACGGCCAATACCAACTACACCGATACCGCCCTGGTGAACGGCACCGAATA
>CADECG010000024.1 GCA_902825795.1 uncultured Bacteroidota bacterium
TTGTAGCCGTGACTTGCGTAGGCGTTGAGGTTGGGGAGCAAGGCGTACATCGCTTGGCGTTCGCCTTGATCGGCCATTTCGGCATCGAGCGCGGCGTTGCGCACGTTGAGGTTCTTCTCCTCAGCCTGACGGACACATTGATCCAACGTCCAAGCTTGTTGGGCGACGAGGCTGGTGGGCAGCAATGCAAAAAGCAGAATGGATGTTCGCATGGTAACGTGATCGTTTCAGCCGGACCTCTCCGGAAAATGCCGAAGGGATCGCCTTTGGGACGGCCAAAACTATCCGCTACACTTCGCCACTAAAGCCGCCATGGATGAACGGGAGGTACTTGGGGTGAACGGTGTGGCAGCGAAACCGGATGTGGGAGATGTGAGAGATGTGGAAATGAAGGGGCCTACCGCCAACCATCACGTCTTCACATCCACCTCATCTAAACATGAGCCGACCTCACAGGATCTTCACTGCCTGTCGGCGATGTGCCTCGCTCTGGTCCTTGTTCTTTGGCTCGGGGAAAAGCATCTGGCTGTTGCCATAGCCTTTGTAGGCGAGCCGCTCCGGTTCGACGTCGTTCACCAAGAGGAAATCGTAAACGGCTCGCGCTCGGCCAGTGCTCAGCTCAATGAACTCCTTTGTGTTCTTGTACGTGGGTCCGTTCACGTGCCCCTCGATCTCGATCCGGGTAGTGGGGTTCTGTTGCATGAACCGGAGCAACTGCAACATCGAGCCTTGGCTGTTCTTCATCACCGTTACGTCGTTGCCTACGAAGCGGATATCCTCAAGTACCACATGCGCGCCCGGCTCGATCGGTGTAAGCTTCAGATCAACGACCACTAGGCTGTCCGTGCTTCCCTTCACCTTCAGGTTCTGGAACATGAATCCCTTCTGGACGCAGCCGATCTTCAAACTGCGGTATTGATCCATCCGGTATTCGTAGGTGCTTTTGCCCTTCGCTTCCACCACTTTGTCGAACACCATGCCTTCGATCGTGAGGGTACCTGTGACGGGCTTGCCCGACTTCGCGTCCGTGACGTGGATACGCAGGGTTTGTTGTGGTGCTTCGGATCTCTCCGGAACCGGAGGAGGTGGTGGCGGATCGTAATGGAACCGGATCGTGTACCCATCCAACGGTCGATCCTGATAATCGACCACCAAGTAGTAGAGGTCGCCCTGCTTCACTTCGATCGCGCTGCTGAAAGACGAACCCACCCCCGATCGCACGTACTTGTCCGGCGCATCCTTCCGCAATCCGCAAATGCTGTGGTTCTCCTTGTCATTCCGGCTGATGTTCGTTCGGATAGGCGCTACCGTCTTCTCTTGGATCTTGTCGCAGATGCCCGGGATCGCGCCTTCGAAAACGAGGAAGTCGATGTCGTCGTCGATGTTCTTCGGCTCGATGTCGAAGGTGAGCAATGTGGTGTTGGGCGCGCGGAATTTGTACCACGTTGTGTGGTGCTCACGCTCGAACCACTGCTTGTCCTCCGAGGGGTTCTCCTTTATCTCCAGCACGTTACCGAAGCCACGCACGGCTTGCTCCTGCACATACACGCTGTCCGCTATGAACAGGGCACCTGTGCAATCGCCATTATCCTGCGTAAGGCGTTGCGCCAACGCGGTATTCACCACGACGGAAAAGACAAGCAACAGGAATGCGGAGCGGGAGAGCTGCATCACCAAGTGGCGGTTCAACGCTCACTTGTCGCTCCCGGTTTCGTATCCCAGGTTACTCGACAACCAGCGTTCAACTTGCGCAATGGTAATGCCCTTTCGGCGCGACAGGTCTTCCACCTGGTCTTTGGCGATCCGGCCCACGCCGAAGTACTTGCTCTTCGGGTGCGCGAAGTACCAGCCACTAACCGCAGCGGCAGGGTGCATGGCAAGGCTTTCGGTCAGTTGAATTCCCGTGTGGCGCTCAGCATCGAGCAAGCGGAATAATTCCGGTTTCTCCGTGTGATCGGGACAAGCCGGATAACCCGGTGCAGGACGGATGCCTTGGTATTCCTCCTTGATCAGCTGCTCGTTGGTGAAGGTGGTCGGCGTCTCGTAACCCCAGAGGTCCTGTCGCACCACTTCGTGAAGTTTCTCGGCAAAAGCCTCGGCTAAGCGATCGGCCAAGGCCTTCAACATGATCGCGCTGTAGTCGTCGTGCGCGGCTTCGAACCGCTTCACGTGGGCGTCGATGCCATGGCCTGTGGTTACAGCGAAACCGCCAAGGTGATCCACCACGCCGGTCTCCTTTGGAGCGAGGAAATCACTCAAGCAGTTGTACGCAACGCCCTGCGCCTTCTTCGATTGCGCCCGCATACCGTGGAAGCGACCGATGGTGCTGCTACGCTTCCCATCGGCATACACCTCCATGTCGTCCGCCACCGCGTTCGCAGGCCAAATGGCGGCCACCCCATGCGCTTGCAACCATTTCTCCGCCACCAACTGCTTCAGCATGCGCTGGGCATCCTCGTACAATTGGGTCGCCTCCTTCCCTACCACCGGATCCGTGAGGATCTTCGGGTAGCGCCCCGCCAGTTCCCACGCTTGGAAGAAGGGTGTCCAGTCGATGTAGGGCACGAGTTGTTCCAATGGGATGTCGCGATACGGGAACACGCCGGTACGCTTGGGCTTCACCGGTGGTTCACTGGTGAAGTCGATCGCGAAGCGCTTGGCACGAGCCTCGGAGATGGGCACGTATTCCTTGGTGCGTTCATGGCCTTCGTATTGCGCTCGAACATGCGCGTATTCGTCCTTCAACTTGGCGGCAAAAGCGCCGCGATCGGTGTCGCTGAGCAAACTGCTCACCACCGGCACGCTCCGGCTGGCATCGATCACGTGCACAACGGGTTGGCTGTAGTGTTGCGCAATGCGCACGGCAGTGTGTACACGGCTCGTGGTGGCGCCACCGATCAGTAACGGCACGGTGAACTTCTCCCGCTCCATCTCCTTCGCCACGTGTACCATCTCATCGAGTGATGGCGTGATCAATCCGCTGAGCCCGATGATGTCGACATTGTTCTCCTTGGCTGCGGCGAGGATCTTCTCGCATTGCACCATCACGCCCATATCGATCACTTCCCAGCCATTGCACGCAAGGATCACACCCACGATGTTCTTACCGATGTCGTGCACATCGCCCTTCACGGTGGCCATCAGGATCTTCTTCGCTCCTGTGCTTTGCTGAGCGACCGGCAGCAACTTCTTCTTCTCCAAGAGGAAGGGTTCCAAGTAGGCGACGGCCTTCTTCATCACGCGCGCGCTCTTGACCACTTGTGGCAGGAACATTTTTCCTGCGCCGAACAGATCGCCCACTACGGTCATGCCCGCCATCAGCGGACCTTCAATGACTTTCACCGGGTCTTGCAGGCCCGCGCGCGCCTCCTCCGTGTCGGCATCGATGTACTCCGTGATGCCGTGGACAAGCGCATGCTTCAATCGCTCTTCCACGCTGCCTTCACGCCATGCGGCACGCTGCGCCACGACTTCAGCACTGGGTGCGCCTTTGTAACGCTCCGCGAAGACAACCATACGCTCCGTGGCATCCGTTCGGCGCGCCAGCAACACATCCTCAACATGTTCGAGCAGGTCCTTCGGGATATCGTCGTACACACCGATCTGGCCCGCGTTCACGATCCCCATGTCCAACCCGGCCTTGATGGCGTGGTAGAGAAAGGCGGTATGGATCGCTTCGCGCACAGGTTCGTTGCCACGGAAGCTGAAGCTCACATTGCTAACACCACCGCTGGTGAGCGCGCCGGGCAGGTGCTTCTTGATCCATGACACGGCGCGTATGAAGTCCACCGCATAGTGATCATGCTCGCTCATGCCCGTGGCCACCGTCAGGATGTTCGGGTCGATGATGATGTCGTGCGGTGCAAAGTGTGCTTGCTCGATCAGCAACCGATAGGCGCGTTCCGCAATGGCGATACGCCGTTCGAAGTTGTCGGCTTGGCCCTGCTCGTCGAAGCACATGACCACAGCGGCGGCACCCAGCCGCTTGACGACGCGTGCCTGCCGCAGAAACTCCTTCTCCCCTTCCTTAAGGCTGATGCTGTTGGCAATGCCCTTGCCCTGCAAGCACTTCAAGCCCGCTTCGATCACGCTGAACTTGCTGCTGTCCACCATTACCGGCACCCGCGCGATGTCGGGCTCGGCGGCGATGAGGTTGAGCAACTTGCGCATGGCCGCCACCCCATCTATGAGGCCCTCGTCCATGTTCACGTCGATCACTTGGGCACCGTTCTCCACCTGCTGGCGCGCAACGGAAACCGCCTCGTCGTACTTGCCTTCCTTGATCAACTTACGGAAGGCAGCGCTCCCGGTAACGTTGGTCCGTTCACCGATGTTGACGAAGTTGCTGCCAGCGAAAATGCGCAGCGGTTCGAGGCCACTATAGGTCGGAATGCTCATGCGACAACGGACAGCTTTCTGGGTGCATGCTTCACCGCTTCCTTGGCCAGCGCGGCAATGTGATCTGGCGTCGTGCCGCAGCAACCGCCAACGATGTTCACCAACCCATCGCGCATGAACTCACCAACCAGTTTGGCGGTCATTTCCGGCGTCTCGTCGTACTCGCCGAATTGGTTCGGAAGTCCGGCGTTCGGGTACACGCTGGTGAGACAGGTCGCGTTCTCGGACAGCACTTGCAAATAGGGGCGCATCTGTGCGGCACCGAGCGCGCAGTTCAAGCCGATGCTGAACAGTTCCACATGGCCCATGCTGATCATGAAGGCATCGATGGTCTGCCCACTGAGGGTGCGACCGCTGGCATCGGTGATGGTGACGCTGCACATGAGGGGCACACGTCTGCCGCGCTTGTCGAAGACTTCCTCGATCGCATAGAAAGCCGCCTTGGCGTTGAGCGTATCGAAAATGGTTTCCACCAGCAACAGGTCCACGCCACCATCGAGCAACGCTTCCACCTGTTCGGCATAGGCGGTAACCAGGTCATCGAAGTGCACTGCCCGAAAACCCGGGTCGTTCACATCCGGACTAAGGCTCGCGGTCTTGTTCGTTGGCCCAAGCGCACCGGCGACGAAACGTGGCTTACTGGGATCTTTGGCGGTGAACGCAGCGCATGCCTCTTTGGCAAGTCGCGCTGAAGCGAGGTTCATCTCGCGAACCAAGTGTTCGCACTTGTGTTCGCCTTGCGCGATGCTGGTCGCGCTGAAGGTGTTGGTCTCGATGATATCTGCACCCGCTTCGAGATACTGCTCATGAATGCGCTTGATCGCTTCAGGCCGTGATATGGACAATAACTCGTTGTTGCCCTTCAACAGGATGTCGTGCTGCTCCATTCCTTGCGGATGGAAATCCTCTTCCGTGAGGCCAAGCCGCTGAATCATGGTACCCATAGCACCATCCAGAACAAGGATGCGTTCGCTCGCCAGCTTCTCCAGTGTGTTCATTGCTTTCCGTTTCGATCGGTCCGTCCGGCTCAGCTTACCGAGCAGGATAAGGTGACAGCACACCGCACATGCAACCGTGCGGAGGTGATACCTGATCGCAGCTCATCTCTTCCCGACAAGTCGGGATGGAATTGGCACCTGTCCACCTTGCGGTGGATGGTTGTCAAGGCTTCATCGGGCCATTATCCCTCAGCCTTTCTTGATAAGCGTTACCGGAAAGAACGTGGCCAAATGTAATGCTGCCGGGAATGCATCCTCCGGGGCTCTGCGAAGGACAGGGCGTTGATAACCGCAGTTGGCTGTGGAACGCATCGGAAAACCGCCGGATACCTTCGCCGCGTGCAGAACGATTTGTTACCGCTTTTGGACGCTGCTATCGAGGCGTCCTTCGCCGCAGGACGGGAGATCCTGACCGTTTACGGAACGGACTTCACCTCCGAGCAAAAGGCGGATAAGAGCCCCTTGACCGAAGCGGACAAGCGTGCCCACAAGGCCATTGCCGCTGTGCTGGACCGCACCGCACTTCCCACGGTGAGCGAGGAAGGGCGCACGATGCCTGCCACTGAGCGACAGACGTGGAACCGCTACTGGTTGGTGGATCCGTTGGATGGCACCAAGGAGTTCATCAAACGCAATGGCGAGTTCACGGTGAACATCGCGTTGATCGAGGATGGTGCGCCCGTTGGTGGTGCGTTGTACGTACCGGTGAAGGATGTGCTCTACTTCGCTTGGCAAGGCGGAGGCGCCTACCGCATTCAGCAGGCGAAAACCTTCGCAGGAAGGTCGGCGTATGAACTCGCCGCCCTAGCCGAAAAACTACCTGTGCAGAACGTTCGCGAGACCTTCACCATCGTTGCCAGCCGCAGCCACAGCACACCGGAAACGGAGGCGTTCGTGGCGGAGAAGGAGGCGCAGCATGGCGGCGTTCAACTCACCAGCATCGGCAGCGCGCTGAAGATCTGCCTCGTTGCCGAGGGTGCTGCGGATGTGTATCCGCGGTTTGCACCCACCATGGAATGGGACACTGCGGCCGGGCATGCCGTCGCATTGGAGTCCGGAAAGGACATCACCGATGTTTCCACCGGCAAGAGCATGCGCTACAACAAAGACTCCTTGGTGAACAACTGGTTCATCGTTCAATAAGCAGAAGCACATACCACTATCATGGCGAAGAAAAAGAAGGCTGAAACCGGCAAGAAGAGAAAGGTCGCATTGATCACCGGCGTTACCGGACAGGACGGTGCGTACCTGAGCGAACTGCTCCTGAACAAGGGCTACGAAGTGCACGGGGTAAAGCGCCGTAGTTCGTTGTTCAATACCGACCGCATCGACCACCTCTACCACGACATGCACGAGAAAGGCCGCCCCTTCCACCTACACTACGGCGACCTCACGGACAGTGTCAATTGCCTTCGCTTGGTGAAGGAGATCCAGCCGGACGAGATCTACAACCTGGCAGCCATGAGCCATGTGGCCGTGAGTTTCGAAATGCCGGAGTACACGGCCAATGCCGACGGTATCGGGACCCTGCGCTTCCTTGAAGCGATCCGCATCCTCGGCATGGAGAAAAAGACGCGCTTTTACCAAGCCAGCACCAGCGAATTGTATGGTGGCGTATTGCCCCGTGCGCAGAACGAGGAGACGCCATTCTACCCGAAGAGCCCCTACGGCGTGGCGAAGCTCTACGGCTTTTGGATCACCAAGAACTACCGTGAGAGCTATGGCATGTTCGCGTGCAACGGTATCCTTTTCAACCACGAAAGCCCGCTTCGCGGCGAGACGTTCGTGACGCGAAAGATCACCCGCGCTGTGGCCAAGATCAAGCTTGGCTTACAGGACACTCTGTACCTCGGGAACATCGACGCCAAACGCGATTGGGGCCACGCCAAGGACTATGTGGAGGGCATGTGGTTGATGCTGCAGGCCAAGAAGCCCGATGATTTCGTGCTCGCTACCGGCAAGACCTACACCGTGCGCCATTTCATCGACCTGGCTTTCGCGGAAGCCGGTGTGAAACTGGAGTGGAAAGGCAAGGGCGTGAACGAGAAGGGCTACGACAAGAAGACCGGGAAACTGCGTGTGGCGATCGACAAGCGCTACTACCGTCCGGCCGAAGTGGACCACTTGGAAGGTGACCCGAGCAAGGCCAAGCGCGTGCTCGGCTGGAAACACAAGTACGACCTGAAGGCATTGGTGAAAGAGATGGTGACCTGCGACGTGGAGCTCTTCAAGCGCGATGTTTACCTGAAGAAAGGCGGACACAAGATCCTGCATGAGCAGGAGTGATCACGCACGCGATCACTCCTGATGTATGGGCGGGGAATTTCCCGCCCCAACAATGGATAGCATGAACAAGACCGACAAGATCTACATCGCCGGCCACCGTGGCATGGTGGGCAGCGCCATCGTGCGCCGCCTGCAAAAGGACGGCTTCAACAACATCGTTACGCGTGGCAGCAAAGAGTTGGACCTGAAAGAACAGCAGACCGTCCGCGACTTCTTCCAGCAGGAAAAACCGAACGTGGTGGTGCTGGCTGCCGCCAAGGTGGGTGGCATACACGCCAACAATGTGTACCGCGCGCAGTTCCTGTACGAGAACCTGATGATCCAGAACAACGTGATCCACAGTGCTTACGAAAGCGGTGTGACGAAACTGTTGTTCTTGGGGTCCTCCTGCATCTACCCCAAGCTTGCGCCGCAGCCGCTGAAGGAGGAGAGTTTGCTCACTGGATTGTTGGAGCAGACCAACGAGCCGTACGCCATCGCCAAGATCGCGGGGATCAAGATGGCCGAGAGCTACCGGCGGCAGTACGGCGTGAACTACATCAGCGCCATGCCCACGAACCTGTACGGACCGAACGACAACTACGACCTGAACAATAGCCACGTGTTGCCTGCGCTCATCCGCAAATTCCACACAGCGAAAGTCACGAGTGCACCCAGTGTCGAGGTATGGGGCACCGGATCGCCGATGCGCGAATTCCTGCACGTGGACGATCTCGCGGACGCCTGCTTCTTCCTGCTCCAGAACTACGATGACGAGATGTTCGTGAACATTGGCACTGGCGAGGACCTTACGATCAAGGAATTGGCGGAGATGATCAAGGACATCGTGGGCTACACCGGCGAATTGAAGTGGAACACCGAGAAGCCCGACGGCACGCCGCGCAAACTCATGGACGTTTCACGACTGCACAACCTTGGATGGAAGCACCGCATAGGGTTGCGCGACGGCATTACCAGCGTATATGCTGAGTTCGCGAAAAGCGAGCTTGCGCGCTCATAGGCGGCATAGCGAAGGCCTTAGCTTCAGCCCTTCAGCCCTTCAGCCCCTTTCCTTGGATGATCCGAAGGATCACAGCGATCAGGGCGACCACCAGTAGCGCGTGGATCAAACCCGTGGCGCTGTATACGAATACGCCCAGCAGCCAGCCGATGATCAGGATCACCGCGATGATATAAAGGAGATTGCCCATAATGGATGTTTTTCCCATCCGTTGGGCCGATCACATGCCAGTGATGATCCGCGAAGGCGGGCTCACCATTGCGGACCGATCCACCGCGCCAGGATCCTCCAACTGAGCAAGATGTTCCCCACGGATCGTAGACCTTATTCCCCATGCACCACTGACCCGTTGCGTTACTTTCGACAGCCCCGGCGAATTCGTCGCTCGCGGTACGGCCCTTGTCTTCCGGAAGGGCATGCACACGGGCACGAACGCTGAACAGAGAGTTGAACGGCACCAACGGATCCAGGGATCAGATCGGGGAATGAAGATGAACATGCTGATCGTCGACGACGAACCGGAGATCTGCCTGCTCCTTCAAGCGATACTTGCCAAGCAAGGCATTGCGGCCATCAGTGCGAACTCCTTGGCCCAAGCCCGCCAGAACCTCGAACAAGGCCGTTTCGATGGCGTATTCCTGGATGCGAACTTACCGGATGGCAAGGGATATGAACTGATACCTGAGCTGAAGGCGGGTCAACCGCAGATCCGTGTGATCGTGATCAGCGCCATGGATCAGGAACGGACTAACGCCATGCAGGCCGGTACCCACCTCTTCCTGCCCAAGCCGCTGGACCTGCGCACCATTCTGGCAAGCTTGAAAGAAGTCGGGCTCATGAATTGAACCACTACTACAACCAAGACTTCCAACATGGCAACCCAACGCTTGCTCGTAGTGGATGATGACCAGGACATCTGCCTGCTGTTATCCCGCTTCCTCGAAAAACGCGGATACACGGTGAACACCGCCGGCCGTAAGACCACCGCCCTTGCGCTGCTCAAGGAGCATCGCTTCGACCTGATCCTGTGCGACCACCGCCTGCCCGATGCCGACAGCTTGGAAATGCTGGGGCACTTCAGGGAGGGCGCACCGGGTGTACCTGTGATCGTGATCACTGGTTACTCGGACGTTCGCATTGCCGTTGACCTGATGCGCAAGGGCGCGCTCGACTATGTTGTGAAGCCGCTCTATCCGGATGATATCGCCTTGCGCGTGGAGGACGCTTTGAGCCAGAAAGGCCGGACGGAGGAATTGAAGAAACCCAGCGCTGAACGCAAGGTGGCAGCGGCTTCGCTCCTGCCCGAGTTCGTGCAGGGCAAAGGCACCTTCGCCACACACCTGAACAAGCACATCGACCTCGTAGCGCCCACGGACCTGTCAGTGCTGATAACCGGCGAAACCGGTACCGGCAAGGAATACGTGGCCAAAGAGATCCACAAGCGGAGCGCGCGCAGCGACAAGCCCTTTGTTGCGCTCGACTGCGGTGCGCTACCGGCCGATCTGGCCACAAGCGAACTGTTCGGCCACGTGAAAGGCTCGTTCACCGGTGCACTGGGGGACAAAGAAGGCTGCTTCCAGCAGGCGAACGGCGGCACCTTGTTCCTGGACGAAGTCGGCAACCTTACCTACGATAACCAAGTGAAGTTGCTGCGCGTGTTACAGGAGCGCAAAGTGCGGCGCATCGGCGACAACAAGGAGATAGCGGTGGACGTGCGCATCATCGTGGCCACGAATGAAGAACTGACCACCGCTTCGGCCGACGGGCGTTTCCGCGAGGACCTCTACCACCGTCTCAACGAGTTCGCCATCGTCCTGCTGCCGTTGCGTGATCGCACCGAGGACATCCTCTTGTTCGCCGCACATTTCCTGCACCAAGCGGCAGCGCGGCTGAACCGGACAGCGGCCAGTTTCACCCCCGACGTGGAACAGCGCCTGCTGAGCCACCCGTGGATGGGAAACCTGCGCGAGTTGAACAACGTGATCAAGCGGGCCGTGCTGCTCTCCACCACCGAGATAGTGGGCATGGAACATATGCCCATTGAGATCATCGGCGGGACGGCCATGCGCAACCGGACAGCGCAACCGGAGACCACAGCACCGTTGGGCGACGACCTGCGCTCCGTTTCGCACGAAGCGGAAAAGCAGGCGATCCTCACCGCCTTGGAGCGGAACAGCTTCAACAAATCGAAGACGGCCGAACTGCTGAACATCGATCGCAAAACGCTCTACAACAAGTTGAAGATGTTCGGTATCGAGCTGTGATGCAGGGGCAGAGCAATCTGCGGGACCTCTGCAATAGTCCCTCGGCGCCAACGCCGAAGAGCCATAGCACATAGCCTTCGTCCGAGTAGCGACATGCGACAAGTCCGGCGCACATGCCCCCTCCCCGCGCGCTCTTTGTTCATCAGCCTGCTTACTTTCCCATCATGAAACATTGGACCCGCCCTTTTCTGTGCTTGGCGCTGGCAGCCCAGTTGCACACTGCCGCACAACAAGCGTTGCCCACCGCGCCGTTGCCTGCCACAGGGTGGAGCATGACAAGTTTGAATTGCGGAACGGGTGTGGAGACGGATCGTTTTGAAACGATGTCGTTACCACAGTTGATGGCCTTCGCGAAGACCAGCCAGGAACTGCAGCGCGACCTCAGCCAGTTCGATGAGCAAGTGAGCACCACCACCAGCGGCCTCGGGCTCTTTGTCATGGCCGGGTTCGGACGTACGAAAACGGCGCCCACGACCACCAACACCACCACAGAAGTGCAAGTGGGCGTGGGACTGCACACCCCGCGCGAGGCGATGGTGACGTACCGCAACCAGCACATGGACACGTCCATCGTGTACTGCAACCTGCAAACCGAGATCAGTTTGGAAACCGCCTATTTGCTCCGCGGACGTTGGAGCCGCTACGTGCATTGGCACGTAGGTCTGGGCGCGAACGGCGGGTTGACCGTGGGTAACAAGATGATGCTCATCGAAGGCCGCTATTTGGCGGACGACGAGCACCCGTCACAACAGCAAGCCGAGGAGATGAACAAGCACACCTACGGGGCCAAGCAGGTTTACTACACGCGGCTCTTCATTCCCACCGGCGTCAAGTTCCGCATTGGGCCGCGCTGGCAAGTGGGTATGGACTACAGGTTGGGTGTCGGATGGCAGTTCGTGCCGGGCCACGATAGCAACCGCATCGCGCTTACCGGGGCGGGTTTCATCGGGGCGAAGTATGCGTTCAACTAGTGCTAAGGTGCTCGTGGTCCACGCGATCGGGAGCTTCTGTTTTCACCGCATGAAGAAGTCGTTGTTCGTCCTTGCCGCGCTGCTGTGCAACACGGTCTTGGCCCAGGATGAACCGGTACCTGCGCAGACCGTGACCGATACGCCAGGTTCGCGAACAATGGAGAGCAACTGGGAGCACGTGGAAGCACCACCTCCGCCCACCCCGCAAACCGAAGAGGTATTCAATTCGGCAGTCGTGGAAGTGAAACCGGAATTCCCGGGCGGACAAGATGCCATGTACCGTTTCATCGCACAGAACATGATCTATCCGCCGGATATGGTGGAAGCCGGTGTGCAGGGCAAAGCATACATAGAGTTCGTAGTGCGTAGGGATGGGAGCATCACCGATGTTGTTGTGAAACGCGGCGTGGCGCCTTCGGGCGATGCGGAAGCCGTGCGCGTGTTAAAGGCCATGCCCAAGTGGACACCCGCCACATTGAACGGCAAGTCGGTGACCTGCACCATGGTGATGCCGCTACAGTTCACGCTGAAGTAGGGCAAGGTGCTGGGATCGTGCAGCGCACGCTCACTGTTACACGGTGGTGGCCGATCGCATCATCGCTCCGTTCATACATATGGTGAAGCCCGAGGCGTTCGAGTCTAGTTCGCCACTCCGGAAGTCGGGGCCGATCGTAGACAGGGTGCCATTGCTTGCCTGGGCACGGGCTTCGGCCCAATTGCTGCTGCGTGACATTCCACCCTAGCGAGCACTTAGCTTTCCCTGGGTACCACGGATGAAGAACCTGCTCGCTTTGTTGCTGTTGTGCGCGTGTACCTACGCGAACGCGCAGAAAAGCCCGCTCACTTGGAGTGATCTCGAACGATTGGCCGGGCTCGACCTCTCCGGTTTCGAGAAGGAGGTGGAGGAGCTGGGGCTCACACCACATAGGCCGGACAATACGAGCACCCCGGAGTGTGTGACGTTGACGTACCTCGGCGCTCCCACGCCCAACGGGAGCCGCAACAAACTCAGCACCATGCGTTGCGGCAATGGTTTGCGCTCCGTGTCCTTCAACACCGCCGACGAAGAGACCTACAAGAGGCTGAAGGAAGCGGCCCTTGCGAAGGGCTTCAAGTTGCAAGCGGCGGACGCTGGTGCTGAAGCTTCTGTGCAAGTACATACACACGAAGGGAAACAGATGCGTACCGATCGATCGGTGGTCAACAACACCACCTATTTTGTGATCTCCCTTTCAGGCACGTGGCCAAGGGAGTAGCGGAACACCGACGCGCGCTGGCCGACGGGGCGGTGCTGTCACCACATCATTCCAGCACATAACGCACTTCCTGATCGTGGTACCGTTGCCGCAGGTTGGTGCTGATGCCGATGCGGAACCAGTTGGTCGTTTCGTTCGCTGCACCATGGGGCTGGCGCGAGCGCATCACATAGGCGGCTTCAGCCCGCAGGCCGCTGCGCGGATCGATGGTCCATGCACCGACGACCTCGGCGAAAAGGACGTTGACTTCCACTGGGTCGGCCAGGAAATAGCCGTAGTTGTCGGGGCGCACACCATCACTGCTGTAACGTTCTGACTCAGGGCGGAAAATGTTGTTGCCCCAGCTGTATGCGCCGGTATCCTGCCCCAGCGTGGCGTAGCTGAGATGGGCGCTCACCATCCAGCGCTTCTTGCGCCACTCGGCACGCACCAGCATCTCGCGGAAGTTGCTGCCGTAAGGATGGGCGAGTGGTTGCCCCGCATGCGCATAGTTCTGCCGCGTATCGCTGTGTGTATAGATGAACGGTCGCGCATAGTTGAACTCCGCCCGTAGCATCAGCGTCTTCACCTTGAACGCTTCATAGGTCACCAGCCCCACTTGGAATGCTTGTTTGTTGCCGTACCAACCATCACCTGCGCGCACGGCGTCCAGCAGGAATTCATCGAGCATTACTTGCGAATAGAAAAGGCTCTTCTTCCCGGGCTTGACGTTAAGTGCAAGACCAAGCAATGCATTGTCCCCTGAGCCCTGACTGTATTCCACCGGGCGGTAGAAGATGACCGGATTGAGATAGTTGATCTCGAAGCCGCGCGGGAATTTCTCATCAGCACCTTGCCACACCACGCCCTCGAACACCGCCACATTCAAGCGGCGCGTAACGTTCCAACTGAGGTAGTGGAAACTGGAGAACTTGCGATCGTATGATGCTGGAGCGCCCCCTGCTCCACGGATGTCGTCCATCACCGTGAAGAGGTTCACGTATTTGATCTTCCAGAATTCCGTGTTGATGCGCAGGAAGGGATAGCTGCCAGCGTTGTCACTGAGAAAGAACGAACGATGCCCCTCGCCGAAGAAGTGTTTGCCGCGGCCCACTGTCAACACGAACGCCTCATCGGGCACGAAGCTGGCCCAGCCGTTCCAGTCGTAGTGTGAACGCGCTTCGTCATCACCGTACGCGTAGCCCTCGCCGAGCGAGACTTGTTGAGCGTCCACCAACGTATCGAGGTAATCGCTCCAGTTCTCGTTCCATGCTTGCCCGTCCAAGTGAAAGCTCCAACGCTTGCCGGCATCGGCTTCCAGCCAAGCACCCGCACCACCGCGCCACGTGAGCGCCGATGTGCTGCCTGCATCCACGCCCGCCGAAGCATCCAGCAGCGGACCACCGCGCCAGCGCAAACCTGTCGTAGTGCTATCGAATGCGTTACGGCCCCAGCGTTCCAAGAAGTCCATGGCCGCGGTGCCCGGCAATGTGTCGCCGCCCGGCAATGCACGCAGATCACGGATGAGGTAAGGACGGATGGCCGTGTGCACACCGCTATTGAGGGAATACGCTTGCGCTGCCCACGGTGCTTCCACCGCACGGCTCAACGGCAGCGTGGCGGGCTGGGCGCAGCATACGCCAAAAACCAGGAACCCACAACCAACAACCGCGCTGCGCATCACTTCTTCTGCCGTACTGGAACAATGAAGGGAAGCAGGGCCAGGAAGAACGCTGTTGAACCCAAGAGCAGCAGGCCTTTCGTCGGCGCTATGTCACGGGTCAGCAGGCTGGTCATGATCACTGCGATGGCGAACAGGTAAAGTGTTGCAGTGGTGCCCCGATGACCGAGCCCGTGTGCCATCAAGCGATGATGGATATGGTTGCGGTCGGCGGCGAAGGGGCTCACCCCACGCGCGGCGCGGCTCACGAACACACGGAACGTATCCACCAGCGGGTAGGCGAGCACGGCCATGGCGAACAGCGGTGTTGGTACGCGTTGCAACCATGATGGAAGTCTCGTGATGTCATGATCCACCAGGTTCATGGCAAGCACGCCGAGTATGGCGCCGATGATCAGCGAGCCGCTGTCGCCCATGAAGATGCGCGCCGGGTGGTAGTTGAACACCAAGAAGCCGATAAGCGCACCTGCGAGCACCGCACTGAGCAATGCCAATGGAACATCGCCCGCCAAGTAGAACCAGCAACCGAACGCCACCGCACAGATGGTACCGATCCCGGCGGCCAATCCATCGATCCCGTCGATGAGGTTGAAGGCATTCACCAACACCACGTAAACGAAGAAGCTGAACGCGATGCTCCATTCCTGACCCAATTCATAGATACCGAACGTACCGTGCATACTGTTGATGCGTATGCCCGCCATCACCACCAGTATATAGCCTACCACCATGTGCCCCACCAGCTTCTTCACCGGGCTGAAGCCGATGATGTCGTCCTTCACACCAATGAAGAAGAGGAGCACCATGGCCGCGATGATGAACTTGAACTGCTTGTAGTAGAGGCCCATGGACATGTACATGGCCTTGTACCCGAGGTCGGGCACTTTCAGTTGGCCGGGCCCCGGGAACCACAGCGCAAATGAGAAAATGATAGCGGCGAAAATGATGATGCCACCGATGGTGGGCACGCTGCGCCGGTGCAGTTTGCGCGCATCGCCTGGCTCATCCACCAAGTGTTTCATACGCGCCACCTTGATCAAGCTGGGCATCGTAAAGAGCACAACGATCAGCGCCGTAAGGAACCCGAAGAGTATGGTATACGCGTGTCCCATGTGTTCGCCTTCCCTCAAATGTCGTAATAGCGGTTGAAGAGCCCGGTGCGCAGCGAAACGTACAGATAGCTGCTGTTCAGTCGGTCGGGCGCAAGGCCAAGATCGCGCCCCATCCAACCGAGCATCAAGCGTGTGTTGGTGTTCTGGTTCACGAGCCAGCCGGCGCTCAGGTCGAGGTGCGTGAGCTGCCTATGCACCTCGTCCACGGTAACAGCTACGTCAAGGTCTTCCACCAGCGGGTTGTTGCCGAAGTTGGTGTTGAGGGTATCCTGTAGGATCACTTGCGCAACATTCACTTTGCCGGTGAAGAACCAGCGCTTCTTCCGGTACTCCAATGTGGCCACTGCTTCGTTGAAGTTCGCCCCGAGCGGGTGGGCGAGCGGCTGGTTGTAATGCACATGGCCCATGTTGGGGCTGCGCGTGCTGTAGGTGAACGTGCTCACGCTGTTGTACTCGAGCAGCAGGTGCAGGTCTTGCCGGAAGATTTCGAACAGCCGCAGCCCGGCCTGCCATGCCAACTCACTGTTGCCCGGGTCGTCCGCTGCGACCTGTCCATACAGGAACAGCTTGTCGGTGAGCTTCAGTTTCAAGTCAAGCCCGAGCAGGGTGTTCACGTCGTCGTTGTCGAAACCGTAGATGATCGTGTTCACCCCGATGACCGGGTTCAGTTGCATGGCGTTGAACGCGCGCGCGCCGCCTTGTTGGATGGTTTTGAACTGCGTGCTTTCGAACAGGCCGATCTGCGCAGGACCCACGTTAATGCTAAGGTGATCGAACGTGGCGCGCTTCCAATAGAAGATGCTCTCGCTGGATTCGCCGGTGGGGAGCCGGTTCGCTT
This sequence comes from uncultured Bacteroidota bacterium, assembly GCA_902825795.1. Classification (GTDB taxonomy): domain Bacteria; phylum Bacteroidota; class Bacteroidia; order Flavobacteriales_F; family PHOS-HE28; genus PHOS-HE28. The sequence continues at coordinate 16,784 of CADECG010000024.1, forward strand.
CGCCCGCCATCTGCAGCTTGGCGTAGATGGTGGAGTATTGTACGCGGTCTTTCAGCAACAACCAGTTCGCCTTCAGAAAAGGGTAGTTGAACGCATTGTCGCTTAACAGCACGCTCCGGTATCCATTGCCCACGAAGTGTTTCCCATGGCCGAATTGCACGTTCACGAATTGCCGGGGTGTCCAGCTCACCGTGCCACCGGCCCAACTGAAATCGAAGCCGCGCCGATCGAACGCTTTGATGCGCCCTTGTCCCGGCACCACCCCGCTCTCCTGCACGTATTGGTACAGGTACTGCGGGTGGATGGACTGCGTTTCGTAGAACGTGGTGTTGAACGATACCCGCGGACCGATGTCCACGGCGAAACGGTAGCCGCGGCTGTTCACATAGAAACGCGTGGTGTCGGCGAACTCGCTCGGATCGCGGAAGTCATGGCCCAGTTCGAAGTTGTAAACGATGTCGCCGATCACCCGGAAACGGTTCTTAAGCACATCCAACATGTGCTTCTTGAACAGGATCTCAGTAAGCCCGTAGTAGTAACGGCCGCTATCGGGCCGGTGGCCCATCACGTTGCGCAGGTCCACGCGGCTTTCGATCATGGGTCGCAGACCGGTATGCACGGGGCTCGTGCGGCACGCATGGTTGCGGTCCAGATCCAAGTAGATATCGCGGTTCAGCGGCACATCGTTCTGTTGGGCGCGCGCGGCTTGGCCGAGCAGTGCTACCGTGCAGAGGGCGAAGGCTGAGCGTAGGAACATGCGATCCCGGAAGGGGCCGCCGAAGGTAGCGGCATCGACTTGTCGGGGAAGGCCAGCGTTCATGCCAACGGCACGCCTAGCGATACGGTAGTGCCATACCCGGGGCTTGGGTCGAACTGCAACGCGCCGCCTACCTCGGCAGCACGTTGGCGCAGCATGTTGCGCTGGTCGTCCACAAGCAGAATGTTCGTGGTGCCATGACTTCCGGTCTAACGATCGACCCGATATCGACAACGAAAACGTCAGGCAGGGCGTGGCCTGTAAAATAACTGGAGGGAGGCTCGCGAGGCCTTGGAACGGGCCCCAAGCGGCTCAGCTCGGGAACAACAACCGGAAGGTGGTGCCCTTTCCCAGTTCGCTTTCCACCGAGAGCATCACACTGTGCGCATTGAAGATGTTGCGCGCCTCGGTAAGGCCCAGGCCCATGCCTCCTGTGCGGCCACTGAAGAACGGCTGGAAGATCCGTTCAAGGTCCTCTGGGCTGAGGCCTTTCCCATTGTCGCGCACGGTCACTTGTATGCGGTCCTTCACATGCTCGCTGATGATCAACAGTTCCCCTTTGCCGTCTTCCATGGCCTCCACGGCATTCACCAACAGGTTGATGAAGGCCACGGTGAGCGTCGACTTGTCGATCATCACGTTGGCCAGAGCAGGGTCCAGCACCATGGTACTTTTCACTTTCCGCAGCTCGCAGCGGTCCTTCACTTGCGCAAAGGCTTCCAGGAGCACGTCGTTCACCGAGCCTTCGGCCATTTTCATTTCCAGCGGCCTGCTGGTGTGCAGCATTTCGGTGATGAGCTGCCCGATCCGCTGCGAATTGCGGCGGAGGATGTCCAAGTACAATTGCTGCTCGGGCGATGGGCTCCCATCCGCTTCCAGCTGATCCAAGGCGAGCTGGATATTGGTGAGCGGATTGCGCACCTCGTGCCCCACCATGCGCGCGAAGCGACCGGTCACGGCGAGGCGTTCGCCTTCTTGCACCAGTATGGCGTGGCGCTTCGCTTCGGTGATGTCGGTGAAGGTGATCACCAGTCCATCCAGCAGCCGCACGGCCGATATGGACAACGTGGAGGTGAGGCCATCGCGGGTGAACTCCGTTTCGGTACGCAAGGGTTCGCCCGTTTCCACGATGCGCACATAGCGCGGGAAGAGGGGTGAGCGTTGGTTCTCCGGATGGATCTCCAGCATGCTCTGGTGCAACATCACTTCGGCCTTGCGGTGGAAGATGTTCTCGGCCGCTTCGTTCATGCGCGTGCATTCGAAGTCGACGATGGCACCTTGCTCATCGCGGATGGCCCTGAAGGCCATGATGCCGCTCTGCGAGCTGTCCAGCACGCGTTTCAAGCTGCGCTCCGCCAACTCCCGGGTGCGCGCTTCTTCGTCCAGCTCCGCTGCGGCGCGCAGGGCCAGACGCTCAGCTTTTTGGGCGCGCTCCAATGCGCGGAACATCCACAAGAGCAGCAGAACGATGCACAACAAGGCAAGACCGGCATACACCGCCACCATCGTGGGTCCGGCCCATTTCAGGTCCTGGCTTTGCTTCTCCAGCTGGCGGAGGTTGTTGGTGGCGTGGTCGAGCAGGATGGCATGCGTGCTGCGTAACTGATCCATCATCTCCTTGCCTTGGTACAGGAGGACACTGTCGGGCTCATCGGCCACGGCAACACCGGCAAGCTGGGCGGCAATACGGTCCTTCATGTACTGCATCCGTGTATCGATGCGCGACCGCAATAGCACCAAGCCGGCCTTTGAGATGACATTGGAATCCAGCCGCACCTCCAGCTCCGCAAGGTGCTGGGCGAGCGAGCCGGTGGCCCTGATGTAGGGTTGCAGGAATGCAGTGTCGTTGCTCAACAAGAAGCCGCGCTGGCCGGTTTCCGCGTCGGTCATCAGCGCCAGCACCTCTTCCAGCTCACCGATGACTTCGTGCGATCGGCGGATCTCCTCGTTCTGCTGAACGTAGCCCACGAGATTGCGGTAGCTCGTCAGCAACAGGACCATCAGCGCCGCCACGCTCAGCAGCGCTACGATCTTCAGCATCATCAAGTGCCGCTGCTGTGTGCGCTCCGGGCTTGGCTCTATGGGCATCGTGTGGTCGTGCGGTGATCCATGTGGGCAAGCCCCGGTCCATGCGTGATCGGGTTGGAAGGTAATTGCCGCGTGCCGCAGCGCTACGGGCCGATCTCCTTTGAATGCCCGATCCACCCGCCGCCGCCTTCATCCCTTCCCGTGGAACCGGTTTCCCGGGTTGTGGAATTCTTTTCCCAGCGGCGCCACTGCCCACATCGGTGCCTGCGCGTTGAACGCCGCTGAACATCAGCGGACTACGTGTACAGTTCCGATCGGCACGGATCGGGCCGGGGGAGCCTCCACTGCCATACGCCGCTGGCCGATGGCACGATCCAACAACACGGAACACCAACACCATGAGAACCATGAGCAAAGAACAAGGAATGCCGAACCTGTTGCGGCCAGCACGTGCGCTGATGCTATGCACGTTCGGCGCTGCACTATTGATCGCCTGCGAACGCGGCCCCAGCGAAGCCGAACTCGCCGCGAAAGCCGAGAACGCTCAACTGCTCGCCGACTTGGCCGGCCGCGATTCGTTGATCAGCGACATGACCCGCTCGTTCGATGAGATCGAGAGCAACATCAAGATGATGGACGACCGCGAACAGATCCTGGAGAGCGCTTCGGAAGGCGAGCTCGGCAAGAGCAAGAAGGACAAGATCGTACGTGACCTGCAGCTGATGAACGGGCTGATGAAGGAGAGCCGCGAACGCATCGCTGAGCTTACTTCCCGGTTGGACAAGTCGAAGGCCGATACCAAAGGCCTGCGCGCGAAACTGAAAGCCCTCGATCTGCAACTGGCACAGCGCGACAGCATGATCACGAACATGAAGGACGGCCTGTTGGCCCGCGACTTCCGCATCGACGAGATCAACAGCAACCTCGACTCCATCGAACTGGTGGTGGCGAAGCGCGAGGCGGTCATCGAACAGCAGACCACCGAACTGAACAAGGCGTACTACGTGATGGGCACCAAGAAAGAGCTGGAAGAAAAAGGCGTGCTCACCTTGGAGGGCGGCTTCATCGGTATCGGCAAACACGCTTCGCTCAACGGCGATGCAGCACCATCCACCTTCACCATGGCCGACCTGCGCGAGCTGCATCGCATACCCGTGCAGCACAAGAAGGCCGCACTGGTAACGGAGCATCCGGCGAGCTCATACGCCATGGTGGAAGAGAACGACATGATCGCTTACCTGGAGATCAAGAACCCCGAAGCCTTCTGGAAGCTCTCGAAGTATGCGGTGGTGGAAGTGCGGTGAACACATCCAACAGCGCGAATGCAACGGCCCGGGATCGTCCCGGGCCGTTGTGCGTTGTGGGGTATGCGGCACCAGCATTCCGATCGGGTAACCACCGCAACGCCACCGGGGCGCCAGTGCCACAGGCGTTCGGCAGCGGTGGGGCGCACACCAACAGCGCTATGCGCCGCAACCGCACGCTGTGCGGCGTTCTGCGGCTGCACCATGCGTCATGGCAAGCATGGCATAGTGCTTGGCCCACCATCCACGAACGCATCACGAAAAAACCCAACACCATGTCAACCAAAAGCACCATTGCCATTGCGCTTACCGCACTTGCTGCAGGCGCGGCCATCGGCCTACTGCTCGCACCCGCTTCCGGAGCCGATACCCGTAAGAAGCTCGCCAAGAAAGGATCGGACCTGAAGGACCGCTTGAAGGACATGCTCGAAGAGGGCAGCGACCTGATCGGTAAACTGAAGGACGATGCCGAGGAGTTGGCCACCAAAGCCAAAGACACCGCAAACACCGCCAAGGACCGCGTGAAGGATGCCGCCCAGGAGGCCCGCGCCACCGCCGGCTACAGCAAGAGCTGAACATCGCGTTCAGCAACAAGGCACCCCGGCCACTGCTGTGCAGTTTGCCGGGGTGTTCTTTTTCCGGGGGGGCCAACAATGAAGACAGGTAGGCCAAGCACGCGTGCGAGGTCCTTACGGCGCCTGCCCGCGCATCAAGGCACATACATTTGGGCAACCGCACTTCCCATGAAGCTCAACGAACTGAAGATCGCGCTGGTACAACAGATCCTCCACTCCGAGGATGCGGATGAATTGCGTGCCGTTGAGAGCACGCTTGCGGGCACCAGTCATTATGCGCTATCCCCAGCGCAAGAACGCGGCCTCGACGCCAGTCTCGCGCGCTACATGCGTGGCGAAGCAAGCACGTATACACCCGAACAGGTGCGTACGCGGGCACGCAAGGCCGCGCGTGCATGAGCCGAAAGCGGAAAACCCGAGCGCCCGCACGCGCTCGAAAGCCGAGCTGGTGCGCAGCCTCAGCGCGCTGACCATAGCACTTTACCACCAAAGGCCCGGCCATCGCGCGTGCGCACTTCGTACACGTAGGTGCCTGTGCTCCATGCGGCGAGGTCGAGCGTTGCGCTCATTCCAAGGGTCGTGCGGTGTAGTTCGCGACCACGCGCATCGCGCAGGATGAAGGTGCACGGTGAGTTGAGGGTGGACGTCACCAAGAGGCGACCATCGACGCTGCTTTGCTGTACCGTGATGGGGCTGGCCGCATCGTTCGCGGCGATGCCGTTCGCTGCCCCAACGAGCATGAAGAGGATGTTCTCCATCAATTCGAGGGATGCGAATTCCTTCACCCAATCCTGATCCGAGGTGGTGATCACCATACCGCTGGAGGCATCGGCCGCGTGCACCCAACCCAGTTCGGAACCGTTGGCTTCCAGAAAACTCTGCACGCCTGTGCCACCACCTGTGCAGCCGTACCAGAAGTAATTCAATGTGCCCACGGCGTTCGGCGTTGTAGCGAGTGTTCCGGAAACGGTTACCGGTGCCAGGTCCCCGCTCTGGCTGACGATCCATTGGAAGTCGGCGTTGATCGCGTTCATCAATGAATCGAAGGTGATGCTGCCTTCGGCATTCGCCAGATACTCCGATTGAACAAAGCACGGCCGACCGCTTTGGGTGTACTGGTAGAGCGTGTGCAACCGTGCTGCAGGAAGTGCGATCACCCCAGAAGAGAGGATCAATACATCGGTGGCAGCGAGACCCGCTATATCGTCCAAGGTGGATTGGGGTGCGATCTGCGCCGTGTAACCCATGCTCGTGGCGACGCCCAGCCACACCGAATCCATTTCGTGCGCGGGCAGGAACGAGGTGCTCTCGATGATCGTGAGCTGTTGTGCGGATGCACGCGGTAGCATGCACAAGCCGGAGAACAGAAGCAGGATAGCGATACGCATGGTGATGGTTTTGGCCGGTGATGCCAAAGTAGCGTTCTGCCGCAGGATGCCTTGGAGCAGCGCGGGGTCTTTGCCGCGTGCGCCCGGCACGCGACAGCCGAGCTGGTGCGGGGAGCGCGTGCCTGCGCTACCCGATCAACACGAGCAAGCGCTCCAGTTCCTTGTCGCTGATGGTATCCACTTCGCTCTTGTCATACACCGTGAGCAGGATCACCACGTTGCGCACCACCTACACGCAGGTGATCACACGGGCACCACCCTAACGACCCTTGCCCTTGGAACGGATGGCCATGCGCACCTTGTAACAGTCCTTGCCCAAGGGCGAACCGACAAAAGGAGTTTCGGAAAGTTCCTCGATCAGCGCCGCAAGATCCTTGCGAACGGAAGGATACTTCTTCGCCAGCCGCTTGATCGCCCGCTCGAACACGGGCGAGTACTTCACCTCATAGCTCATTCAAGAGCTGCTTCGCCGACTTCAGCTTCTTGCGTCCGCTCAAGTGCGCCTTCACGTCCTCCATCGCCTCCATCACCTCCAGGGCCACGCGCCCTTTCTTCTCGTTCTTGAAGATGTTCACCACATCCACGAAGTCGAGTTCTTTCAGCAGCTGGTCGAACAGCCGTTGCTTGCTGGGGTCCGTTATGTCCAGTACGTAGCGTGCCATGCAACGAAAGTAAGGGCTTGGGTGGGCAAAGTCGGGCCAGAGGCCCTATACCTGAGGACCTCGGGAAAAACCGTCCTCGTCCCGGAACGGGGCCGAGTGCCTGCCCGTGCGCGACAGCCGAGCTGATGCGGGCTGCATGGCAGCATACATTTGGGCAACCGCTCGTTCCATGAAGCTCAACGAACTGAAGATCTCGCTGGTGCAACAGATCCTCCATTCCGAGGACGCCGATGAATTGCGCACCGTTGATGAATTGCTCAACCACGGCGCACCGTTCGAATTGAGCGCGAAGGAGAAGGCGGAACTCGACAAGGACTTCGCCGACTATAAGGCAGGCAAGGGGCGCAACTACACTTGGAACGAGGTGAAGGCACACGCCCGAAAGCGCGCATGAGCTACATCCCCGACTTCCGACCGGCTGCGCGGGAGGATATCGCCGAAGGATACGCTTGGTATGAAGCCCGACGCCAAGGCTTGGGCGAAGCTTTCCTGCTCGAAGTGCAACGGTGCATGATGATCCTGCTGCGATCACCGGGCGCATTCCGGCGGATACACAAGGAATTCAGGCAAGCACTTCTGGACCGCTTCCCCTACGTCATCGTGTACAAGGTTTCCGGTAAGCGCATTGTGATCATGCGCGTATTCCATTGCAGCCAAGACCCGAAGAAGAAGTTCCGCAAGAAGCGCAAGTAAGCGGCGGGCCAGAGGCCCTAGAACCCTAAGGCACTCACGAAAAATCGTCCTCGTCCCGGAACGAGGCCGCGCGCCTGCCCGCGCGCGCCTGCCGAGCTGGTGCGGGGGGTGTTCGTGCGAGGGGCGAACCTATTCCGGTCTCATCGTGAAGAGATGGAGATCACCCTTCACGAACCGCATCAGGATCGAGGGCAGACTTCCGCGGTGGATATTGACCAACGGTTGCACGATCGAGCGTTCCTCGGGATCACCGCCTTCCGACAAGAGCTGCATGGTAAAACAGGTCCCATCGCCCACTACGGTGGTTGCCACATTCATCAAGCCCCTCCCCGCTGTCGGGATGGGATCCACCCAACGACCCATTGACCTTTCATCATGCACCAATCCGAGATTCCGGATCCCGTTGTACAGTATCATGGGGTCGTCGTCGTCATTCACGACGGTCACCCCCTTGCCGTAAGTACCGCTCATCGCAGCCGAACGCATGGTTTTGTTGATCACGAGGAGAGGCGCCATTTGACCATTCCGCCCGATACGCATGACCACGATATTCTCCTCAGTGGTTTCCAGGAAGGGTAACATGAACGGATGTCCGATATCAGTTGAGCGCGTGGTATTGCTATCGAACGACGGCATGAACTGATCTTTGAAACTGGACTCCCAATCCGCACTGTAACCCTGGAACACGATCGTCGTTCCCTCGCGCCGGTCGCTCCACTCCATCCAGTGCAGCGGGACGGTATTCACAGTTGGTCCGGTGAGCTTGATCTGTCGAGCTCCGGTCAGTCCTTCATTCGCGAATCTCACCGTCTGCAGCTCGTTCCATTTCAGTGCTTCGGCGATCGCATCGTCCACAGTATCCATCAAGTATGTCAACACCGAATCGCCCAAGCCCGTTTCAGCACGGAAAGTCAGCACTTTGTTATTGTGGATCTCGCCTGCAATACCAGCGATCACGATCGCCCCGGTTGTCATTGGGAGGGCCGCCAGCGCACCTACATAAGTGCCAGGGGGAGCCACCAAAATGGGTACAGAGGTGTCCGGTCCGAGTTCCACGAAAAAGGCGATGCGGCCGGATGGATGACCTCTTATGTCGGATATCTGGAGCGGGGTGACCACACTGACAACGCATTTCCCATTCTTACTGAACGATGCTGTCCAGCGCGGAGGGAATCCCATTTGCTTGGGCAGCTTGCAGTAGCCGCTATACGTCTCATTGAGCGCGCGATCGTAGACACGGTAATACAGACCATTGATCTCCCCGAAATAAGGACCTGCGGCCGCGATGATCACGGTCCATTGGTGGTCAGGGCTTCTTGCCGAGCTATGCCTCCAGAGCTTATCCCCGGGTGGTAGTCCCGATGCTGAACGCAGCGGCGTCGACCGCACCTTGGCGCTGTCGACACGGAACGCGTACCTGAACAAGGCGACCGAATCCAGTTGGTTGTACCCTCCACCCAAGTTATAGTGCGTGTATTCCCTCATCACTAATGCCGCGATACGACCTTGATCGGCCGCTAACGCCAAGACGGCACCACCACCGAGATCGTCACCCGATAGCTCGGTTGCGGTTTGGGCATGCATGGAGGCATCTAACGAATGAAGCCGACACTTTTTCGTGCTTAGTTGAAGCCAATGCATGCTGCCCGTCGAAACGTCAGCGGTCGCATTCATGATGCCGAAATGTGTCCCTCGGTCCACCTCATGTTCGTTGTAAATGGCTTGGTGTATCGTGCCCGTTTGCGCTACCGTGTGAGGCACGCCATGATACCAAGCAGCCGACAGCAGCAGAAAGCGCAGGTTGGGGGATAGTGCTGTATTCATTGCCACGTGCACAAGTTAGGAGCCGTCCTTGAGGCGTGGGATCTGTCTTTCACTTTGGGCCCTGTTCATAGCGCACCAAGGCACGCGCTCGGCTTTTTGCCTTGTTTTCTGATCAGTGGCTCTGCCCCGCCTTGTTGCTGCTCGCACCAGACTTGTCTGGCGGGCCAGAGGCCTTGGACCGATACGCACTCGCCACCGGCGGCACGAGCACGCTACGAGAGTTAGTCCGGGGGTAGGGTCCGGGCGAACGGGTGTTGTGTTAACATTGTTGACATGCGAACGCAGCATATCATCCCATCCGTGGCCGTGGTCTTCGGCTGCGCTACGACCCACGCGCAATGGGCCGCGGTCGGAGATGGATTGAACGGTTACGCCAATGCTTCGGCGGTCTACAATGGCGCTGTGCACGTGGGCGGCACCTTCAATAGCGCAGGTGGTGTAACCTGTCTGGGTGTGGCGCGCTGGAACGGCACTGCATGGGGTCCCGTGGGTGGTGGAACCCAGCAGGCCGCCAACACGCATCCGGTTCAGGCCCTCACGGTCTTCGATAATGAACTGATCGCCGGTGGCTGGCTCGATAGTGTGAGCGGGATCCCGGTCCACAACGTGGCGCGCTGGAACGGAACCACATGGAGCCCCATGGATGCGGACATGTCCATTGATCTTGTGTCGGGCTTCACTGTGCACAATGGCGAACTGTATGCCTGCGGTGTCACGGATGGCACCGGGATGGGCACCGGTCATTGTGTAATGCGGTGGTCGGGTTCCAATTGGGTCGCCATCGGCAGCAGCACCTTTCCCACGGTCGTCTACGCTTTGGCCTCCTACGGTGGTTCGTTATATGCCGCCGGAAGCTTCGAAGTGATCAACGGGGTTTCCGTTAATGGGATCGCACGGTGGGACGGCACAACGTGGAGCGATCTGGAAGGCGGCATTCCATGGATGGGTTTCCAGCACAGTATGCGCGCACTTGCCGTATTCGATGGCAAGCTGTTCGTTGGTGGCCACTTCAGCTCCGTGTCGAACGTGGTGGTCAACAATATCGCCTCGTGGGACGGCAACACCTGGGCCGACGTGGGCGGTGGGATCGATGGTGGTTCCGGCATGGTGTATTGCTTGGCGGCCGGTACGGACGAACTTTTCGTCGGAGGCGATTTCTTGTATGTGGACGGTCTAGGGGGCCGCGACGCCGCCATGTGGGACGGCAGCACACTGACCGCGCTCGGTGGCGATCTCGGCGCGGGTTCCCGTTCAATGTCGTTGTTCAACAACACGCTCTATTCCTTCGGCGAACGGGATCTATTCGACCAGAACCATGCGGCCTACTGGTCCGGTGGCAACTTTACCTCAGTTGCGCAGCAAGCAGGACTTGGTGCTCTCCATGTCGTTCCCAACCCCGTTGAGCGTGGTGGGAGCATCGTGCTCCACCCCGCTGCGGGGTACGCGGGCGACGTTGCGACCATGCGGATCGTTGACGCTGATGGGCGATCGGTTTACAGCCATCAATTCCCTGTATCATCCGGTCTCCAACGGGTGCGGATACCCGAGGCACTCACTCCGGGGTGCTATGTCATCGAGCTGAGGGATCAACTGTTCAGCGCGAAAGCGCGGGGGCGGTTGATCATTGTTCATTCCAGATAGCGCTGAGGCCCTCGGAAAAACCCGAGCGCCTGCACGCGCGCGGCAGCCGAGCTAGTGCGGGGGCCGTTTCCACGCTGTACAGCCGAGGGGTGGGGGCAACCTTATGGAAGCACTTTCCATCAAGGGGTCGCTATGTCACACAAACGCAAAGGCCAGTTGGTAGTTGAAGGAGAACGCGCCAAGCACCTGCGGCCCTACCTAAAACAGCGCTTCGCTAAACGCGAACGCAAGGCCGCCAAGGTGATCTGCGAAATTGAACCGATGGTCCTTTAGTAGTGGCGGGCCATAGGCCCTGGAACCCTGATGCCCTCGGGAATACCCGAGCGCCTGCCCGCGCGTGAAAGGCGAACGGGTGCGGGCGCGTTCTTGCTTTCCGACCCCTAACGCTGAACCACGAATCGGGAGCGCTCCGTGGCGTTGCCCGTCTTCACCACTACCGTGTGGACCCCGCATGCCGCTATGTGCAACTGCACGCTGTTGGCGCGGGGGTTGCGTTGCACCAATAGGCGCCCGGAAGCGTCCAGTATTCGGAGTTCGTCGATCACCCCCTGCGCGGTTACGGTGATGGCACCCTGACCGACGGACGGATAAACCGACACGCCATTGTTCGCCAGCTCTTCCGGCAGACCGGTGGGGAGCCCCGCAGCCGCTACCCACACGTCGTTATCGCCGTCATTGGGCAATGAGAACGCACCGACCTGCATCGGATCGCTGCTGAAGTAACCCGTAACGGCGAACATGTTATCGGGTCCGCAGGCAAGGCCCAATATCCGATCGCTGCTGCCGCCACCATCCACGCGTGCGCCAAGGGGGTCACCTGCAGGATCGTATTTCGCAACGAAAGCATCGAAGCCCCCGGCGTTGCCCAAGGTCACTGGTCCGAAGACGGGCGCATCACTGTCCGTGTCACCGCCAACGAGCGCGTTCCCATCCTCGTCCACGTCCACACCGGTCACGAATTCATCCTCTTCGCCGCCGTCGGCCTGTGCCCAGAGCAGGGTGCCATCGGTGGTGTACCGCGCCACGAACATGTCGAACCAGCTTTGGTTGATGGTGGTATTGGACAGCACGGTGCCGTCAAGGTCCAGCGTAACATCATCGAAATGACCCGCCATCACGATATCGCCGTTCGCAGCGATGCCTAAGCCGAAGGCATGTTCCTGATAAATGCCTCCCGCCCCCTTGGCCCATTGCACAGCCCCGTTCGCATCGTATTTCACCAGGAACAGGTCGTTGTAATTGTCGTTCGCGTTGGTGAGCTGCACCGTACCGAATTCCATACCGCCGCTTTTGTAGAACCCGCAGACGATCACATTCCCGGATGGGTCCACCCCCACATCGCCGACCACGTCATCCTCAGTGCCCCCGGCACCATCCGCCCATCCCGGCACACCGGATCCACTGAAGGTGGCTACGAACACATCCGTCCGCGTATCGTCGGCATTGATCAGGTCGGTGGATCCGGAGGTGAACGTTGCACCACCGAACGTGCCCGCGATCGCGATCGCGCCCGTTGGCCCCACGGCCATGTTGCTCACGATGTCCTGCCCCGGACCGCCCACGCTGGTGGCCCATAGCACCGTACCGGCGGCATCGTACTTCACCAAGAACACGTCGGTGCTACCGACACTGGTAAGGGTGGTGGAGCCGAACGCGATGCTGTTCTCGAAAAGACCCGCGACCAGCACTTCGTTCTGTGCATTGCTGGCCACGGCAAGGCCGCGTTGCATGCCAACGCTCCCTGCACCCTGTGCCCAGAGCACGGTGCCATCGGAGGCCATTTTCGCCACGAAGACATCGCCGGTGCTGTTGTTCTGCGCATTCAGCAGATCGGTGCTGCCGAAGGAGATCCCCTCACTATCATAGAAACCGGTGATGACCACGTTGCCATCCCCGTCGATGCAGACGTCCTGCGCTCTATCCAGATCGTTCCCACCGGAACCGGTGGCCCACTGCCACGCCGGGAATTGCGCTTGCGCGGAGAAGAGGTAGGGAATAACAAAAAAGGTGGCGTAGCGCAGGCTCATGACAATGGGTTGTTGGACCAAGGTAACGGCCCACGCAAACGCTCGGCTATTGCCTTGCCCACAGGCCCGGATGGCCCTTGCGCTGCTCACAGGCGACTGCGCCTCGCCTATTTGTTGTTCACCAAAGACTTGTCCCCTGAGGCCCTCGGGAAAAACCCGCGCGCTTGCCCGGTGTACTACCTTGCCAAGGAACAGCGAAGCGAATTGCTGCCGCGTCTGAACGATGTGCAACACTGGCCAAGGATCCTTGTCATGAAAAGGGCAGCCCCTATCTGGTACACACTCACCGCCTTGGTCTTGGCAAGCGGGTGCAAAAAGGAAGAGGGTTCGCCCGGGCATACATTCTCTCTATTCACACACCCACTGTATGCCTGGCACACTGGGAACGAGCTGACGGCCACGGAAACGTTCTGGGTCGACGCGGCAACGGGCGGCACTTTGGAGCTTGGCGGGCATGCGAAGATCGTCTTCGACCCTGCGGCTTTCATCACCAGCGGTGGGGTACCGGTGAGCGGTCAGGTGCGGGTGAAGGTGTTGGTGGTCCTCAACATGGCGGATATGGTTCTTATGAACGAGACCTCCATTGGCGACAACAACGGCACGCGGCAACTGCTCAAAAGCGGTGGTGAACTGAAGATCACAGCGGACCAGAACAATGTGGAAGTGGGGATCGTGCCGAACAGCGCTACAGTGATGCTACCCGGTAGCGATCCCGATACCGACATGCGCACCAGCTACAGTACACACACCGCCTCCTATACGGGCGACCTGATCTGGACCACCACGGGCGACACCGCCTACGTGGTGCCGGACAGCATCCTGCAGGCGTTCGGCGAAGGGGATTGGTTCTACTACACGTTCACGATCAACACCCTCGGGTGGGTCGGTTGCGGCGCATTTCAGCCGGGGGCGACAGCGGCCTTCAATGTCGCAACGCCACCGGCGGTCGACTACGAAAACGCCCATGTGTGGGTGGTGGTACCCGCTTACAATACCGTTATTAATAGGTCGGGAACACTCCCCCACTTTGAACATCTCCCTATTGGCCTCGACGCCGTGATCGTTTCTCTCGCCGAAGTGGAAGAGGGGCAGTATTACTCCTCGTTCACGAACATCAACATCGCCTCCGGGCTCGCGCCAAGCCTCACCTTTGAACCCACCACGTTAGCGGCGTTCGAGGCTGCGGTACGTGCATTGTGATCTTCGCAGGATCAAGAACCGCACGCGCTAGGTTTTTTGCTGCCTGCGCTTCTCAACTAGGTGCGCTGCCCCGCCTCGTTGTTGATCGCGCAAGCCCCCCACCCCCCTCAAATTACCCTCGATCAGGTATTTTTTGAATGCCTGCGGGCAAACACTTTTGGCATACCCACCGGCACGGCTGCCGAGCGCACCTGTGAGCGCAGCGCCCCCCGGCCGAGGACGTGCATGGTCGACCCCCAAGCAACGGTACCGAAGATCGCTGCGCGCATCAAGTGGGCGCGCGAAGAGCACGAGCTGAAGCAATACTGGGTGGCGCAGGAGGCCGGCATGGAAGTGGCCCGCTACAACCGTATTGAGAAGGGCAAGGTCAAGCGTACCTTCTCCGAGGAGCTTCGATCCATAGCCAAGGTGCTGGGCTGCTCGCTCGACTGGTTGAACAATGGCGATGTGCACGAGCCTTGGCTTCCGGGCCGGGCACCGGTGCGCAAAGTGCCACCGCACAAATGGAAAGATGGAGGGGCGCAACACGGGAATATGCAGATCTGATGTTGGTGTACTTGAGGGCTCACTAAGGCCTTATGCAGATCTGAGTACGACCTACATGAGGGCTCATGTAGGCCTCATGCAGATCTGAGTACGACCCACATGAGGGCTCATTGGCCTCTCATGTAGATCTGAGTACGACCTACATGAGGGCTCATGTAGGCCTCATGTAGATCTGAGTACGACCTACATGAGGGCTCATGTAGGCCTCATGTAGATCTGAGTACGACCTACATGAGGGCTCATGTAGGGCTCATGCAGATCTGAGTACGACCTACATGAGGGCTCACTAGTTGCCCAGTTTGTGCTCAAGTACACCCTATTGATTGTTCCAGGAACAATTTTCCCGGCTCCGCACAGGCACCCTCCGTTCCAATGTCCGGAACGCAATTCAGCGCTCCACTAAAAAACAGAAGTCATGAATATCAAGCTCTCCTTTTACAAACTGATCCCAACAGCACTGCTCGCACTCATCCGCACGGTGATCGCGAACATGACGGGGAATGCCCACTTCCTTACCCCCAGGGTGTCGATGGTGGACATGGAACTGATGGCAGAGGCGCTGGCGGACGCCATTACTGCCGCCACCAACGGCGACCGGCAGAGCCGCATACTACGTGACAACCTTGTGCTGGAAACCCGCGACATGTTGCGCTCACAGGCCGACTATGTGCGCAGCGTGTGCAACGGCGACCGCGCCATGCTCGAAAGCAGCGGCTACGAGCTGGCCAAACAGCGCGAGCCGATCGAGAAGGTGGGTGTGCCACAGAACGTGAAAGCCGAAACCGGCATGGCCGCTGGCGAGGTGGAGTTCCGCTGGCGCAGCGTGCACGGTGCCCACGGCTACAACATGGAAAAGGCCATGGTGGACGCACAAGGGAACATGACGTGGGAATTCCTCGCCTTCACCACCCGCACCCGCAACATCCTTACCGGCCTGGAAAGCCACGAGCTCTACGCCTTCCGTGTGTACGCCGTGGGCGTGAACGGCCCCGGCCTCAAGAGCGCCATCGTGCAGGTCATCGCCGCGTAACGCTTACCACCCTTCCGCTGAAAAGCCCCCCGATAGGTCGGGGGGCTTTTCTCGTTTTGGGAACTGGTAAAAGCCACTGCTCCCCTGCTACCGCCCCACCTTGCATTGGCCGTTCGCATCAACGAAATTCGCTTCAACAACGTGCGTTGAACAGCCATGGACGAAACGGCCCCACATCTCCAGCACGGCCATCTGACCAAGGAGCGGCTCCATTGGTATCCGGAAATGGGTGCGAAGCGCATGCGTTGGGTATTCTTCATGTACGGCAAGGGAAGAAGAGGCCTCAATAAGCTCGCTGCGGAATTGGCCCCCGCCGGTTACCGCGTGCGGGAATTGCGCGTATCCCGCCGCGGCGAGGGCCTGATGGTCATAACGGTGTTGAAGCAATTGAACCTTGACCAACTGCGCGCCGAAGTGCGCCGCTTGCGCTCGGCAAGCGATCGCCTCGGCCTCTTCGGGTTGGACGCCCTGGATGCCGAAGACCCGGTGAACGACCACCTCTGGGTGAACTGAGGGCCTAGCGCCTGCCCGCGCGCGACAGCCGAGCTGGTGCGGGGGATGAGGTTTAGATTAGCTGGGCCAGGCACACTTGGACGACCTAGGCAGTGATGGACTCAGGTGACGTGCTGATTTTTATTGTTCCGCTAGTGCTCGCATTGGTTCCATTTGGCCTGCGCTACTTGCCCTTTACGAGAAAGCCTTGGGTTCGCTCCTTGGTATTCGGGCTACCCTTGCTATGGGGATATGCCTTCCTTCTTTACGGTCTCGATTCGGCTGGTCAGATCGAGCTAGGCTATGGACTTCCTATCCATGTGACGTTCATTTCATTGTACTCCGTGCTCGTCCTTGTGATAGCGCTTGTGTATTCCGTGATCGACCACGAGCGGAAAGCCGATCCCGATTAAAGTTGCACGGAGACTTGTCCCGGCGGGCCAGAGGCCCTAGAACCCTGAGGCCCTCGGGAAAAACCCGAGCGCCTGCCCGCGCGACGGCCTAGTAGCTGCGGAGTGCTAACTGGACAACCACCATTCTTGAAATTCAGCGAGAACGTCGGGCTCTAGATCCAACACAGTTTCCGCCAGTGTTGGATGACCGTTAAGTCCGGCGATCACGCACAAGGCCACACGAGTGAAGGATTCATCCTTCCGTCGCTCCATGGCTTTGAACAACAGATCGGGTAACTCCTTCAACGCAGCGAAATAGGCCTCGGTCAGTTCCTCCGGCACGATCACGGTCTTTACTTGGCGAGCTATCTCGATGGATACGGGGAACAAGAAGAAAGACGCATCGGCGTTGCTTGGGTCCGTCGCCAATGCGCGAATAACATGCGGCACGGCAGCGAACGAAGCGGGGTACACATCGCCTTGATGACACAGTGAACTCCACAAAGAGAACCAAGGCTCCGAACCGCCTTCTGAATGTGGAAGGGAATGCAGCCTTCTCAGTAAGGAGGGAACATCGCTGGCGGAACCATATGCATGTTCAAGGCTTTTCCATTTGGGGTCCTCGAGAGCTAACATCCGGCCAAGGTATTTCGGGTGCGTTCGTACTACTACTTGTCCCGGCGGGCCAGAGGCCCTAAAACCCTGAGGCCCTCGGAAAAACCCGAGCGCCTGCCCGCGCGCAACAGCCGGGCTGGTGCGTGGGGGCGCTTCCGCTCGTTTGCTGGCCTTAAGTGTTGGCCCGCGGCCGCGAAAAATGAAATCGCAGCTGCGATCGAAGAAGCCTCGCGCTACATTGGTGCATTCGCGTATGTCTTGCATTGGTAGTCGGCTGTCAATGACACACCCGCGCACTGCATCCCGGATCGTCAACCGCGACCGCTCCATTGCAACCCGAAGAAAACCGATCGGCACATCGCAACCTGTCGTCCGCAGTAGGCAAAAGTTCATCCCCGCCCACAACGGAACGTTCGCAGCCGTCATCCACCCATCTCGGCCCAGCAAAACGATTCTTTCAGCTACGGTCCCACTGCTTCAGTACGCGAGATCACTCCTTCGTACTGCCGCGCGGTCTGCGCAACGTGCGGATGATCCAGCGCCACCAGAAGAACAGCACAACGGCCACAACAGCATGGACCCCGAGAGAGACGACCAGGTAAGTGATCACGTACGACTTCGGCCCTTCCTTCGGCTCCACGAAGAGCAGCAATGTGCCATATAGCGTGGACGCAGTGAACATGGCCGCAAGCGGAACGCACACCCCGGCCAACACTTTTCGCCACATCGAAGGCAATGTAGTTGTGCTCAACAGTAAGGCGGGCCAGAGGCCCTAGAACCCTGAGGCCCTCGGCAAAAAGCGAGCGCCTGCCCGCGCGGCAGCCGAGCTAGTGCGGGGCGAGCAGGACTAGCGCACCCACATACTTAGCGTGACTTGACTCGT
>CADECG010000025.1 GCA_902825795.1 uncultured Bacteroidota bacterium
CACGAGCGTGTCATCCCCGCTGCGGTAGTGGAGCTCCGAGGTACCGCTCTGGATCGCTCGGTCATCCTGCACGTGAAGTTCTTCGATCACGTGATCCCAGGAGACCCCGTTGCCTTGCAGCATATCCCAATACACGCGGATGTTCTCCTTTCCGTGGATCACACGCCCAACAGAAAGGATGTCGGCGGAATCCGAATAGACATCGGCGATCGCTGCCATCCGGTCCAAGGCGAACAGGCTGTCCATGGTGTGGTATCGGGCGCGGATCCGCGCTTCATCAGGACGGCGGTCAGTGGTCGTGGTTGGTTCAGTCCCACATGCGATGAGCAGGACGGCGAACGGAAAGACCCTCAAGCAGCTATGCATATGGCCTATGACGCATGAAGATCCGAAAACGACTTCTGTGCGGTGCACGAAGATGAGTGTGCTACCGGGTTCGCATCAGCGGAATACTACGAAGCCCACCGTCCGTCCTGTAGTACGAACAAAGTACAGGCCTCCGGACCAGGTCGTCACATCGATGCTGCCATCCTGCGCTACAAAGGGCATTTCTCTTCCAATGCTGTCGTAGATCGTGAAGACAGATGAATTGGGCGGGCCGGTCACGATGATCCGATCGGTCGCAGGGTTCGGTACGACCATCAGGTCGTTGATCGTGAGACCACCCACTTCCGTGCTGAAGTCATTGAACGTGTCGCTCAACATCGCAACGAACAGGTTCGGATCCGCGCAGCACGATACGTAGTTCCAATTGAGCCATTGTGTCGATCCCCATGTGGAGCCGGTGAGGAAGAACGTGCTGTCGTTGGCGAGGGCGAGCCCGAAACCGACATCATCCGACCCGCCGCCCATGCGTTTAGCATAGATGATCTGCCCGTTCGCATCATAGCGCGCGATGAAGCAATGGAGGCTCTGCGACACGATATCCACTTGGATGCCATCGAAGTCGGCATAAGGGATGTTGCCACCGAGCATGCCGGTGATCACGGTATTGCCTTGCGCATCGGCGATGATGTCCAGCGCCTCGTCGTTCTGTTCGCTTCCACCGCGCCGCAACCACTGTACAACGCCGTTCGGGTCCAGCTTCGCCGTGAAGACCTCATCGTCGTAGAACGTATGGCCGATGAAGCTGTGCGCACCGAAGGTCACCGTATCGCCGCTGCATTCCCCTGTGATGTAGCTGTTTTCCATCGCGTCGATCGCCAGTCCTTCGAGCGATGAGCCATACGTTGTGTTGTTCCCGCCACCCGCTGTGATCCATTGGGCGGTCAGCGCATCGTCGAGCTTCAGGGTGAATGTGCTCGATGTTGAAGTGAACACGCTGGAGCCGTCCAACTGTAGTTCCCCCCAGAAGCCGCCGCCAACATAGATGTTCCCACTGATCGGCGCTACCTCCACGGCTGTTGCCTGCTGGCTGTTGGCGCTGTCAGCCAGTTGCACCAGATCGGTCAGCGTGCCGTCCGGCAGGTAGCGGGCAAGCACGCCTTTGTTCGCGGTGGAGATGATCGTTTGTCCGTCGAACACGTTAGTGCCATCCGCGGAGCCCACGGCCACGATGCGCCCTTGGTCGTCGATGTCAAGATCGTTGAAGCGCGCGCCATAGGGTGTACCCCCGCCGTGCCGCATCCATTGGAAATTCCCGTTCAGATCATACTTCGCCAAGAAGGCATGCAAGCTGTTGCCGTTGTAGGTGAACGAATCCGTACCGAAGTACACCGTAGGGTTGGCGAACTGCGTGCGCATTTGGCCACACACATATACCGCGCTGTCTGCACTGGAGACTTTCACAGCGGTCTCCTGGATATCCACGAAGCCAGGGCCACCGAAGACACGAACCCACTCTACGTTACCGATGGTGTTGTACTTGGCCAGGCAGCCATCTTGATGGGCGGCAACAGGAAGGCCGGAGAACTGGCTGTCGATCGACAGATGTCCGAGCACGTACGCATTCCCTTCCATGTCTGTATCTACAGCATCGCCGTGCTCGTTTGCGGAGAAAGGAGTGGAACCGGCATCATACATCCACTGGATCGTTTGCGCGCCCATCTGCATGCTGATGGCGATCGGGAGGAGTGAGAGAGATCTTTTCATGTTCGGTAGCGACGTATGTTCAAATGCACGGTGATCCCTGAGGATGGGCCGGAAGGTGAACCACAGCATTCCCACACCGCACAGCCAAAGTGATGAAGCAGGAAGATGGGGTACCCTGACCGAGATCAGGCGCAGCGAACCGCTGGTCACGGGACTTCGCTCATTCCTAAGTCATTCACTACTGGTGTGTAAGCGCAGTCGGTGGTTCATCCTATTTAAGTCGGGACCATTTTGGGCAAGGCACAGGCGTTCCGAAACGCTGGAAGGGCCATCGCAAGATGACCCTTCCATAACCTGTCCTATCAGGACGGAACGTTCGTCTCGATCACTCGCACAATGGGGTGGGCGCTGCCGCTTGCACGCTCCAGCACATGTACGTTGAAGCAAGTGCATGGGCGGTCCACGTGCCACCAACACCACTACAGGTGAACCACGATTGACCGGCGGGCAGCGCTGGCAATACACCGCGCTTGATCCGCAGTTTCAAGCACTGGCCGTTGTTGCCGCTTTTGCGCGGTGTCAGGTAATATGTGGCGCCACAGGTTGCCGCGTTGGCACCTTTGGTCATGCGGAACCCGCCTTGGTTCGGCACATCCCCGTCGCAAATGCCTGCCGGGTAATTGCCACCATCACCCACGCGCAACGATGTTGCGTTCTCGGTGCGTATGGTCGACCGTCCGGTGTTGTCGATGTTCGCTTCGAACTCGCCCAGTTCGGCGGCGACGTTGCTTACATCGAAACTGTCCCATCCGTTCAAGCCATTGATGAATCGCCCACCCACGGCCTTCGCCATACCATCGTCTCCCACGGTGTTGGTCGTGAGTTCATCCTGCAGATCTTCCTTGCTGCAACCCACAAGGCTTGCACTTACCGCCGCAACACCCAATAGGATAGCTGCGGTCATCGTCCACTTCGTTCTCATCGTCTCTCGGTTTTGTTCTGCCAGGCTCCTCCCGGCACAGGACACTCGTTCATCGAGTGCGGAACAAACCTCACCGCAACGTCCAGGATGGCATCATTGGATCCACTCATCCGGTTGTTGGTACCGATGAAATGGGAGACCGACGATGCCGAACCGGAATGAAGACACTCTTTTATTCGACCGGTTGCCGCATCTTAGCCACATGCGCGTCCTCGTTACAGGCAGCAATGGCCTGCTGGGTCAGAAGCTGGTTTCCGCGTTGCGGGAGGACAAGGACGTGAAGCTCATTGCCACCTCGCGCGGTGAGGATCGCACACCTGATCCCGGGGAATACCTCTACCTGTCGCTGGATTGCACCTATGCCGCAGCAGTGAACCGCTGTTTCGATGAAGTGCATCCGGATGTGGTGATCCACACCGCCGCGATGACGAACGTCGACGCATGCGAGTTGGATCCGGTGAACTGCCAATTGCAGAACGTTACCGCCACCAAGAACCTCGTGAACGCATCGGTGGTGTGCGGCGCGCACTTCATCCACCTCAGCACCGATTTCATTTTCGACGGTGAGGCCGGGCCATACAGCGAAGACGACGAGCCGAAGCCGTTGAGCATCTACGGCCAGAGCAAGCTCGATGCGGAACACGTTGTGATGAATGCCGGCTTGGCGAAGTGGGCCATCGCGCGCACGATCATCGTGTACGGCGTGGCGCCGGGCCTCAGTCGCAGCAACGTGGTGTTGTGGGCGAAGAGCGCACTGGAGAAGGGGCAGCCCATCAAGGTGGTGCACGATCAATGGCGCATGCCCACGTTGGCCGAAGACCTTGCCGATGGTTGTATCCGTATCGCTAAGCGCGGTGCAACGGGCATCTTCAACCTATGCGGTCCGGATGGTATGAGCATACTTGAACTGGTGCAGCGTGTGGGTGCCTACTTCGATCTCGACACTTCAGTGATCACGCCTACCGATAGCGCCAGCTTGAACCAACCCGCCAAGCGTCCTCCGAAGACAGGCTTCGTTCTGGACAAGTCGCACCGGGTGTTGGGCTATGCGCCGCGCGGCTTCGAGGCCGGACTTCATGAGTTGGAAAAGCAACTCCAACAACTCTAGCATGCTCCGCGATCTGCCTAGCCGAGCAAAGCACGCTTCCAGTTCCTGGTTCAAGCGTTGGTTCGGATCGGGCGTAGCGAAACCCCAGCATCCGCAGGACAGTTCCCTCGCCGATCAGCGATCAACGAAGGATGGATTGAAGGACGTCTTCAGCCTGCACAGGGGCGAGGGTGCCGCATTCGGCATTGGTGCTATGGTGTTGCTCGCGGGAGCCGCTTGGCTCAGCTACTTGCAATGGTTCGTTCCACCGCCACCGGTTGATCTCGGCCCGATGACCGCTGAGATCCAAGCCTTCGTTACCGCGGAACAGCAGTATGCGTCATCGAAGAAGGACACACGGATCGTCGCCGACCTTCAACCCTTCGATCCCAATGCGCTCGACCAAGCGGGTTGGATGGCGCTCGGGCTGAGCGAGCGACAAGCTGCGGGCATTATGCGCTATGTAGATCGCGGTGGTCGCTTCCGTTCGAAAGAAGATGTGGCCAAGATTTACACCATCCACGCCGAGCAGTTCGCGCAACTGAAGCCCTTCATTCTTCTGCCGGACAGCTCACTAGCACGTTCGTACGAACGCGGGAATAACCAGTGGCCCACCCGCCAACGATGGGAGAGGAGCGACACCAGCGATCGGCAATACGCTCCGCGAAAGGAGGCCGTAGTGGTTGAAGTGAACACCGCCGACACTGTGCTACTGGCGGAGGTAAAGGGCATCGGCCCGGCATTCGCGCGAGGCATTGTGAAGTACCGCGAAAAACTCGGCGGCTACGTGAGCCTCGATCAGCTCAGCGAGGTCTTCGTGTTGAAGGACAAGCCCGATGCCGTGGCCAAGTTGAAAGACCTGCTGGTACTCGATCCGCTGATGGTGCGCCGCATCAACATCAACACCTGTTCGGAAGAGGAACTCAGCAGCCACCCCTACATGTGGAAGAAGTGGAGCATCTCCAGAGCCATCATCGCTTATCGAACGCTGCATGGGGCCTTCGCAACGGTTGAAGGCGTGAAAGCCTGTTTGGTGGTGGATGAGGAACTCTACCAGAAGCTGGCGCCGTACCTGACGGTTGGAGAGTAGCAAGAGAGGGAATTTTCACGCGGAGGCACGGAGGGCGCGGAGAATGCCATGTCTGAAGTTGCAAGTTCCGAAAACCGGGGGCGTTCTGTCCGCTGGATGGCGGACCTCTGCGTTCTCCGCGGCTCTGCGTGAAATGGATCCCGTCCGACCGGTCCATGGCCTAAACTTGCGCCCCCGTTCCATGTCCACCGCCGATCTCGAAACCCGCCTGCGCACTGCCATCCGCGCCGTGCCCGATTTCCCGAAGCCGGGTATCCTCTTCCGCGACATCACACCGGTAATAGAGGACCCCGTGCTCAGCAACGCGGTGCTCGATGGATTGATCCTCGGGCTGAAAGGCCAACGCATCGACGCGATCGCCGGTATCGAAAGCCGTGGCTTCCTCTTCGGGATGCCCTTGGCCATGCGCCTCGGCGTGCCCTTCATCACCGTGCGCAAAAAGGGCAAGCTGCCGTGGAAAACGGTGGCCTACAAATACGATCTGGAGTACGGCAGTGCCGAGATCGAAATGCACACCGGCGTGGTGCAGCCGGGCATGCGCGTGCTGGTGCACGACGACCTGCTGGCCACCGGAGGCACGGCCGCTGCGGCCGCCGAGCTGGTGCGTATGCAGGGCGGCACGGTCGCCGGTTTCAACTTCCTCATTGAATTGTCCTTCCTCAACGGCGCGCAGCGCCTCGAATCTTATGGCGCGGACATCATCCGCCTAGTTACTTACTGAACCATGCAATTCACCACTTCCGAGAACCAGGTCATGATCGCACAAGCGGTGCGCGACCTCTGCGAACGCGAGATCCGTCCGAACATCATGGATTGGGACGAGAGCCAGCACTTCCCCAAGAAGCTCTTTACGGACCACTTCGGCCCGGCCGGCATGCTTGGTGTGTTCGTGCCCGAGGAGTACGGCGGCGCAGGGCTTGGCTACCACGAGTACGTGGACACCATTGTGGAAGTCTCGCGCATCTGCGGCAGCATCGGCCTCAGCGTGGCTGCGCACAACAGCTTGTGCACGGGCCACATCAACTACTTCGGCAACCACGAACAGAAGAAAAAGTGGCTCACCAAACTCGCCACAGGTGAGTGGCTGGGCGCGTGGGCGCTCACCGAACCCAACACCGGCAGCGACGCCATGCGCATGAAGTGTACGGCGAAGAAAGACGGCAAGGATTGGGTGATCAACGGCACCAAGTGCTGGATCACGCACGGCATCAGCAGCGATGTAATGGTGGCCATTGTGCGCACCGGCGAACTGCTCGATAGCAAGGGCATGACGGCCTTTGTCATTGAACGCGGAACGCCCGGATTGAAGGCCGGCAAGAAGGAGAACAAGCTGGGCATGCGTGCCAGCGAAACGGCCGAAGTGATCTTCGAGGATTGCCGCATACCGGAGGAGAACGTGCTCGGCAATGTGGGCGAAGGCTTCCAGCAAGCCATGAAGGTGCTCGATGGTGGCCGCATCAGCATTGCCGCGCTCAGCCTCGGCATTGCCAAGGGCGCCTTCGATGCCAGCGTGAAGTATGCCAAGGAGCGCCAGCAGTTCGGTCAGCCCATCGCCAACTTCCAAGGCATCAGCTTCAAACTGGCCGACATGGCCACGCGCATCGAAGCCGCCGAGTTGCTCATCCGCCAAGCCAGCGACATGAAGAACGCCGGCAAGAAGATGACCAAGGAGAGCGCAATGGCCAAGTACTACGCCAGCGAAGTAGCGGTGTACTGCGGCAACGAGGGCGTGCAGATCTTCGGCGGCTACGGCTACACCAAGGATTTCCCCGTGGAGAAGTTCTACCGCGACAGCAAGCTCTGCACCATCGGCGAAGGCACCAGCGAGGTACAGAAGATGGTGATCGGTAGGGAGGTGTTGAAGTAGGTAGGTCGGCGAGGATGCGCTACGAACAGGATCGAACGGCAACCCGATCCTAGCAAGCGGGTACCCGACCGCAGGGATCGTGTACCCGATCATCGGAAACGGCTGCCCGATCGGAGCGAAAGGGTAGCCAGCCGGAACGATCGGGTTCCCGTTCCATGCAAGCGTGTTACGATCCGGGGCGATCGGGTATTCGACCATCGCCATCGTATTGCCGTTCGCATCGATCGGGTAGCCGATCGGCGTGAACGGGTAGCCGATCATAACGATCGGGTAGCCAACGGGGACTATCCTGTACCCGATGGCGGCAAACGGGTAGACAGCGGCAACGATCGCGTATCCGATCGTAGCCAACGTGTACCCGATCGTTGTGATCGGGTTGCCAATTGCAGCCATCGGGTACCCTTTTGCAACAAACGGGTACCCGTTCGTTGCAAAAGGGTTCTCGATCCTGACATCCGTAAACGGTCGAGCGCAGCACGGCAACGGTGGCTGTTGAGCGGGAACGGTCGCTTTCGGTGGGCTATCGGTTATCGCCCGGGAACCAGCGCCAGTGTTAAAAAGCAGCCCATACGCAATGATCACCCGTTCCTGCGCATTCATAGCTGTGGAGGCCGAACGAACGGCTTCCGGTAAACCAAGTAGCGATGAAGACGATCATAGTGGGGATGGATGGGTTGACCGCATTGCAGAAGGTGGCCCGCGCGCTGTACATCGAAACAAAATTGACCGGCAATGTGCCCTTCGCCAGCCTGTCGGCCTTGGTGGTGCTGCTGGCTGCTGCCCGGGTGAAGCTGGAGAACGCCATTGCCAACAGCCTCGACGGCGGCAAAACCGCCACCTTCCTGAAGAACGAGGCCGAGGAAGAACTGGATGTGCTGGTGGCGCAGATAGCTGGTGGTGTGCAGAGTATTGCCGGCGACAACGAGGCGCTGATCCTCAGCGCCGGTTTCGAGGTGCGCCACCGTGGCGGGCCCATCGGGCCGCTGCCGGCACCTGCCAACCTGCGCGCCGACCTAACGGACATGGCGGGCCAGAGCAAGGGGGACTGGGGCGTGGGGTATGGCGCGTTGGAGTACGAACTGGAGCGCAACGACTTGGATCCCATGGATCCCAATGGCTGGAAACCGCTGGACACGGTGACCCCGAGCAAGTACCTGGACGAAGGCTTGGCCAGCGGTAGCACGCATTGGTACCGCGTGCGCGCCCGCGGCACCGCAGGCCCCAGCCCGTGGAGCGATCCCGCCAAGGGCACGGCAAGGTGAGGAGGATGGTGGGAGAGAGCGGTCCCGCTCGGAGCGATCCGGGCGGGATCGTTCGTTTGAGGGGCGATGTTGTGTTTGGAAGTACTTGCGGAGGGCGCCGTTGTTGCGCGTAGTTTCACGCACCCATCATGCATTCATGCAGCCTGCTCGCAGGCGGGCGGAACGCCCTAGACAGAGAGACACTCGGCGAAAAGCCAAGCGTCTGCCCACGCGCGCTGACAGCCGAGGTGGTGCGGGGGGCATTGCGACCACCGGTTGGCCAGCGGTTATGAACGAACAGGGCGATCGACGCACTCCAGCACTGCGTAATCGCGCGCACTATCCCTCACGTCCATTCGTTTTGGATCCATGCACCTGCGAAAAAATACCCTTGTACTCGTAGCTCTATTCCTACTGACCAGCCGTCATTTGAACGGACAGCATTCGCTTCAATTCCTCTCAGTCATAGCCAAGGAAGAACACTCTGCTTTCCGATTCGATTCAGACTTCGTTGACCAGTTGATCGACCCGAGGACTGCTTCCAAGAACCGGGTCAGGGACATCACGATCTGGCAATACAGAGAGGGCTTACCTGCATTCAGATCAACCAAGCACGAGTATGACTCAATGGGTTACTGCACACGCCGGTTCATATACATCATTGACCACAAGGAACTTTGGAAATATGACATCAACCATAACGTAATTGAACTGTTCGACTCGGCCAGGACCGAACAGGACAGGCACAATATGTTCACCTATTTTCATGACACCAGAGGCAGGATCAGCAAGAGGCTAGGCTACTACTTTCCGGATTCCTGTGAGTTCTGCAATTACAAGAATGAGGACCACATCGTGTCCGACACATGCAGAGACACTTGCTTGTTCCAATCATTGGACTTTTCCTATGATGGAACGGATCACTTGGCACAACTGGTCGAGCGCGTGTACCTTAAGGATGATCATTATGAGAAGCTCGTGTTCTCGTATGCGTATGATACGAAAGGACGACTTATTGAAAGCAACGAGCATGACACGTGGCGATACTATTACAGAAGCAACGGCAGCATGAAACGATGCGAGAGAATAGCTCCACCAGACAGGGTTCTGGAAACCGTCGTTCTCAAATTCGACAAGAAGCAAAGGCTTAAAAGCAAATTGACCGCACACAACGTTGATTGGGGGGAACTTGAGGAGTACACCTATGATGAGGCCAACCTGATCACCACATGGACGTGCTATCGCGGTAGAAGAAAGGACAACTTCAAACAGGCATTGGTTTTCAATCGGCGTTTGTCCTATAGCTTCTATTGAACCGTGCCCGCAGCACCAATACAGGCGGCCCTGTGGCCCTGCCCTGCGCTACGCAGAACGAACTGGACGGCAACAACGCCAAGGCCCTCGTGAAGAAAGGTGTGAAGTATGTGGCCGGAGGTGCCAACATGCCCACCACACCAGAAGGCATCGCGGTGTTCGAAGCAGCTGTAAGCTCGGCCGGTGACAGCTTCGCCACCCATTTGCCCGGATCATTCCCCCGCCTATATTTGCCGCCCCATTACAGAAAACGACGCGCATGCTGATCATCCCGGTGAAGGAAGGCGAGGCTATCGATAAGGCCCTCAAGAAATTCAAGAAGAAGTACGAGAAAACCGGCGTGCTTCGTGCGTTGCGCAAGCGCAAGGCCTACGTAAAGCCCAGCGTGGAGCGGCGCAAGGAGATCATCCGCGCGGTGTACAAGACCGAGATGTTCCGCAACGAGGAATAGTACCAACCTGTTAGCAAGTCCCGTTGAAGGGGAGAAGACCACGAGTGGTTGTCTCCCCTTCTTTGTTTTCCGTGCAGGACTATCGGGTTCATCTCAGAACCATCTGTGTTCATCTGTGTCCATCTGTGGTTCAAATTCAGGAAATCGCCCGCAGGGCGCTCAAGACCTAAAAGCCCCGGTTCTCCATGCTGTTGCAGCGCTTCATAGAGCACCTTACCTACGAGCGGCGCAGCAGTCCGCACACCGTACTGGCCTACCAGCGCGATCTGGGGCAATTGGCGGCGTTCATCAAGGAGAAGACCGGTAAGGAAGGGGCGGAGCATGCCGATGACCGCACCGTGCGGTCGTGGATGATGCACTTGCTGGAGCGCGGCGATTCGCCCCGCACCGTCAACCGGAAACTCAGTGCCGTGCGGGCGTTCTTCCGTTTTGCCCGCACCGTGGGCAGTGCGGATAGCGATCCCACGGCGCTCATTGAGCCGCCGAAAACGCCGAAGCGCTTACCGGAATTCATTGAGGAAGGGCGCATGGCCGCGGTGTTCACGGGAGATGAAGCCGCCCTCACCTTCAAAGGCCTTACGGACCGCACGATCCTTGAACTGCTCTACGGCACCGGTATGCGTTTGGCCGAGCTGCTGGGTCTGCGTCCGGGCGATGTGGATACCGCCTCGCGCACCTTGCGGGTACTGGGCAAACGGAACAAGGAACGCATCATTCCGCTCAGCGACCACTTGGCCCACGTGTTGATAACCTATATGAACGCCCGGAAAGTCGCTCTGGGCGGGGAGTCCGTTGCATTGCCGCTGTTGGTATCGGAAACCGGTGAACCCGTGGCAAGAAGAAGCGTACAACGTACCGTGGAACGCTACCTTAGCAGGGCCACCACGCAACGAAAACGCAGTCCACACGTTTTGAGACACACCTTCGCAACACACCTTCTGAACAACGGCGCCGATCTGAACGCCGTGAAGGAATTGCTGGGCCACGCCAACCTCGCTGCAACGCAAGTGTACACGCACAACACCGTGGAGAAACTGCGCAACGCACACCGGAAGGCCCACCCGCGCGGCGGCGAATGACCACGACACAACGAACCAAAATTCCCAGAACATGAACGTGCAAGTCCAGTCCATCCATTTCGATGCCGACCAGAAACTCATCGCCTTCATCCAGGAGAAACTCGGCAAACTCACCCTCTTCCACGATCGTATCGTCAACGCGGAGGTCTTTCTGAAGATCGACAAGGACACCAGCAACCGGGAGAACAAAGTGGCCGAATTGCGGTTGTCCGTGCCCGGTCGCGACCTGTTCAGTCAGCGCCGCAGCCGCACCTTCGAAGAAGCCGTGGACCAAGCTGCTGAAGCATTGCGGCGCCAGATGGAGCGCACCAAAGCCGTGCGGTTGCGCAAGGCTTCTTAACCAGCACTTTCGCCGGTGGAACACCGGCTGGAACGACGGCCAAGGAATTTCCTTGGCCGTCGGCGTTTGGTGCTACCGAACTAATCCTACATTTGCAGTCCTTTTTCCGGACGAGTGCCCGGTTGAAGGGCTGTAGTTCTTTCTCTTGCTGTACCTGCCAATGTAGCTCAGCCGGCTAGAGCAGCTGATTTGTAATCAGCAGGTCGTGGGTTCGAGTCCCTCCATTGGCTCCTTGCGCCGATCAAGGGGAGATACCCAAGTGGCCAACGGGGGCAGACTGTAAATCTGCTGCTTCACAGCTTCACAGGTTCGAATCCTGTTCTCCCCACCACAAGGAGCCACACTCTTTGGGACGACCGGCCGGATCTGGGTGAATGGATCAACGCGGGAGTAGCTCAGTTGGTAGAGCATCAGCCTTCCAAGCTGAATGTCGCGGGTTCGAATCTCGTCTCCCGCTCTGCGACATCGAAAAGCGCATCGTTCTGCGTCGATCGATGAATGAGCAATAAGAATGTAGGCCTTTGTAGCTCAGGGGTAGAGCACTTCCTTGGTAAGGAAGAGGTCCCGGGTTCAATTCCCGGCAAAGGCTCAATCGGCAGAAACGCAATTCCCCGAGGGATCGGTGGAAGTGCAGGTACAGTAGTAGAACGCGCACAGCGATCAGGCACCGCAACATCAACAACAAATCAACCCGATAGGTTCGGGAGCAAACACCGAGATCATGGCAAAGGAGACTTTCAAGAGGGACAAACCCCACGTGAACGTGGGCACCATCGGCCACGTTGACCACGGCAAGACAACGTTGACAGCAGCGATCACCACCGTGCTGGCCTCCAAGGGCCTCAGCGAGGTGCGCAGCTTCGACTCGATCGACAATGCTCCTGAGGAGAAAGAGCGCGGTATCACCATCAATACCGCACACGTAGAGTACTCAACAGCCAACCGTCACTACGCGCACGTTGACTGCCCAGGCCACGCTGACTATGTGAAGAACATGGTTACGGGTGCCGCCCAGATGGACGGTGCCATTCTGGTGGTCGCTGCTACGGACGGCCCCATGCCACAGACCCGTGAGCACATCCTGCTCGGCCGCCAAGTAGGTGTGCCCCGCATCGTGGTGTTCATGAACAAGGTGGATATGGTGGACGACGTCGAGTTGCTCGACCTCGTTGAAATGGAGATCCGCGAACTGTTGAGCTTCTACAGCTACGACGGCGACAACACGCCTATCATCCGTGGTAGCGCTCTCGGCGCCCTCAATGGCGAAGCCAAGTGGGTGGACGAGCTGATGAAGCTGATGGACGCTGTTGATACCTACATCGAACTGCCTGTTCGTGCGGTGGACAAGCCTTTCCTGATGAGCGTGGAGGACGTGTTCTCCATCACCGGTCGTGGTACGGTTGCAACCGGCCGTATCGAGGCAGGTGTGATCAACACCGGCGACGAAGTGGACATCATTGGTATGATGAGCGAGAAACTCAAGAGCACCTGCACGGGTGTGGAGATGTTCCGCAAGATCCTGGATCGTGGTGAGGCTGGCGACAACGTCGGTATCCTCCTCCGCGGTATTGAAAAGGACCAGATCCGTCGCGGTATGGTTATCGCGAAGCCGGGCAGCATCACCCCGCACTTGCACTTCAAGGCCGAGATCTACGTGCTGAAGAAGGAAGAGGGTGGCCGTCACACGCCGTTCCACAACAAGTACCGTCCGCAGTTCTATTTCCGCACCACCGATGTAACCGGCGAGATCACGCTGGAAGCCGGTCGCGAAATGGTGATGCCGGGCGATAACGTAACGATCGACGTTAGCCTGATCCAACCGATCGCCATGGACAAGGGCCTCCGCTTCGCTATTCGCGAAGGTGGCCGTACCGTGGGTGCCGGTCAGGTAACCGAGATCCTGAAGTAACAACCACCATTGGTAGTGGGGGCCCGACTTGTCGGGCCCCAGCTACCGAAGGCTAACCAACAAGAACGAACGGGTGTAGCTCAATTGGTAGAGCGACGGTCTCCAAAACCGTAGGCTGCGGGTTCGATTCCTGCCACCCGTGCCAAGCACCCATCACCGAACATCAACGTGGCCAACTTCAAGACATACCTCGAAGAGTCCTACAACGAGCTGGTCAACAAAGTGAGTTGGCCTACGTGGAAGGAACTGCAGGGCAGCGCCATCGTGGTGCTTGTATCGGCCATGATCCTTGCGTTGCTGGTGTTCGTCATGGACTACATCTTCGGCGCCCAGAACATGGGCCAGGGCAATACGTCATTCTGGAAAGGAATGGTCGGGTTCATTTACACTCTGTTCCAATAGTCTCAAGATGGCAGAGGTAGCAACGAAGAAGTGGTACGTGGTGCGCGCCATCTCCGGTAAGGAGAAGAAGGTGAAGGAGATGATCGATCTGGAGGTGAAGCGTTCCAACATGGGGACCTACATCAGCCAGGTGCTAATCCCCATGGAGAAGTTCTACCAGATCCGCGAGGGCAAGAAGGTGAGCAAAGAGCGCAACTTCTTCCCCGGTTACGTGCTGATCGAAGCGGACCTCACCGGCGAGATCGCGCACACGTTGAAACAACTGCCCAATGTGATCGGTTTCCTCGGCAGCGAAAAGGGCGGCGATGCCGTTCCCTTGCGCATCAGTGAGGTGAACCGGATCCTGGGTAAGGTGGACGAATTGGCCGAGAGCACCGAATCGAACAACAATCCTTACCACCTCGGTGAGGGTGTGAAGGTGATCGATGGTCCCTTCAATGGCTTCAATGGAGTGATCGAGGAGATCAACGAAGAGAAAAAGAAACTGAAAGTGATGGTGAAGATCTTCGGGCGTAAGACCCCGCTGGAACTGAGCTTCATGCAAGTAGAGAAAGAGTCATAGGATGACGCTTGCGTCGTCCTGTTGTAAGGGCGACGTTAACGTCGCCCCGACAGAAAGGATAGAGAAAGTAAACCCGTCCGAGCCCTGACCAAGGGCGCTAGAGGACACAAATTCGAAAGCAATGGCAAAGGAGATCGGAGCTCTGGTGAAGCTCCAAGTAAAAGGAGGGGCAGCGAACCCCTCACCGCCCATCGGCCCGGCATTGGGCGCGAAAGGCGTTAACATCATGGAGTTCTGCAAGCAGTTCAACGCTCGCACGCAGGACAAGGCAGGCAAAGTCCTCCCCGTGGTGATCACCGTGTACGTCGACAAGTCGTTCGACTTCGTGATCAAAACGCCGCCCGCAGCGGTGCAGATCATCGATGCAGCCAAGATCAAAGGCGGCAGCGGAACCCCGAACAGCAAGAAGGTGGGTACCATCAATTGGGAGCAGGTGAAAGCCATCGCTCTCGATAAGATGCCCGACCTGAACTGCTTCACCGAGGAAAGCGCCATGAGCATGGTGGCCGGTACGGCCCGCAGCATGGGCGTTACGGTTACCGGTACGAACCCATTCGAAAAAGCTTGAACCCATGCCGACCCTGAGCAAGAAGCGCAAGGCCGCCATGGCCAAGTTCGATAGCACGAAGAGCTACAACCTCGCAGAGGCCACCAGCATCGTGAAGCAAGTGAGCACCACCAAGTTCGATGCAACGGTCGATATCGCCGTGCGCCTTGGTGTTGACCCCAAGAAGAGCACCGAAATGGTGCGTGGAACGGTGAGCTTGCCACATGGCACCGGCCGTACCGTGAAGGTGTTGGTGCTCGCTGACCCCGCCAAGTGCGAGGAAGCGATGGCCGCCGGTGCCGACATGGCCGGATTGGACGAGTACGTTGAGAAGATCAAGGGCGGGTGGACCGCTGTTGATGTGATCATCTGCACGCCCGCCGTGATGGCGAAAGTGGGTGCACTGGGCCGCGTGCTCGGTCCCCGCGGTTTGATGCCGAACCCCAAGACCGGTACCGTTACCATGGACGTGGCCAAGGCCGTGAAAGAGGTGAAGGCCGGTAAGATCGACTTCAAGGTGGACAAGGCCGGTATCATCCACGCGGTGATCGGCAAAGCCAGCTTCGACGCCGTGAAATTGAGCGAGAACGCGAACGAACTGTTGCAGACCCTGCTGAAGCTGAAGCCCAGCACCAGCAAAGGGGTTTACATCAGGAGCATTTGTATCAGCAGCACCATGAGCCCTGGTGTTCTTGTGGACGCAAGGACCGTAGCCAACTAAACATGTACGGGCCGATGATCATCGGCCCCAACGATCTTCCACATGAACCGCACAGAGAAAGACAACATGATCAATGAGCTCGTCGGCGAGCTCAGCGAGGCGAACGTGTTCTACCTCACCGATAGCTCGGCCATGTCGGCCGAACAGACCAGCAAGCTGCGTCGCGCCATGTTCACCAGCGGCATCCGTATGCGCGTTGTGAAGAACACGCTGCTGCGCAAAGCGCTGGAGCGTGTCGAAGGCAAGGACTACAGCGAACTGTACCCCACACTCGTTGGCCAAACGGCACTGCTCTTCGCACAGAAGGGCAACGCACCGGCCAAAGTGATCTCCGATTTCCGCAGGAAGAGCCCCAAGCCCGTGCTGAAGAGCGCGTGGATCGATGAGGCCATCTTCGTTGGCGACGACCAATTGGCCATCCTCACCAGCCTGAAGGGCAAAGAGGAGCTGATCGGCGACATCATTGCATTGCTCCAAAGCCCGCTCAAGAACGTGATCAGCGCCCTGCAAGGCGGTGGTGGCCACAAGATCGCAGGCTTGGTAAAATCATTGGAAGAACGCGCAGCAAAAGCCTGACGCACTTCCTGAACCCGTTACGCACTTCCACACAAGAAATCTCAACAACCCGAATAACATGGCAGACGTGAAATCACTGGGCGATACCCTCGTGGGCCTCACCGTGAAAGAGGTGAGCGAACTCGCTCAATACCTGAAGGATACTTATGGCATCGAGCCTGCTGCTGCAGCCGTTGCTGTTGCAGTTGGTGGTGGTGCTGGTGGTGGCGAAGCCGCTGCAGCTAAGACCAGCTTCGATGTGATCCTGAAAGCCGGTGGCCAGAACAAACTGGCCGTGGTGAAGCTCGTGAAAGAGCTTACCGGACTGGGCCTGAAGGAGGCAAAAGACCTCGTTGACGGTGCTCCGAAGCCGCTGAAGGAAGGTGTTTCCAAAGAGGAAGCCGAGAGCCTGAAGCAGCAACTGACGGAAGCCGGCGCCGAAGTTGAGGTTAAGTAAGCACCTCCGCGCCAAGCATTGAGCAGGCCGGACCGCTGAAGGAGCGGTCCGTGCCTGCCTGCGGCGTTTATGCCGTACCACGTATTTCCTCCTTCACTTCAACCCCGATCGCACCCCATGGCCCAGGCGAAGACCAGCACCACCAAGAAGAACAAGCGCATCGATTTCGGGTCGAACTTGCTCTCGAAAGACTACCCCGACTTCCTTGACATCCAGCTCAAGAGCTTCGAGGAGTTTTTCCAGATCGAGACCCTCCCGGAGAACCGTTCGCACGAAGGTCTTTTCAAGACTTTCCAAGAGAACTTCCCCATTACCGATACGCGCAACCAGTTCGTACTGGAATTCCTCGATTATTTCATCGACCCGCCCCGGTACAGCATCGATGAGTGCATCGAGCGTGGTCTTACCTACAGCGTGCCGCTGAAGGCCAAGCTGAAGCTGTATTGCACCGATCCCGAGCACGAGGATTTCGAGACCATCGTGCAGGACGTGTATCTGGGCCAGATCCCCTACATGACCCCCAAAGGCTCGTTCGTGGTGAACGGGGCCGAGCGTGTGGTCGTTAGCCAATTGCACCGTAGCCCGGGCGTGTTCTTCGGCCAAAGCCGCCACGCCAACGGCACCAAATTGTACAGCGCCCGTGTCATCCCGTTCAAAGGGTC
Organism: uncultured Bacteroidota bacterium; assembly: GCA_902825795.1. Taxonomy (GTDB): domain Bacteria; phylum Bacteroidota; class Bacteroidia; order Flavobacteriales_F; family PHOS-HE28; genus PHOS-HE28. The sequence continues at coordinate 17,298 of CADECG010000025.1, forward strand.
GTGGATCGAATTCGCCACGGACATCAACGGCGTGATGTACGCATACATCGATCGTAAGAAGAAGTTGCCGGTGACCACGTTGTTGCGTGCCATCGGTTTCGAAAGCGACAAGCAGATCCTGGAGATCTTCGGCCTGGCCGACGAGATCAAGGTGACCAAGGCCGCGCTGAAGGAAAGCGTGGGCCGCAAGCTGGCTGCCCGTGTACTGAAGACCTGGGTTGAGGACTTCGTGGACGAGGATACCGGCGAAGTAGTGAGCATCGAGCGGAACGAAGTGCTGATCGATCGTGAAACGATCATCGAAGAGCACCACGTGGAGATGATCGCGGAGAGCGGTGCCAAAACCGTGATCCTGCACAAGAAGGAGATCAACGCCGCCGATTACGCGCTGATCTACAACACCCTGCAAAAGGATACCTCGAACAGCGAAAAAGAAGCTGTGGAAGTGATCTACCGCCAATTGCGGAATGCGGAACCACCCGATATCGAAACCGCCCGTGGCGTGATCGACAAGCTGTTCTTCAGTGAGCAGCGTTACGACCTCGGTGAAGTGGGTCGTTACCGGATCAACAAGAAGCTCGGCCTCGAGAGCGAACTGAGCGTTCGCGTATTGACCAAAGAGGACATCATCAGCATCATCAAGTTCCTGATCGAACTGGTGAACGTGAAGGCCGATGTGGACGATATCGACCACTTGAGCAACCGTCGTGTACGTACCGTGGGCGAGCAGTTGCACGCCCAGTTCGGCGTGGGTCTGGCCCGTATGGCCCGCACCATTCGCGAGCGTATGAACGTGCGCGACAACGAGGTCTTCACGCCTACCGATCTGATCAATGCCAAAACCCTGAGCTCGGTGATCAACTCGTTCTTCGGAACGAACCAGTTGAGCCAGTTCATGGACCAGACGAACCCGCTGGCCGAGATCACCCACAAGCGTCGTATGTCGGCACTCGGACCCGGAGGTCTGAGCCGCGAGCGCGCTGGCTTCGAGGTACGTGACGTGCACTACACGCACTACGGTCGTCTTTGCACCATCGAGACGCCTGAAGGACCGAACATCGGTTTGATCAGCAGCTTGTGCGTGTACAGCAAGATCAACAGCCTCGGCTTCATCGAGACGCCTTATCGCCACGTGAAAGCAGGCAAGGTTGATCTGAAGAGCGAGGTGGTTTACCTCACCGCCGAGGAGGAGGACAACAAGATGATCGCCCAGGCCAACGCCTTGGTGAACGAGGACGGTACGTTCGAAGGGCACCGCGTTAAAGCGCGCCTCATGGGCGACTTCCCTGTGGTGGAGCCGACCGAACTGCACTTGATGGACGTGGCGCCGAACCAGATCGCGTCGATCGCAGCGTCGTTGATCCCGTTCCTGGAGCACAACGACGCCAACCGTGCGCTCATGGGATCGAACATGATGCGTCAAGCCGTGCCGCTGCTGCGGCCCGAGGCCCCGATCGTGGGTACCGGCTTGGAAGAACTGGTTGCACGCGACAGCCGTGTGCTATTGACCGCGGAAGGCGAAGGCACTGTGAAATACGTGGACAGCGATCGCATCCTGATCGAATACAAGCGTACCGAAGACCAACGCACCGTAAGCTTCGAAGGGGACGAGAAAGAGTACAAGCTCACCAAGTTCCTGAAGACCAACCAAAGCACTTGCATGAACCTGCGCCCATTGGTGCGCAAGGGTGATAAGGTGACAGCGGGCCAGACGCTCTGCGAAGGCTACGGCACACAGGACGGTGAGCTGGCTATCGGCCGGAACCTCGTTGTGGCGTTCATGCCATGGAAGGGGAACAACTTCGAGGATGCTATCGTGCTCAGCGAGCGCGTGAGCCGCGAGGACGTGTTCACCTCGATCCACATCGACGAGTACAACATGGAGGTGCGCGATACCAAGCGTGGCTTGGAGGAACTCACCGCCGATATCCCGAACGTTTCGGAAGAAGCGACGAAGGACCTCGACGAGAACGGCTTGATCCGCATCGGTGCCGAGATCAACGAAGGCGATATCCTCATCGGCAAGATCACGCCGAAAGGGGAGACCGATCCAAGCCCGGAGGAAAAACTGCTCCGTGCCATCTTCGGTGATAAGGCGGGTGATGTGAAGGACGCTTCGATGAAAGCGCCTCCAAGTACCAAGGGTATTGTCATCGACAAGAAACTCTTCAGCCGCGCCATCAAGGACAAGAAGAGCAAGGGCAACGAGAAAGGAGTTCTGGAGGCCATCGACAAGGATTACGACAAGGAGCTCGCGACCTTGAAGGATCTCCTCGTGGAGAAGATGATGAAGTTCATGGGTGGTCTCACCTGCAACGGCATCTTCAACAAGTACAAGGAGGATATGGTGAAGAAGGGAACCAAGTTCACGGCCAAGGTGCTACAGGGCATCGACTACGTGACGGTGGACCCCACGGATTGGACGAGCGACAAGAAGACGAACGAACTCGCTCGTCAGCTCATCCACAACTACAACATCCGCTACAACGACATCGGCGGTGCTTACAAGCGGAAGAAATTCCAAGTGAGCATCGGCGACGAATTGCCAGCAGGTATCGTGAAACTGGCGAAAGTCTATGTGGCCGCGAAGCGCAAGCTGAGCATCGGCGACAAGATGGCCGGACGTCACGGCAACAAGGGCATTGTGGCGCGTATCGTTCGCGATGCCGACATGCCGTACATGGCCGACGGAACACCGGTGGATATCGTTCTGAACCCACTGGGTGTACCAAGCCGCATGAACTTGGGCCAGATCTATGAGACCGTGCTCGGATGGGCCGGCATGGTACTGGGTCGTAAGTATGCTACGCCGATCTTCGATGGTGCAACGATCGATGAGATCAACGCTGAAACCGAGGAAGCCGGTCTGCCCCGCAGCGGCAAGATGCATCTGTACGATGGTGGTACCGGGGAACGGTTCCATCAACCCGCTACGGTAGGCGTGATCTACATGATCAAACTCGCGCACATGGTGGACGACAAGATGCACGCACGTTCCATCGGACCATACAGCTTGATCACGCAGCAGCCGCTAGGTGGTAAGGCCCAATTCGGTGGTCAACGTTTCGGTGAAATGGAAGTGTGGGCGTTGGAGGCCTTCGGTGCCGCCAACATCCTGCAGGAGATCCTCACCGTGAAGAGCGATGACGTGCAGGGTCGTGCGAAGGCTTACGAGGCCATCGTCAAAGGCGAACCCATGCCGACCCCGGGTATCCCTGAATCCTTCAACGTGCTTCTCCACGAATTGCGTGGCCTCACGCTCAACGTGAGTTTGGAGAACACTGAAACCATCAATAACTGATCGTTCAACAGCACCTACGATGAAGAAGGATGTAAAGCTGACCAGCAACTTCAACAAGATCGTCATCAGTCTTGCGAGCCCGGAATTGATCCTGGAGCGCAGCCATGGTGAAGTGATCAAGCCGGAGACGATCAACTACCGCACATACAAGCCCGAACGCGATGGTTTGTTCTGCGAGCGGATCTTCGGTCCGGTAAAGGATTTCGAATGCCACTGCGGTAAGTACAAGCGTATCCGGTACAAGGGTATCGTTTGCGATCGCTGCGGTGTGGAGGTAACGGAGAAGAAGGTGCGTCGCGAGCGCATGGGCCACATTTCGCTCACCGTTCCGGTGGCGCACATCTGGTACTTCCGCAGCCTGCCCAACAAGATCGGTTACTTGCTGGGCCTGCCCACCAAGAAGCTCGACCAGATCATCTACTACGAGCGCTACGTGGTGATCCAAGCTGGCACCGGTACTGCGACGAACAAGGAGGGTGTTGCTATACAATACCTCGACTTCCTCACGGAAGAAGAGTACCTCGACGCGCTCGAGCAATTGGGCAAGGACAACCAGCACCTCGACGACAGTGACCCGAACAAGTTCATCGCCAAAATGGGCGCTGAAGCGTTGAACGACCTGCTCCGTCGTTTGGACTTGGACACCTTGAGCTATGATCTGCGTCACAAGGCGAATACCGAGACCAGTCAGCAGCGTAAGAACGAAGCACTGAAGCGCCTCAACGTGGTGGAGGCACTGCGTGAAGCAAACACGCGCCGCGAGAACAAGCCCGAGTGGATGATCGTGAAGGTGGTACCGGTCATTCCGCCTGAGTTGCGCCCCCTGGTGCCCCTGGATGGTGGCCGTTTCGCCACCAGCGATCTGAACGATCTCTATCGCCGGGTGATCATCCGTAACAACCGCTTGAAGCGGTTGGTGGAGATCAAAGCACCTGAAGTGATCCTGCGCAACGAGAAGCGCATGTTGCAGGAAGCGGTGGACAGCCTCTTCGACAACAGTCGCAAGAGCAGTGCGGTGAAGAGCGAGAGTAACCGTCCCTTGAAGTCATTGAGCGATTCGCTCAAGGGCAAGCAGGGCCGGTTCCGTCAGAACCTGCTCGGTAAGCGTGTGGACTACAGCGCACGTTCCGTGATCGTTGTAGGTCCCGAACTGAAATTGCATGAGTGCGGTCTGCCGAAGGATATGGCCGCCGAGCTCTTCAAACCGTTCATCATCCGCAAGCTCATCGAGCGTGGTATCGTGAAGACGGTGAAGAGCGCCAAGAAGATCGTGGACAAGAAGGAACCCGTGGTGTGGGACATTTTGGAGAGCGTGCTGAAGGGCCATCCGGTGCTCCTGAACCGCGCACCAACGCTGCACCGTCTGGGTATCCAGGCGTTCCAACCCAAGCTGATCGAGGGCAAGGCCATCCAATTGCACCCGCTCGTTTGTACGGCGTTCAACGCTGACTTCGACGGTGACCAAATGGCCGTACACGTGCCCCTCGGACACGCTGCTATCCTGGAAGCCCAACTGCTCATGTTGGCCAGCCACAACATCCTGAACCCTGCCAACGGCGCGCCTATCGCGGTGCCTAGCCAGGACATGGTGCTAGGGTTGTATTACATCACCAAAGGGCGCAAGAGCGAAAAGGACCATCCTGTGAAGGGTGAAGGCCGTACGTTCTACAGCCCTGAGGAGGTGGTTATCGCTTACAACGAGAACCGCGTGGACTTGCACGCTTGGATCAAGGTGCGTTGGACCGGTGTGGATGGCAAGAGCCAGATCATCGAGACGACCGTTGGTCGTGTATTGTTCAATGACGTGGTGCCCGACGAGGCTGGCTATATCAACGAACTGCTGACCAAAAAAGCACTTCGCGATATCATCGGCCGCGTGCTGAAAACGGCTGGCACTGCCAAAGCCGCCAAGTTCCTCGACGATATCAAGGAGATCGGCTTCAACATCGCCTTCAAGGGCGGTCTATCCTTCAACTTGGAGGATGTGATCGTGCCCGATGAGAAGGAGAAACTGGTGAAGTCCGCACAGAAGGAAGTGGACGAAGTGATGGGCAACTACAACATGGGCCTTATCACCAACAACGAACGCTACAACCAGGTCATCGACATCTGGACACACACCAACAGCCGTGTGACCAAGACGTTGATGGACCGCCTAGCGGCCGACCGTCAGGGCTTCAACTCCATCTTCATGATGATGGACAGTGGTGCTCGCGGTAGCAAGGAGCAGATCCGTCAGCTCAGCGGCATGCGTGGTCTTATGGCCAAGCCGCAGAAGAGCGGTGGTGGGGGTTCGCAGGACATCATCGAGAACCCCATCCTCTCGAACTTCAAAGAGGGTCTTTCGATCCTCGAGTACTTCATCAGCACGCACGGTGCCCGTAAGGGTCTTGCCGATACCGCGCTGAAGACCGCTGACGCAGGTTACTTGACCCGTCGTCTGGTGGATGTTGCGCAGGACGTGGTGATCAACGCCGAGGATTGCGGAACGCTCCGTGGTCTGGTGGCGACAGCACTGAAAAAGAACGAGGAGATCGTGGAGTCCCTCCATGATCGCATCCTTGGCCGTTGTGCGGTGCACGATGTGTATCACCCACAGACCGGCGAACTCATCGTGTCGAGCGGTGAACAGATCACCGAGGACATTGCAGCGGTCATCGGTGCCAGCCCGATCGAGGAAGTGGAGATCCGCAGCGTGCTGACCTGCGAGCAGAAGAAGGACGTATGCAGCAAGTGCTACGGCCGAAACCATGCCACAGATCACATGGTGCACATTGGTGAGGCTGTAGGCGTTATCGCCGCACAGTCCATCGGTGAGCCCGGTACACAGCTTACACTGCGTACGTTCCACGTGGGTGGTGTCGCTGGTAAGATCACCGAGGAAAGCGAGGTGAAAGCCAAATACGATGGCAAGCTCGAGATCGATGAACTGCGCACGGTGAAGCGTAAGGACCGCAAAGGCGATGATGCCGAGGTGGTCATCAGCCGCAGCACGGAAATGCGCATCGTTGACACCAACACGGGCATTGTGCTCACCACGAGCGTGATCCCTTACGGCGCTTTCCTGTACGCCAAGAACGGCAAGTCAGTGAAGAAGGGCGACGTGATCTGCACATGGGACCAGTACAACGCCGTCATCATCTCCGAACTGAGCGGTAAGCTCGAGTTCGAGAGCATCGAAGAGAGCGTCACCTACCGTGAGGAGATCGACGAACAAACCGGGTTCACCGAGAAAGTGATCGTGGAAAGTCGCGACAAGCGCAAGAACCCCACGATCAAGATCATGGACCTGAAGAGCAAGGAGGAAGTGAAGAGCTACTCCCTGCCAGTCGGTGCGCACATCATGGTGAAAGAGGGTGATAAGGTCGAAGCCGGCGACGTGCTGGTGAAGATCCCCCGTACCAGTGGAAAGGGCGGTGACATCACCGGTGGTCTGCCACGCGTTACCGAGCTGTTCGAAGCGCGTAACCCGAGCAACCCCGCTGTGGTCAGTGAGATCGATGGTATCATCTCCTACGGCAAGATCAAACGCGGTAACCGCGAGATCAACGTGGAGAGCCGTACCGGCGAACGCAAGACCTATCTCGTTCCCTTGAGCAAGCACATCCTTGTGCAGGAGAACGACTTCATCAAGGCGGGTGCCCCGTTGAGCGATGGCAGCATCAGCCCGATGGACATCCTGGATATCCAGGGTCCCACGCGTGTGCAGGAGTACCTCGTTGACGAGGTACAAGAGGTGTACCGCATGCAGGGTGTGAAGATCAACGACAAGCACTTCGAGGTGATCGTGCGCCAGATGATGCGCAAGGTCGAGATCGAGGATCCAGGCGATACCCGCTTCCTCGAGAAGCAGAGCGTCAACAAGTCCGAGTTCATGAGTGCGAACGACGGCATCTACGACCTGATGGTCGTTGTTGATGCCGGCGACAGCGCCAGCTTCAAGGAAGGCCAGATCATTACCGCACGCAAATTGCGCGATGAGAACAGCGCCCTGAAGCGGAAGGATGCGAAACCGGTTGAGGCCCGCCACGCGGCGCCCGCAACCGCGCGCACCATGTTGCAGGGTATTACCCGTGCCTCCTTGCAAACGGAGAGCTTCATGAGCGCTGCGTCGTTCCAAGAAACGACCAAGGTGCTGAACGAAGCTGCTGTGAGCGCGAAGGAGGATTTCCTCACCGGCTTGAAGGAGAACGTGATCGTTGGTCACTTGATCCCTGCCGGTACCGGTACGCGTCGCTTCCAGAAGAACATCGTTGGCAACAAAGACGATATGGAGCGCATGGCCGCTGAGCGTGTTGTTGCGGTTACCGAGGACTGAACAGAAGCACCATGGCCGAGACCGAAAAACCCAAGGGCAACCAGCTGAACATCGAGATCAGCGAGGAGGTGGCTGATGGCATCTACAGCAATCTGGCCATCATCACCCACAGCAACTCGGAATTCGTGCTCGATTTCGTGCGCGTTATGCCGGGGGTGCCCAAGGCGAAAGTGAGGGCCCGTGTGCTCCTCACCCCTCAGCATGCCAAACGACTGATGCGTGCGCTTGCGGACAACATCAGCAAGTTCGAGCAGGTACACGGCCAGATCAAGGACACCGAGATGCCCCAGATCCCGATGAATTTTGGTGGACCGGCCGCACAGGCCTGACCTTACCTAACACAAGGAACAGCCCCCGGCGAAAGTCGGGGGCTGTTTGCGTTAAGGTCGAAAGGATGTGTCTGACCAGTCGATCCGAAAAAGACGAACACTATTTCGATGATGTGCTTCAGGGCTATCTCAGAGCCCGGTCACTCCTGCGCCCGCTGCGCGAAGATCACGTACCCGAAATTCAGGCTAACAGCCCATGGGTTCGTTAGGCCGTCGATGTAGCTGGTATTGAACCAGACCGGTCCGATGGGGCTCTGGTAGATGAGCGAGCCGCTGGCCAGGAAGTAGCGGTCGGAGATCGCAGTGCCTTCCGTCGAGCCGTCGTCCTCCGATCGTTGGATCTTCTTGTAGGGCTGGAATACATAGCCCTCCAGCCGCAGATCGAACTTGTTCTTGGCCACGGCAATGATCGTGCGCACGCCACCAGCGGCGTACTGGCTGGCCCTGAAATCCTCAAGAAAGTACGTCTTGCTTTCCGGCGTCGGTTGGAACACCGGTGCCCGCGCAACGGTGGCCGTGTAGTTGCTGAAGAACGGATAGCCGCTGTACACCGCTTCCAACAGGAAGCCGAATTTGAACACCCCACGCGGCAGGAAATATTTGTCCAGCGTGACTTTTGCCACGAGCCATTCGTGGTGATGGCCGATGGGTTCGCGGGAAGTTTCACCAACGGTCCCGGGCGTTGTCACCTCATTGCCGCCGAAATACCGCAGTTCCGCCTTCAAGCACTCGCCGGCGTTCGCGTGCTGTTTCCGGTTGAGGCTGTTGCGCTCGAGCAGCAGGCCGGTGGTGGCGTAATTGAACTCGGTAACGTCAGCCGTGTCTATCGCACTCCACTCGAGCGACTGGTAATAGCTATCACGGCTCTGGGCGTATTTGAAGTCGTAGCGCAACAGCCCCTTGTTGCCAACGCTCAGCCCGGTGCTTACGCCACCCCAACTCTCGCGGAGCACGATGTAGCTGGGCCGCACTTCATCGAAGAACGTGGTGAAGCTGCTGAAATGATCCCAGCGATGGATGGTGAAGGCAGGCTCCACGTACAACGGGATCTTCGTACTGAAATCGATGCGCAGCTTGGCTTGCCCGGCCGCGTAGAATTTTCCGAAGTAGGAAAGCGCTTCCAGACGGGCGCTGGCGCGCCCGAAGATGTTGTAGCGCAAGCCGACCATCCCGGTGTTGATCGGTCGACTACTGAAGATCCCTCCGAACCGCACATCCAGCTTCTTCTCACGCTTCACCAACAACTCAAGATCATAGTTCCCGTTCTGCGGGTTGTAGGTGGACTTCGGATGCAGCCCGGCCACGTTGTTGTCCGCATACAGTCTGAAATAGCGGGGTTTCAGTTCGGCCGTGGTCAGCGGCTGCGGATCACGGCCCAGCAGTGTGCGTTCCACATATTTCGATTGTTTCTTCGTCAAGCCCTCAATGCGCACATCGCCGAAAACGGGCGCATGCATCTTTCGCTTCCAATCCGCGCGTCGCACCTTGGTGTCTTCAGCAGTGCGGTATTTCTCGATCATCGCCTTGATCTCCGGCATCCGTGCCATGGTCGCCTTGTAGCCGTCCTCGATCGTGGTGGCTGGATCGCTGAAATCGAACAGCGTCGTGGCGCTTTGCGGTAGCACGATCACGCTGTGCTCGCAGGGAATGGTGTAATCCGTTTGCTGCTGCATCATTGCGCGCAACTGGCTCATCAGGTCGTCCTCGTTGGGGGGAGGGCCATTGTTGCCCACATTGCTGCCAATGATCACATCGGGTAGGAACGCGTTGTACAGCACGTCGCTCGGGAAGTTGTTGAAGAGCCCACCGTCCATCATCAAATGCCCATCAACACGGATGGGTTTGAAGTAGAACGGGTAGCTCATGCTGGCCCTAACAGCTTGTGCCAGATCGCCTTTGGAGAAAATGACCGGTCTGTTCGCGGTGATGTCGCTGGCGACGCATCGGAACGGGACGAAGAGGCTGTCCATGTTGTATCCGGCCGCCGCGCTTGCCGGAGCGAAACTCCGCATCTGTTCAAAGTCGATGAGCACCGGGCTGCGCAGGTTGGTGGGCAGGCTTAATTGAATGGTGGTGTCGAGATCCAACTTGACCGTCACCAGAGAGGCATCCGGTGCATCCTGCTTGAAGTAGTACATGTACTCATCCTCGATCCCACCCCTCGCCATTAGTTTATTCAGGTCCGTATTGAACACCGAATCGATCTCCTGGGGCGAGTATCCGGCAGCGTACATCCCACCGATCAAGGCCCCCATACTGCTCCCGGCGATGCAATCGATGGGGATGTCGTTCTCCTCCAATGCCTTCAGCACCCCGATGTGCACCATGCCCACTGCGCCGCCGCCACTGAGCACTATGCCCACGCGTTGCGCGCTGACGCTGAGCGCCAGCACAAGCAACAAGAACAGGGCATGGATGCGCGGCATCGGCAAGGGGTGGGCGAAAGTACGTGCCCCTCAACGGCCGCTTCAGGCCGATAGTGTGCTCAACAGACCGTTGAAATAAGCAGGTGCTTTGAGCAGCCGACTGCCGTACCAGCTGAACAGCTCACCATCCACCAAACGCACCGGAGTGCCCGGGCAGATCATGTTGAACGCGGCAATGTGCTTTTCAGTGAACGGATAGGGTTCGGAGGGAAGTAGAATAATATCCGGGTCCGCCTCGGCCACTTCGCGGGCAGTGAGTTCGGGGTAGCGCGGGTCGCCCTCGTCGAACACGTTCACCAATCCACACCGGTGAAGCATGTCGTTGATGAACGTGCCTTGACCCGCCGTCATGAACGGTTCCCGCCAAATGAAGTACGCCACGGTGAGGGGCGGGTCCAACGGGCGAACCTCCGCGAATCCCTTGCTGATGTTCGAGGCCAGATTTTCCGCTTTGGCTTGCGTGCCTGTGAGATCGCCAAGTCGGCGGATCATGTCAAGTGCTCCGGACAGGTCGCGCACGTCGCTCATCCACACCGGGAATTCCTTCTCCAGCACTTCGATGTCCTTGCGATCGTTCTCCTCTTTGTTGCCGATGACGAGGTCAGGCTTCAGGGCGTGGAGCTTCACCATGTCCACTTTCTTGGTGCCGCCCACACGGTGTTTCGTGCGGAACCACGTATCAGGATGTATGCAGAACTTGGTGATCCCGACCACGCGCTCGCCCAAGCCGAGATCATAAAGCAGCTCGGTTTGGGAGGGGACGAGGGAGATGATGCGTTGGGGATGCGTAGGCACCAGGACCGAGCGGCCCATCTGGTCGACCTGCGTGGGTGTGTTCTCAGAGGTGCGCATCCAAGGAGTCACGTTCGACCGCCCGCTTCACATGCCGACCGATCTCATAGAGAAACTCATTCGCTCTGGAGCCTGTCTGGAGGTCGCATTCGACTTTGGCTCGTGCCTCCACCTTCGCCCCGTACGCCAAGAATCCCAACCAAGGATCGTCCTCATGCTCGATAAGGATCTCCATTGCAATGGCCTGAGACCACAAAAGCAAACCCTTGTGACCATCGCACCCGTTCTCCCAACAGCAGGACAGCAATGAGCAAGGACAGTCCAGCAGATCGTCGTGGATCGCCATACCAAGAGGCTCAGCGTAGTATCCATCGGCCTTCCCGATGCTGCGCAACAGGACGGCGGAATAGAAGGCGTGATGCGGTGAGTGCTGAAAGCTGTCGATCAGCGCAAGTGCTGCGGGTTCATCGGCAGCATCCCATGGTCTGTTGTTGGCAATGTTGCGGGCCAATTGCGCAGCGGTACTATATCCGGGCATCAATCGTGGATCGCAAGGATCGGCCGCAGGGGTCTGCTGATCTTTTGAAACAAAGAGATAGTCCCCAACCAAGAGCGAGTCCTCTTGCGCCTTAGTGAATTGATAGGAGCCTGCGGCAGGATCCGGGTTACCGCAGGATGCAGCTACAAGTGCGCAAACAAGGAAGCCGGGTCGCAGATGGATCATACGATCCTACTTCAATCCCCCCTTGCCGCCCTTTCCACCCCGCCCTGTGGCCATGCCTACGAACAAGTCGAGTACCTCGATCTCGCTCTGTGTACAGTCCGAGCAGACTGACTTCATACCACGAAGGATCTCACTTGCCTCAGTTGTCAACCCGGTGGACTTGGGTCCTCCTCTCAAACGTTCGGCCCAGGCCTGCAGTTCGATCTTACCCATATTGTTCGGTGGATTGAAGAGGCCAAGGAACTCACGCGCATGGGTGGACAGGTAGCGCGGGATCTGCTGGTCCAATGCGGTTGCGTAGTCGCTCTTGGCTCCGGCCATAGTAAGCGAGATGGCTCTTACCGCCGTGATGCGGGTTTGCTTGTCGTCGCTGGACAAGTTCCTGGCCATGGCTACATAAGCATCCCCTGATGCTGGTACAGGCTCACCACTTTTCGATATGGAGTTGGCATCCTTGGGCAATGCTTCAAGCGTTGCCTGATCCACCCATGGTTTTGACCTTGCTGCGCCGACGACAGTGTTCGTGGAGGCGGCTTCGGTTCCCTTGCTAGTTTGATCCCCACAAGCCGCGAAGGCGATAAGCGCGATCGGAAGAAGCAGTTGTTTCATGTGTTATTTCAGTTTTCCGATAATGTCTTGTTTGGTAAGAATACCCAAGCCATTGGGCATTTGCACGAGCACGGCTGGTGAGCCGTTGCCCAAGCGTTTGGCCACATCCTCCAGTTTGCTGTCCTGCGGGATCACCGGCAGGGCGGGGCCCATTACGGTGCGTGACTTCTGATGGCGCACTTCGGCATCCTCAAGGATCGCATCAAAAAGGCGCGCATCGGTAATGGTACCGACCGGCTTTCCATTCTCCATTACAGGTAGCTGATCGATGTTGTGCTTGCGCATGCGCTCGATGGCGATGAGCACGGGCTCCTCCGCCTCCACCGAGACCAGTCCCAGGTCCTTGCCTTTCAGCAGGTCGCCAGCGGTGGGTTTTTCTTCCACGAGGAAGCCGCGCTCGCGCATCCAATCGTCGTTGAACATTTTGCCCACGTACCGCGTGCCGTGGTCGTGGAAGATCACCACCACCACTTCGCCCTTCTTGAAATTGTCCTTTAACTGGAGCAGCCCGGCCATAGCGCTGCCTGCGCTGTTGCCCACGAAGATGCCTTCCTCCTTCACGATACGTCGCGTCATGATCGCCGCGTCGCGGTCGGTCACTTTCTCGAAGTGATCGATGAGGTCCATGTTCACGTTCTGCGGAACGAAATCCTCGCCGATGCCTTCGGTAATGTACGGGTAGATCTCGTTCTTGTCGAAGATGCCCGTCTCCTTCAACTTCTTGAAGACCGATCCATAGGTATCGATGCCCCACACTTTCAAGTTCGGGTTCTTCTCCTTCAGGTATTTCGCGGTACCGCAGATGGTCCCGCCTGTACCCACGCCAACCACGAAGTGATCGATCTTGCCACCGGTCTGCTCCCAGATCTCGGGTCCTGTGGTCTCGTAATGTGCTTGGCTGTTGCTGGGGTTGTCGTACTGGTTCGCTTTCCAGCTGTTCGGGGTTTCAGCCACTAGACGTGAGCTCACGGAATAGTAGGAGCGCGGGTCCTCGGGATCGACGTTGGTGGGGCACACGATCACTTCCGCGCCGAAGGCGCGCAGGATGTCCACCTTCTCCCGGCTTTGTTTGTCAGTTGTGGTGAAGATGCACTTGTAGCCCTTGATGATGGCTGCTATGGCCAAGCCCATCCCGGTGTTGCCGCTCGTTCCCTCAATGATCGTCCCACCCGGTTTCAAGCGGCCATCCCGTTCGGCATCTTCCACCATCTTCAACGCCATGCGGTCCTTGATGCTATTGCCGGGGTTGAAGGTTTCCACTTTGGCCAGTACCGTGGCCGCAACGTCTTTCGTGAGGCGGTTGATGCGCACCATCGGTGTATTGCCGATGGTGGATAGGATGTTGTCGTGGATCTTCATTGTGCTATCGATCGGGCGAAGGTAGGAGGGTCATCGGGGGCGGTCATGACCGCCCTAATCGAACTGTATGGCGCGCACCGGCGGAATGCGCGTTACCAACATGCTCGGTAGCACGAGAGCCGCCAAACAGACCAGCAATACACCCACATTCAGCGCAACGATCGGCAAGGGGTCGATCGCTACCGGCACGGCATGCACATAGTACACATCCATGTTGAGCGTGGCGAGACCTGTCCAGCGTTGCAGGAAGCACAGGCCAACTCCCAACAGGTCGCCCGAGAGTATGCCGATGCCCAGAATGTACGTCGCATCGATAAGGAAGATGCGCCGGATGACCCCGTTCGGGCTGCCCAGCGATTTCAGCACACCGATCATGGCCGTGCGCTCCAGAATGATGATGATCAGCGCACTTGTCATGTTGATGATGGCAACAATGGTCATCAGCACGATCACCACCCAAACGTTCGTGTCCAGCAATTCGAGCCATGCGAACATTTCCGGGGATCGCTGCCGCACCGTGACCGTGCGCATCCCGTACCCCAAATGATCCTGGTAGATGACATCGTCCATCGCGATGAGATCATTGTAGCTCTCCAGTGCGACCTCGAAGCCACCCACATACTGTTCATGCGTGCTGCCAACATGGGAGCGTTCAACTCGTGCGCGTTGCACGACCCAGTCTGTCCCCAGACTATGTGTGATAGGTATTGATAGATCCGGGACGATCCGCACACTGGACGTGTCGGGGTTGGTGCCGCTGTTGTCGTGCACCACCAACGTGAAGGAGGTGTCCTTGGGTTCTGTGGGGAATTGGTCGGGCCGCCAGTTCGGGTTGTGCCAGTCCCACACTTGAACACGGTGGGGTCCCGGGCCTTTCAGGTCGGTGCCGGGCCATTCGTAGGTGTAGTTGCGGTCGCCGCCAAAAGCCGAAGCTGTGATGGTCACGAAGCGACCGTCCTCCACGTCGCCAACGCTGATCTCCGCCTGCAGGCCCCAGCCACTGAAGCGCTGCAGGTGCCCAATGTCAATGAACACCACTTGCTGGTCCAACTGCTCCAACCCGGTGCGGTAGATCCCGCACACATTGAATTTCCGTGGCCGTATGTCCTCCCGACCCTTTACCAAGTAGACGGTGATCGTATCGCCAACACCAATGCCCAACCGTTCCGTCATCCATTGGCTCAGCAGCATCTCATTGTTGTGGCCTGAGCTGTCGCTCTTTTCCGCCGTGATCGCAGGGACCGATCCAGCCACCAAGTGTTGTTGCAGGAAGGTCCAATCGTGGTCGGCGTCAACGCCTTTCACCATCACACCTTGTATCTCTTCCTCGGTTTCAATGATGCCCGGTTTGGTGGCATACACCTGAATATGTCGAACGCCGGGCAACGTGTCCAAGTGCGGATAGAATGCTTGGTTCACCGAGATGCGCGGGGTTTCCTTGGCATCGGTCTGCTGCATGCTGGTGATCTGCAGGTGGCCGCCCGCACCGATCAGTTTGTTGCGCACTTCGTCCTGAAAACCGGTGCTGATGGCAACGGTGATGATCATGACCGCCATGCCGATCACGATCCCGAGCACAGCGATCCATACGATGGGGCGCGATAGCCGGTCGTGACGATCTTTGGCCGAAAGGATGCGCTGCGCGATGAAATGTGCGAAACCCACGTTGGCCGTTCCACCTACCTGCCGGACAGGCAGGTTCAGGTGGCGGCCGAAGATAGCTGCCTTGGTTGCGGGCATTGTTTGCACTACCCCGGCCTGCACCCAGGTTGCTCCGGCCAGGCAACAGCCTCCGAAGGATGGCTCTGTTCCGGTGGTATCGACCCAAGCGGTGCTTGCTTCCGAGCCCGCTGTTGCGCCGATGGTCGGCGCGGAGCGCACGGGTGAGTACTTGTCGCGGATCGTGGGCAAACGGATCGCGGTGGTCACGAACCACACGGGCCTCATAGACGGCGTATCGCTGGTCGATTCGCTGCTCGCGCTGCGCGTTGACGTGAAGAAGGTCTTCAGTCCGGAACATGGCTTTCGCGGGGATGCTGACGCGGGTGCACATGTAGGCGATGAGCGCGATGCGCGCACTGGTCTTACGGTGATCTCCTTGTATGGCGATAACAAGAAGCCAACGCCGGAAGCCTTGGCGGATGTCGATGTGATCCTCTTCGACCTGCAGGATGTGGGTGTGCGGTGCTACACGTATATCAGTACACTGCACTACGTGATGGAGGCTTGTGCTGAGCAACGCAAACCGCTGATCGTTCTGGATCGGCCGAACCCCAACGGCTTTTTCGTCGATGGTCCTGTGCTACGGCCGGAGCACTCGTCCTTCGTTGGCCTGCATCCTGTGCCGCTGGTGCATGGTATGACGGTAGGGGAGTACGCCCGTATGATCAACGGCGAGCATTGGTTGAAGGATGGGGCACAATGCGACCTTACTGTTGTGGCGTGCGAGGGATACGATCACAAGACCTACTATAACCTACCGGTGAAGCCCTCCCCGAACCTCCCGAACATGTCGGCGGTGTACCTCTATCCATCGCTCGTGCTGTTCGAGGGTACTGCTGTGAGTGTTGGGCGCGGCACCGAAAGGCCGTTCCAGTGCATCGGCTTGCCCGGTGGCAAACTC
>CADECG010000026.1 GCA_902825795.1 uncultured Bacteroidota bacterium
CCAATCACTTCTACCTGAATGCCGGAAAGCTCTTTCACCTCAACGAGAACTTCGACCTGAAGCCATCGTTCCTGGTGAAGTACGAATTGAGCGCACCGATCGAAGCGGACATCAACTGCAACGTATTGTACAAGGAACGTTTCTGGCTCGGAGCAGGCTACCGCACCGGCGATGCGATCGTGGGCATGGTGGAGTACCAGATAACGCCACGGCTGCGCGCCGGCTATGCCTATGACGTCGCGTTGAACAAGCTGCGCGCGTACACAACCGGCTCGCACGAACTCATGCTCGGTTTCGATTTCGGAAAAGAAACGATCAAGATCAAAACACCCCGCTACTTCTGATGAAGGCGATCCTCAACTTCACCCTTGTGCCAGTGGCCTCCGCCGCACTCCTTGCAGGCTGCGCCGGCATGCGCCTTCAACAAGCTGATCAGGCCTATGGCCGTATGGCTTACCAAAAGGCCATTACCATGTATGACAAGGTGCCGGTATCGAAGATGGACCGACCTGCACTCGTACGCGCTGCTGAGGCAGCACGCATGCAAGGCAGTAACACCAAGGCCGCAGAGCGCTTCGCCAGTGCCGACAGTATGACACGCCTCACTGATTCTGAAGCCCTGCACTACGGCCAAGTCCTTATGGAACTGGGGCAACGGAACAAAGCGGCTGACCAATTCATGCGCGTGCTCAGCGAGAACCCGGAAGACCGGACCGCCCAGGATCTTTATGCATCGTGCTTGGCCTACAGGTCGTTCTATAAAGACACCACGCGCTTCGTGGTGAATGAACTGGTACTTCCTGGTATACGCAATGCTTTCAGCGCAACCCCATACCGAGATGGCCTTGTTGTAGTGGGCGAACAGGACGCGCCACTTGCGAATGCGAACCCCTGGAACGGGCTCAGCTACCTTGATCTGTACTACAGCGAGAAGAAAACGATGGTGACCTGGCTGAATGCCCAAGCACTACCTGGCCAAGTGAACGGAAAATGGCATGAAGGTCCGCTTGCTTTCAGTGAGAACGGTCGAACGATGTACTTCACACGGAGTCACTACACGGGTCACAAACTCGGAAAGGACGACGGGGATGTGAGTCATCTAATGATGTTCCGGGCCTCACTAAGCGACGCAGGCGAATGGGGCGACATTCGAGCGTTCGCCTTCAACGGTGACGACTTCTCCACCGGACATCCGGCTCTGAGCAGCGATGAACGAACGCTCTATTTCGCAAGTGACAGGCCCGGAGGCCATGGTGGCACTGACATTTGGAAAAGCGTGGACAATGGAACGGGCTGGGGCGAACCGACCAATCTCGGCCCGACGGTGAATACCGCGGGCAACGAGCTGTTCCCCACCGTGAACGGGCACACCCTGTACTTCGCCAGCACGGCGCACGAGAACATGGGAGGGCTGGACATCTTCAGCACCCATGAAAGCGATGGTCGGTGGTCTGAGCCGGAGAATCTCGGCTATCCGCTCAACACGGCCCACGATGATTTCGGTTTTGTAATGAACGCGACCAACAACAACGGATACTTGAGCAGTGATCGAACAGGTAACGACCGGATACACGCGTTCATCTATCAGGAGCGGATCTTCATACTCGATGGAATGGTAAGCGATAGCATCGGGTTCCTGAGCAATGTGGAAGCAACAGTATTGAACGTAGAGACAATGGAGGAGCAAACTGTTCTGACCGGACGTGACGGCAGGTTTTCGTGCAAGCTGGCTCCCGAGAGCCTCTACGACATCACCACTCAGCATCCCGGGTATCTCGCAGCAAGAAAGCGTATCAGCACGAAGGGCATCGCGGGAAGCGACACGCTCTTCGCGGCTCTTGTCCTTAGAACGATCGAATTGAACAAACCGATCGCTATCAAGAACATCTACTTCGATTATGATCGCTGGGAAATACGCCCGGACGCGGCCGCGGAACTCGATAAGTTGGTGGATATCATAAAGGATAACCCTGACCTGAGTTTCGAGTTGGGTTCGCATACCGACTCTCGCGGGGGCGATCTTTACAACCTCGTTCTTTCTGACGGTCGCGCGAACAGTACAGTTGATTACTTGATCCGGCATGGCGCCGATCCGGGCCGCATTACAGCAAGAGGCTATGGCGAGGAGCGCTTGGTAAACGGCTGCACGAACGGCGTTGCCTGCAGCGAAGAGGCACATCAGGCCAACCGCCGCACCGAGTTCACCATAACGTTCGCGAAAGAGCTGGCCGGTACGCGTTGAGGGAAGGTCAGAGGCGGGCCTTCATCAGTTCACCGTAGGAAACCCCCTCCATCTTGGCCTGTGTCCAGCTGAGAAAGTCAAAGTACTTCAACACCAAGCTTTGGTTCGGGTCCTTGAACAAACGGACCAGTTCATCGTGCAATGACTTGAAGAGGTCGCGTTTCAATTGCGGTTGTTGCGCCCGGGCCAATTTCTTGATGTGATCGATCAGGGCGTTCTCCACCTCCAATGCGCGGTGCCGCTTGCTGAGGAATCGCTGGGTGCTCCGCACGATATACTCCAGAAGGTCGAAGTTGCCCAGCTCGTAGTGCACCACCAAATTGAACAGACGGGCATATGCGAAGATGTCCTGACGCAGCGTCGGCTCCGGGTCATTGAGCACTTTGTTCAACCAGAAGAGCGATTTGTTCACCTCGCCGGCGCCGAAATGCACAACGGCCAGATTATACCAGAATTCGATCTCATATTCCTTGTTCAGCCGGGGGCCCAGGTCCTCAATGCCTTGCAGGATAGCCGGCACCAGTTCAACCGCCTTCTTATGCTCGCCCATCCGCTCCAGCAAGCGCAGCTCACTCACGTAACTGGCCGTGAATGTCTGCACCCGAATGTCGATCCCGTCGAAGCCTTCGGTATCCTTCAACGAGCGCATGAGCTTGATGTTCTCGCGTGCCGACTTGTGATCCCCGAGCTCGATCTGACCAAGTATGATGTACTGAAGCGTTCGGATATACCGCTTCGTAAGGTCGATCCTTAGATGAGGATGACCATCCAGAATGGCTTTCACTTTCGTGAATTTCTCCAAGCTGGTCTTCCAGTCGCGTTTCGCCCAATGGCAAAAGCCTTGAGTGTAGTAGCAGATGGTAGCCGCGCGTTGGCTCAAGGCGGTGTTCTTGCCCTTGATCAACTGATGCTCACTGATCTCTTCCACCATAGCGTGCTCCTCATCGCTACGCACGTAACCACCACTGCGGAACACATAGTTGATCTTACTGTACAGGATGTGATAGGCGGCCAGGTTCCGAAGTTTCTCGATCACGTCCCGCTCCTCTTCGATCAGCGCATCAAGGTCCTTGGTGAATTCCCCGCTCTCGTACGCTTCCTCCAACAACATCTTCTCCCAGTTCAACAATTCGAACCAGTAGTAGAAGCGTTCGTTGTCCTTGGCCAACCGTTTCGCTCGGTGCAACACTTTGTTGCATTCGTCATACAACGCTTTCTGATATAGGATCTCGATGTTCTTGATCTCCTGCTTCAGAATGCTGCTTACGTTGTTCTCTGAATAATACGCGCGCAGCGCCTTCAGGATCAGTTTGTACAAATGGTTCTTCTCACTGGGGAAGTGTTTGATGAAGGCTTCCTTTGCGAACAGTTTCTTGATCTGATCCTCATCATACACATCCTGCTTGTCCACTGCCTCGAAGATCCGGAGGTAGTTCTTCGGGCCACTTTGGAGTGCGCTGTGGAGCTTGAAAAAGCGCTTCTCCGACTTGTTCAACGACTTGATAAGATCGTGCAGTTCGGTGCTCGGTTTCATAAGCGAAAATGTGTGCTGGCCTACGGTCTAAGGAACCCAAGGGCATGATCAAATGTAGGGATCCCAAGTGGTGAACGGAGCGGAAGTCGACTTTCGTGTGGCGCTACCTTGCCGCGGACTTTCGTGACCGAACCATGACGATGACGCGCCTCATTCTCCTGCCGACCATTCTTCTACTTTCAACCGTGGGACTGGATGCCCAGACCTGTCAGCTGAGCCGGAACGCCACGACGCATGTTCACCCCGCGCACTTGAAAGCTAGTGCGACGCGCAGCGACAGTATCGACATTTTGCATACCACCATTGCGCTCGACCTGACGCAGGTCGACCAGAACGTCATTGCTGCCAGCGCCACGCTGCGGTTCGCACCCAAGGTGAGCGGAATAGACCACCTGCCGCTTGACCTGCTGGCACTTACGGTGGACTCCGTCTCGTTCAACAATGCTCCGCTCTTCTTCAGCCAAACAGGGGAACTGTTGGACATTACGTTGGACGCACCGCACAACCCAACAGACACCTTGGAGTTGACTATTCACTATCAAGGGGACCCAACCGTTGATGGTAGTGGTTGGGGTGGGTTCTACACGAACGGAAATATCATATACAACTTGGGCGTTGCCTTCGAGTCCCAACCTCACTCATACGGCCGTGCATGGTTCCCTTGCTTCGACAACTTTGTTGAGCGCAGCACCTTCGAGTTCATGGTGCGCACGGATCTGAACAGGCACGCATGGTGCAACGGCGAGATGCTCTCAGAGACCGACTTGGGCGGTGGGCAGTGGGAAAGTCATTGGCGCATGGCAGGCAGTGTGCCGAGCTATCTGGCTTCAGTGGCGGCCAGCACGTATGTGGTTGCTGAGGATGCGTTCGCAAGTGTCGGCGGTAGCGCAATACCAGTGGATCTGGTGGCGGCAGCAGGCGACACCACGGACATGCGCAATTCGTTCGTCCATCTGCAGGACGCCTTTGACGAATTCGAAGAACGTTTTGGACCATACCGTTGGGAACGTGTCGGCTACTGCCTTACACCACAGGGGGCTATGGAGCATCCCTGCAACATATCCTATCCGACTTCCATTGCGGACGGCGGACTTCTCTATGAGGCCACCATGGCGCATGAACTAGCACACATGTGGTTCGGGGACCTGATCACGTGTGCCACGGCCGAGGAGATGTACATCAATGAAGGCTTCGCGGAATACCTCAGTTTTCTCTTTCTGGAGAAGGTGTACGGCGCTGATCGCTACATGGATGAGGTGCGCTCCAACCACCACGATATGCTGCATACGGCCCATGTTACCGACGAAGGCTGGTACGCCTTGGCCGACATGCCGCAAGACTTCACCTACGGAGCCCACACCTATAACAAGGGTGCTGATGTGCTCCATACGCTGCGCAGCTACATGGGCGAAACTCTATTCAATAGCGGCCTGACGAGTGTGATGAATGCCTACGCGTACAACCACATTTCAACCGACCAATTGCGCGACCACCTCACTTCCGTTACAGGCGTGGACTTGACGGACTATTTCGATGACTGGATCAAACAACCCGGCTGGGCGGCGTTCGAAGTGGATGGCTTCACAAGCTTGCCCAGTGGTGGTGGTTTCATCACCACTGTGCAGGTGCAACAGAAATTGCGCAACGCGGATCACTATTACCACAACGTGCCGACGACGGTGACCTGCGTGAGCAATACCGGAGCGCTGTTCAGTTCGCAACATCCATTGGGTGGTGCCAACAGTACGCTGATGATCAACACGCCATTCGCGCCGGCTTTCATCTGGCTCAACTACGACGATCGTATCAGCATGGCCGTTACTGCGCAGAACGATACGATCACCACCACCGGTGTCCACCAATACAATTTGGCCAACTTCCGCCTTACCGCCACCAACGTTCCGGCCCCGGCCACACTGCGTATTGAGGAGTACTGGGTGGCGGCTGATGATGGCGTGGATGAAGCATTCGCCTACGTGGTTTCACCGGACCGGTATTGGCGGGTTACCGGCATCGTTCCAGCGGGCTGCGAGTTCGATGCCCGGATCGTTTTCGATGGTCGCCCAACAGTGGTCGGCTCCTACGACGTTGGGCTGGTGCAGGACGCAGGTGGCATAGCTTTCCACGAGGACAGCTTGGTGGTGCTCTACCGGATCGGACCCGGGGCGGTGTGGACGTTGGTGCCGAACGCGACATTGAACACGCAAGGCAGCGCAACAGATGGATCCGGCCGGATCGACTTTACTGGCTTCCAGTTGGGTGAATACACATTGGCTTGGCGCAGAAGCCCCGTCGCGGTCAACAGCGTGGATGCCTCGACAGGTCAAACGTGGCGCATCAGCCCCAACCCCGCTGACGGGCACATTGTCGTGGAGCAAGTGGGAGCCTTGTTGCCGACCGACAGCGTGCTCCAACTCTGCGATATGAGCGGCAAGTTGATCGTCCAGCGATCCGCTAATGCAACACGGATCACATTCGATGTATCGCACTTGCCGACCCAAACAGTTAACGTGCTTCTAGTGAGCACGACGAACGGCACCAAGCACATCGGTTCCGTTGTGATCGAGTGATCGTCAGCGCTTGATCGTGTACCGTGTGGAAAAGCATACGGCAACACGTTGGTTCATCACACGTACATCGCTGCCGTGGATCATTTGTAGCCCCATGCCATATGCCGCCTCCAAGGCGACGTCCACCCGTTTCAAGATGCGCACCCCTGCTCGCCCTGTGAGGCTTGCACGGAAATAAGTGCAACGCTTGCCGGGGTAGTACTCCTCATTGCTGGTGACCACACGTGTGCCGCTAACGTCGCGAAGGCGCGTTGCTTCATAGACATAGAACTGGCTGCTGGTCGTGGTGCCAAGGCCCAAGGCCAGGCCACCGCCGAAGTAGAACGGCCGACGCTCGTTGCTGCGCCATCGACGCTCCACCGTTAAGCCGGCTTCATTCTGGGCGTAGAAGTATCCTGTGCTCATCGTGTAGACGGAATCACCCGCGATGGAATCGGTTTCCGCGACCATGCCGGAGGTGCGGCCGGGAAATCGGTCCAGCGAAAATCGCCATTGGTGACCGCCAAGTGTGCCGTTGTCTATGCGGCTCCAACTGACATCCTGCTGGGTGTGGAGCGAGAGCGATGCAGAAAGAAAATAGATGCGTTCATAGTCCTTGGACACGTCCACAAGGGATCCATTGCGCGGGAACAACTGCATGGTGGCCAAGTCGTGTGCATCGTACCACCCGACCTCCACACCGATGGCATGGCCAAAATTCCGGACCTTCCATTCCCGGTCCTTCTGCCAGTATTGGGTACTGTCGGTGGGCGTCTGCTGTGCTTTGGTCAAAGCACAGCAGGTGAACGCGCAAAACACGAAGGCGCTTGCGCGTAGGTCCATGGCCCGAAGATCGGTGAAGGGCGCCAACCGCACGCGCACCGCTCCGGCTATCGATCAACCGACGTAGCGCAATCGGCGACCGGGATACACGGCGACTTTGTTCAACTGCTCTTCGATACGCAATAGCTGGTTGTACTTGGCGATCCGGTCCGAGCGTGAAGCGCTACCGGTCTTGATCTGCCCGCAATTGGTCGCCACAGCGAGATCAGCAATGGTGCTGTCCTCCGTTTCACCGCTGCGATGGCTCATCACGGCCGTATAGCCGTTCTTGTGGGCCATCTCCACAGCTTCCATGGTTTCGGTGAGGGTCCCGATCTGGTTCACCTTCACAAGTATGCTGTTCGCGATGCCTTCGCTGATACCCTTCGATAGACGCTCAGTGTTGGTAACGAACAGATCATCGCCGACCAATTGCACTTTGCCCCCTAGCGTATCAGTTAGTTTTTTCCATCCGGTCCAATCGTCCTCGGCCAAGCCATCCTCAATGCTTACGATGGGGTAGCGCTTGGTCCAGTCCTTCCACATGGCGACCATGTCGTCGCTGCTGAGCTTATCCCCGGTGCTCTCCAAAGTGTACACGCCTTTCTTGCTGTCGTAGAATTCAGTGCTTGCCGCATCAAGCGCCAACACCACGTCATCCCCTGGTTTGTAACCCGCCTTCTCGATGGCCTGCATCACCAACTTCAACGCCTCTTCGTTGCTCTGCAGGTCAGGCGCGAAGCCTCCTTCATCGCCAACGTTGGTGCCCAGCTTCTTGCCCTTCAATACGGCCTTCAGGTGATGGAAGATCTCAGCTCCCATGCGCAAGCCCTCAGCAAACGTCGGCGCACCTACCGGCATCACCATGAATTCCTGGATGTCGACCTTGTTGTCTGCATGCGCTCCCCCGTTGAGGATGTTCATCATCGGCACAGGCAACGTGCGGGCGCCAACACCACCCACGTATCGGTACAAGGGCAGGCCCGCTTCACTCGCTGCGGCTTTTGCAACGGCCAAACTCACACCAAGGATAGCGTTCGCGCCAAGGTTGCTTTTGTTGCTTGTTCCGTCGAGGCTGATCATCACGCGGTCGATGATCACTTGGTCCGCCACGTTCGCCCCGTGCAGTTCAGCGTTCAACGTTTCGTTCACGTGCTCCACGGCCTTCTGCACCCCCTTTCCGAGGTAACGCTTCTTGTCGTTGTCGCGCAATTCAGCGGCCTCATGCGCGCCTGTGCTGGCACCACTTGGCACTGCGGCCCGGCCCATGTGGCCGGCATCGGTGTACACGTCCACTTCGATGGTGGGATTGCCACGGGAGTCGAGGATCTCGCGGGCTTGGATCTTCGCTATCAAACTCATGCTAGGAGGGTGCTATACGTTCTGCAGGCTGCCCTTCTGAATGCTGGCGTGCTGCTTCATGTTTTTAACGAAATCATCGAAGAGGTAGCGGGCGTCGAACGGCCCGGGACCCGCTTCCGGGTGGTATTGCACGCTGAATACGGGGCGACCCTTCAAACGGATCCCTGCAACGCTTTCATCGTTCAGGTGGACATGCGTGATGCTTACAGCATCGTTTTTCTCCGCTTCCTTCCGGTCCACTACGAAGCCATGGTTCTGGCTTGTTACCTCATCGCGTCCGGTTTCCAAATTCTTGATCGGGTGATTGATGCCACGATGGCCATGGTGCATCTTCTGTGTGCCAATGCCCTGACTTTCCGCTAGCAACTGATGTCCAAGGCATATGCCGAACACGGGCAGACCGGTTTCCACGATGGCATTGACCAGCGCCACGCTTTCGGGCATCGCACCGGGATCCCCGGGGCCGTTGCTCAGCAGGAAACCACTCGGCTTCCACGCCAGCATGTCCTTCACCGGTGTGTTCATAGGGAAGACACGCACCGCGCAACCGCGCTCGACCAAGCAGCGCTCGATGTTCGCCTTTACCCCGAAGTCCAGGAGCGCAACCCGCTGCACACCATCTCCGACGGTATAAGCGGTCTTCGTGCTAACCGTGCTGCTCAGTTCCAGACCCTCCATACCGGGTGCAGCGGACAAGAGTTTCTTCAACGCAGGAAGGTCCATTACAGCACTGCTGATGATTGCGTTCTGGGCACCCCTGTCGCGGATATGCCGCACCAATTTGCGTGTGTCGATGTCGCTGATCCCAACAACGCTTTGCCGGTCCAAGAGATCCTGCAAGCTGCCAGCACCGCTAGGGCGGCTCCATATTTCGCTGAATTTCTTCACTACGAGCCCGGCGATCTTCACCGAACCGCTCTCGCCTTCCTCCGCATGCACACCGTAATTACCGATGTGCGGAGAGGCCATCACCATGATCTGGCCCGTGTAGCTGGGGTCGGTGAAGATCTCCTGGTACCCGGTCATGCCGGTGTTGAAGCAGATCTCGCCAATGGTTGTTCCGATGGAACCGATCGCCCGTCCTTTGAACACGGTACCGTCAGCGAGCAACAGGACGGCTTCTGGGCGTTGACTGATGAGCATTGGTTGATCGACTTGCCTTCGATGAGCGCGGCGCGAAAGTATCGGGTCGGGAAAAAGAAGAGGCGCCGTGCGGCGCCTCGTTCTTCACAGATCGTGGATAAGCATCACTCAGCTTTCGCCTCACCCTCCGCTTTTGGGGCTTCAGGGGCAGCATCATCAGCGGCCTTTTTCGCACTTGGCTTACGGCTACGGCGGGTCTTCTTGGCTTCGGCACCAGCGGCCTCCTTCACGTAGAGATCGTTAAAGTCCACCAGTTCGATAAGCGCCATCTCGGCAGCATCACCGGTACGGTTGCCCATTTTCAGAATACGGGTGTACCCGCCCGGACGAGCTGCGATCTTCGGAGCCACATCGCGGAACAATGCGCTAACGGCATCCTTGTTCTGCAAGTAGCTGAACACCACACGACGGCTATGTGTGTTGTCGGCCTTGCTCTTGGTGAGCAGTGGCTCAACGTACCGGCGAAGGGCTTTTGCCTTGGCCAGAGTTGTTTCGATGCGCTTGTGCGCGATCAAGCTGATCGCCATGTTGCTCATCAGCGCGTCGCGGTGGGCCTTTTTGCGGCCAAGCGCGTTGTTCTTGTTTCCGTGTCTCATGACTATGTCTTCTTGGGCGTTCCATAGTGGACGACGCAAGCGCCGCCCCTACGATCACTCCTTATCCAGTTTGTACTTGCTCACGTTCATACCGAAGGTGAGGCCCTTGTTCTCCACCAGATCCTCCAACTCGGTCAAGCTCTTCTTACCGAAGTTGCGGAACTTCAAGAGGTCGTTCTTGTTGTAGCTCACCAGGTCACCGAGTGTTTCGATATCGGCAGCTTTCAAGCAGTTGAGCGCGCGCACGCTCAGGTCCATGTCGACCAACTTGGTCTTCAACATCTGGCGCATGTGCAGGCTCGTCTCGTCGAACTCTTCCTCCTTCACGCGCTCTTCCAATTCGAGGCTGATGCGCTCATCGCTGAACAGCATGAAGTGGTGGATCAGGATTTTGGCAGCCTCCTGCAATGCGTTCTTCGGGTTGATGCTTCCGTCGGTGAGCAACTCGATGGTGAGCTTCTCATAGTCCGTCTTTTGCTCCACACGCGTGTTGTCCACGCTATACTTCACGTTCTTGATCGGCGTGAAGATGCTGTCGATATAGATAGTGCCGATCGGCGAACCCTCCACCTTATTCTCCTCTGCGGGCACGTAACCACGGCCCTTGCCAATGGTGACTTCAACGGTCAACTTCACATTGCTCTCCATGTGGCAGATCACTTGTTCCGGATTCAGCACTTGAAAACCGGTCGTGTGTTTGCCGATGTCGCCTGCGGTGAAGCTGTCCTTGCCCGTGATGGTAAGGCTCACCTTCTCGGTGCTGACATCTTCCAACTGGCGGCGGAAACGCACTTGCTTCAGGTTGAGGACGATCTCCGTCACATCCTCGATCACGCCCTTGATGGTGCTGAACTCATGTTGCACACCTTCGATGCGCACCGCCGTGATGGCATGGCCTTCGAGGCTACTGAGCAGGATGCGACGAAGCGCATTGCCGATCGTGATACCGTAGCCGGGCTCCAACGGGCGGAATTCGAAGGTTCCGCGCTGGTCGTCGCTTTCGATCATCGTGACCTTGTCAGGCCGTTGGAAATCGAGAATGGGCATGTTGGTTGTTGGTTGTTCGTTGTTGGTGTTCTACTTGGCCACGTCCTGCCTCCTGCTCCTGCCCCTTGGGCTTACTTGCTGTACAATTCCACGATCAGCTGCTCACGGATGTTCTCAGGGATCTGTGCGCGCTCGGGCAAGGCGATCACCTTGCCGACCATGTTCGCCGGATCGAAATCCAACCAATCATGACGTGCGGGCGCTCCGTGCGTGCTGTTCGTGATCACCTCCAATGCACGGCTCTTCTCGCGCACTGCTACCGTGTCGCCGGGGCGAACGCTATAGCTGGGGATGTTCACCAGACCTTGGTTCACCGTGATGTGGCCGTGGCTCACCAACTGGCGCGCTGCACGACGTGTACGGGCGATGCCCATGCGGTATACCGTGTTGTCCAAGCGCGCTTCGCAGAGTTGCAGCAACACCTCACCGGTGATACCCTTCTTGCTCGCGGCCAAGCTGAACATCTTGGAGAATTGGCGCTCCAGGATGCCATAGGTGTACTTCGCTTTTTGCTTCTCCTGCAGCTGAATGCTGTATTCGCTCTGCTTGCTGCGGCGTTTGCCACCACCGCCTTTGCCTTTTGCGCCGGGGCCGCTGGGGGCGCCGTGCTGGCCGGGTTGGTAGGGCTTGCGCTCCATCCACTTGTCAGGGCCGAGGATCGGCTCCTTGAACTTGCGGTTGATGCGGGTTTTGGGTCCTGTATAGCGTGCCATGTTCTTTGTCGTTGGGACCGATGATCATCGGCCCGTACTTTTTGTTTGGATCAGACGCGACGCTTTTTGGGCGGGCGGCAGCCGTTGTGCGGCATGGGGGTCTGATCAATGATCTCGGTCACTTCCACGCCGCTGTTGTGCAGGGCACGGATGGCGCTCTCGCGGCCGCTACCGGGGCCGTTCACGAACACCTTCACCTTTCGCAGTCCCAACTCGTGGGCTTCGCGCGCGGCTTCCTCAGCAGCCGTTTGGCCTGCGTACGGTGTGTTCTTCTTGCTGCCCTTGAACCCCATCTTGCCGGCGCTGGCCCAGCTGATCACTTCGCCCTTCGTGTTCGTAAGGCTAATGATGATGTTGTTGAAGGTGGCACGGATGTGCGCCTCGCCGAAGGCCTCCACATGGACGGTCTTCTTCTTCTTCTTTCCGGCGGAGGCTCCACCTGATTTGCTATCGGCTGCTTGTTTGGCCATGGTCTTTCGGGTTAGAGCGACGCAAGCGTCACCCCTACTTTATTTCGTGACTTTCTTCTTGTTGGCCACCGTTTTCCTGCGGCCCTTGCGGGTGCGGCTGTTGGTGCGGGTACGCTGGCCGCGAACGGGCAGGCCGTTGCGGTGGCGGTTGCCACGGTAGCTGTTGATGTCGATGAGGCGCTTCACGCTCAATTGCATCTCGCTGCGGAGCGCGCCTTCCACCTTGATGTTCTCGTTGATCACGGTGCGGATACGGCCCTGCTGGTCGTCATCCCAATCCTCCACCTTGATGTCCGGGTCCACCTCGGCTTTTTCGAGGATCCACAGCGCATGGCTGCGGCCCACGCCGTAGATGTAGGTGAGGCCGATGCAGCCCCGTTTGTTTTTCGGTAGGTCTATGCCTGCGATACGTGCCATGCTCGTTCGGTTGCGTTCTCAGCCTTGACGCTGCTTGAACTTGGGGTTCTTCTTGTTGATCACGTACAGACGTCCCTTGCGGCGCACAATCTTGCAATCCGCTGAACGTTTCTTGATGGAGGCCCTGATCTTCATGGGTCGTTGTTCTTCTTCAGGTCTTGTATCGGAAGGTGATGCGGCCTTTGCTCAAGTCGTAAGGACTCATCTCCAGTTTCACTTTATCGCCGGGAAGGATACGGATGTAGTGCATGCGCATTTTGCCACTGATGTGCGCCACAATGATGTGCCCGTTCTCCAGTTCCACACGGAACATGGCGTTCGAAAGCGCCTCTTTGATGATGCCATCCTGCTCTATGCTGCCTGTCTTCGTCATCCGTTTCCTTCTTCCTCCTATTTCATTCACCGTAGGCTTCCACCTCCGGTTTGTTTCAATTCAAAATGCTCTTCTTCGCCCGAAGCACATGCTCGATGTGCTCGAACGTTGAAAGGACCTCTGCTTTGCCATCGCGCACCGCGATCGTGTGCTCGAAGTGGGCGCTCTGTTTGCCGTCGCGCGTCACTATCGTCCAACCGTCGGGCTCCTGCCGCACTTCTTTGCTACCGCCGTTGATCATGGGCTCTATCGCCAACACCATCCCGGTCTTCAGCCTCACACCCTGCCCTCGACGCCCGTAGTTGGGCACTTCGGGAGCTTCGTGCAGTTTGCGGCCAACGCCATGGCCCACCAGTTCGCGCACAACGCCATATCCATGGCCTTCCGCGTGATACTGTATCGCGTGGCCGATGTCGCCCACCCGATTGCCATCGATCGCTTGGGCAATGCCGAGCGCAAGACATTCCTGCGTTACCCGCAGCAACCGTTTTGCCTGCTCGCTCACTTCACCGATCATGAACGTGTACGCACTGTCGCCGTAGAACTCGTTCATCAATACACCACAGTCAACGCTGGCTATGCTCCCCTCTTCAAGGGGTTTATCACCAGGCAACCCGTGCACCACGGCATCATCAACACTGATGAGCAACGTGCTCGGACACCCGTACAGGCCTTTGAAGCCTGGTACACCGCCATGGTCCCTGATGAACGTTTCGGCCAGGGTGTCGAGTTCCCGGGTCGTAACACCCGGTCCGATCATCCCGGCCACTTCGGCCAAGGTCCTTCCAACAAGCAAAGAACTCTCCCTCACCAACGCGATCTCCTCATCGCTCAAACAGATCACGGACTTACCCATGACCTCAACTTGCCGCCATGCTGAACGCTGGATTCGTCCTCCCTTTGATACGGCCTGACTTCATCAGACCGTCGTAATGCCTGCTCAACAAGTGGCTTTCCACTTGCTGCAATGTGTCGAGCAACACACCCACCGTAATGAGCATGCTGGTACCGCCATAGAAGTACGCGAACTGTTGCTTGATACCGGCCATCATGGCGAAAGCCGGAAGGATCGCCACGAAGCCCAAGAAGATGGCACCGGGCAAGGTGATGCGGCTCAACAGCTCATCGATGTGGTTGGCCGTTTGCTTGCCGGGCTTCACACCGGGGATGAAGCCTCCGTTGCGCTTCATGTCGTCGGCCATCTGGTTCGGGTTCACCATGATAGCGGTGTAGAAGTACGTGAACACCACTACCATGAGGAAGAACAGGATATTGTAGGTGAAGCTTTGCATGTCCACCAGTCCGGCCATCCACTGTGGGGGTTGTTGGAATGCCTGATACACATAGAGCGGAATGAACATGATCGCTTGGGCGAAAATGATCGGCATAACACCGGCCGCGTTCACCTTCAAGGGGATGTAGTTGCGCACCCCGCCGTACTGCTTGTTGCCCACTACGCGCTTCGCGAATTGAACCGGTATCCGCCGCGTGCCCTGCACGAGCAGGATGATACCTGCGATGGTCAGCAAGAGGAAGACCAGTTCGAGCAACAACATCACCAATCCGCCGCCACCGCTCGTGCGACCAACGATCTCCTGCGCAAGTGCCTGTGGGAAGTTGGCGATGATGCCGATCATGATGATCAACGAGATACCGTTGCCCAGCCCACGCTCGGTGATACGCTCACCCAACCACATCACGAACAGTGTACCGGCCGTGAGGATGACCATGCTCGATATGAGCCAGAACTGCGGGTTCGCGGCCAAGCGTGCTTCCTCGGGGATCGTTGTGAAGATGTAGCCCGGCGCTTGGAACATGGCGATCACGATCGCCAAATAGCGCGTCCACTGGTTCAGCTTCTTCCGGCCACTGTCCTCACGCTGCATCTTCTGCACCATGGGGATCGCCATGCCCATCAGCTGAACAATGATGCTGCCGCTGATGTAGGGCATGATGCCCAAGGCGAAAATGCTCGCGCGGTTGAACGCGCCACCGGTGAAGATCGACAGCAGTTCGGCCAAGCCGCCACCACCGCTGGTGTTGGCGTCCAGCCGAACAGTATCAACCCCGGGCAGCACAATGAAGGAGCCGATCCTGTACACCAAGAGAAGACCCAGGGTAATGAGGATCCGGTTGCGCAGCTCTTCGATGCGCCAAATGTTCTTGATGGTTGAGAACAGGTTCTTCATGGTACTCTTCAGATCGTCTCCGCTTTTCCGCCCTTCGCTTCAATTGCAGCCTTCGCTGTTGCACTGAAAGCATGTGCCTTGATGTCCAGTGCACCTTTCAGTTCACCACGACCGAGCACCTTCAACGTGTCGTTCTTGGCGAGCATGCCGTTGGCACGCAACACTGCCGGATCAAGAGCCTTCAGTCCACTTTTCTCGGCCAACATCTGCAGCGCGTCCAGGTTGATACCCTTATGCTCCACACGTGTCGGGTTGGTGAACCCGAACTTCGGCAAGCGCCGTTGCAGGGGCATCTGGCCACCTTCGAAACCGCCCTTGCGGCTGTAACCGCTGCGGCTCTGTTGGCCCTTGTGGCCTTTGGTGGACGTACCGCCCTTGCCGCTGCCTTGGCCGCGACCGATACGCTTGCTTGTTTTTACCGCACCTTCGGCGGGCTTGATCTTGCTCAGGTCCATCTCAATTCCGTTTAGAGCTGTTCAACTTTCACCAAGTGGGCCACCTTGGCCACCATGCCTTGGATCTGCGGTGTGGCATTGTGCTCCACCGTGCGGCCGATGCGACCCAAACCGAGGCCCGTAAGGGTGGCCTTCTGGCGCTTGGGGCATTTGATCCAGCTCTTGGTCTGGGTGATCTTCAACTTGCTCATGGTTCCTTATCCGTTGAATACGCGATCGATCGTTACGCCACGTTGCGCGCCAACGGCGTTCGCATCGCGCATGTTGGTGAGTGCCAGGATCGTTGCCTTCACCACATTGTGGGGATTGCTGCTGCCCTTGCTCTTGGCCAATACGTCGGTGATGCCGACGCTCTCCAGCACGGCGCGCATGGCACCGCCTGCGATAACACCGGTACCGTGCGCCGCTGGTTTCAGCAGCACTTGTGCACCGGCGAACTTGCCTTCCTGCATGTGCGGGATGGTGCCTTTGCGCACCGGCACTTTCACCAGGTTCTTCTTGGCATCGTCCACGCCTTTGGCAATGGCCTCCTGAACTTCCTTGGCTTTACCGAGGCCGTGGCCAACAACGCCTTTCTCGTTGCCTACCACAACGATCGCGGCGAAGGTGAAGGTGCGGCCGCCCTTGGTCACCTTGGTGACCCGGTTCAGCGCTACCAGCTTATCCTTCAGTTCGAGGTCGCTGCTCTTGACTTTGTTCGCTTCAGACATGGTGCTGTTTTCAGAAGTTGAGGCCGGCTTCACGCGCGGCGTCCGCGAATGCTTTCACACGGCCGTGGTACAAGTAGCCATTGCGGTCGAATACCACTTTGTCGATACCGGCGGCCTTGGCTTTCTCGGCCATGGCGGCGCCTACCAACTTGGCTTGCTCGATGCCACTGGCATCGTGGGCCTTCTTGTCTTTCAAGCTGCCAACGCTTACGAGGGTTTTGCCTTCTTCGTCGTTGATGATCTGGGCGTAGAAATCCGCATTGCTGCGGTACACGCTCAAACGCGGACGCTCGGGGGTGCCCTTCACGCGCTTGCGGATGTGGCGCTTGATCTTGGTGCGGCGGATGATCTTGGTCGTTGACATGTTCAGTTGTCTTATTTGCCTGCGGCCTTACCGGCTTTGCGGCGTACCACCTCACCCACGAAACGCACACCCTTGCCTTTGTACGGCTCGGGCTTGCGCAGGCCACGAATCTTCGCGGCTACGGCACCGATCAATTGCTTGTCGGCACTTTCCAGGCGGATGATGGGGTTCTTTCCTTTTTCCTGTGCAGCGGCCACTTTGATCTCGCTGGGCAGCTCGAACGCCACGTTGTGGCTGAAGCCCAACGACAGGTCGAGGCGCTGGCCTTTCACGGTAGCACGGTAACCCACGCCCACCAACTCCTGCTGGATCACGTAGCCCTCCGTAACGCCTTGCACCATGTTGGCGATCAAGGCACGGTAGAGACCATGCATCTCGCGGTGCGGCTTCGCATCGCTGGGGCGGCTAACGTTGATGATACCGTCCTCCTGTTTCACCGTGATGGTGGGATCGACATTCTGCATCAACGTGCCCTTGGGACCCTTTACAGTGACCAGGTTCTTATCGCTGATGCTGATCTGCACCCCCTTCGGGATGTTGATCGGTGCTTTTCCAATGCGTGACATCGTCTGTTCTCTTTTATGGATCAGCTCACGTAGCAGAGGACTTCCCCTCCCACGTTCAGTTGACGCGCTTCCTTGTCCGTCATAACACCCTTGCTGGTGCTGATGATGGCCACGCCCAATCCGTTCAGCACGCGTGGCAATTCACGAACGTGGCTGTACTGGCGAAGGCCGGGGCTGCTCACACGGCTGAGTTCGCGGATGGCGTTCTCACGGGTGGTGCGGTCGTATTTCAAAGCGATCTTGATGGTGCCTTGTTTGCCATCCTCCTCGGCCTTCCAACTCAGGATGTAGCCCTTGTCGTAGAGGATGCGCGTAATGTCCTTCTTGAGGCCGCTGGCGGGCACTTCCACGATCTTCTTGCGGGCCATGATGGCGTTGCGCAAGCGGGTCAGGTAATCGGCTATCGGGTCTGTCATGGTCGTGTTGGTCTTACCAGCTGCACTTGGTTACACCCGGGATCTTGCCTTCCAGGGCCATATTGCGGAGCATGTTGCGGCTTATGCCGAAGATGCGCACGTAGCCGCGCGGGCGACCCGTGAGCTGACAGCGGTTGTGCATGCGCACTTTGCTGCCATTGCGGGGCAACTTCTGCAGTGCGGTCCAATCGCCCGCTGCTTTCAAAGCGGCGCGCTTGTCCTTCTGCAGTTCCACCATGCGGGCGCGTTTGCGCTCGCGGGCTTTCATCGATTCTTTGGCCATGTTACTGTTGCGTTGCTGGCTTGGCGAACGGGAACCCGAACGCGGTCAATAGTGCTTTGGCTTCCTCGTCGGTCCGGGCGCTGGTCACGAACGTGATGTCCATGCCTTGGATCTTCGGGGTCTTGTCAATGTCGATCTCGGGGAAGATGATCTGCTCCTTCACACCCATGGTGAAGTTGCCGTTGCCATCGAAGCCCGAGGGCTTCACACCGCGGAAGTCGCGGGTACGGGGCAAGCTCACCGCGATCAAGCGATCAAGGAACTCGTACATCTTATCGCCGCGGAGAGTAACGCGCACGCCGATGGGCATGCCCTTACGCAGTTTGAAGTTGCTGATGTCCTTGCGGCTGATCGTCTGCACAGCCTTCTGGCCGGTGATGGTGGTCATCTCCGTCTGGGCGTTCTCAATGATCTTCTTGTCGCCCACGGCGCTGCCGAGGCCCTGGTTCACGCTGATCTTCATCAAGCGTGGGATCTGCATGGAGCTCGTATAGTTGAACTCCTTCTTAAGCGCCGGAGCGACTTCGCTGCGGTACTTGGTCTTGAGGCGGGGTTGGTAGCTCATCACTGGATGATCGCGCCGGATCGTTTTGCGTAACGGACGAGCTTGCCGTCCTTGTCTGCCTTGCGGCCCACGCGTGTGGGTTCACCGCTCTTGGGGTCGATCAACATGAGGTTGCTCAGGTGGATCGCCGCTTCCTTCTTCACGATACCGCCTTGGGGCGTTGCCGTGGTGGGCTTGCTGTGCTTTGTGGCCAAGTTCAAACCTTCAACGAAGGCTTTGTTGTCCGCACGGACCACGTCAAGCACCCGGCCTTGCTTGCCGCGCTCGGTGCCTGCGAGGACCTTCACCAGGTCGCCCTTCTTTATGTGTGTCTTCTTGCTCATTGGTTGAAGCGCTGGATCCGCGCCCGGACTTGTATGATCAGAGTACTTCGGGTGCGAGTGAGATGATCTTGGTGAACTTCTTTTCGCGCAGTTCCTTGGCGACCGGGCCGAATATGCGCGTGCCGCGCATCTCGCCCGCCGCGTCCAACAACACCACGGCGTTGTCGTCGAAGCGGATGTAGCTGCCGTCCTTGCGGCGCGTCTCCTTGCGGGTGCGCACCACAACGGCCTTGCTCACGGTGCCCTTCTTGGCGTTGCCGTTCGGCAGGGCGTCCTTGATGGTGACCACGATGGTGTCGCCGATGTAGGCGTAACGCCGGGCCGTGCCACCCAACACGCGGATGCACAACACTTCCTTGGCGCCGCTGTTGTCGGCCACCCCGAGGCGGGATTCTTGTTGGATCATGACTGTCTCTTATTTCGCGCGTTCAACGATCTCCACCAAGCGACAGCATTTCAGCTTGCTCATGGGGCGGGTCTCGGCGATCTTCACCGTATCGCCCACCTTGGCGTCGCGGTTCTCGTCGTGCGCCATGAACTTGCTGGAACGCTTCACGAACTTGCCGTACTTCGGGTGCATTACCCGGCGCTCCACCATTACGGTGATGCTCTTCGTCATCTTGTCACTGGTGACGATGCCCACGCGCTCTTTGCGCAGGTTGCGGTCAACGGTGGTTGTGGTCTCGGTGCTCATTTCGCAGTGAGTTGGCGCGTGCGCAGTTCGGTGAGGAGGCGTGCCACTTCCTTGCGCTTGGTGCGCAATTGGGCGGGGCTCTCAATGGGGCTCAACGCGTGGTTGAAGCGCAGCTTGCCAAGCGTTTGGCGGGTATCGGCCAGCTTGTCCTGCAACTCCTGCACGGTGAGGTCCTTGATCTCGGGTCCTTTCTTTTTCATGGCAGTTCCTTATTCGCCTGCGTAATCCTCGCGGATCACGAACTTGGTCATGATGGGCAGTTTGCCAGCGGCAAGGCGCAACGCCTCTTTCGCAGTGGCCATGGGCACACCGTCGGCTTCGAAAATGATACGGCCGGGATGCACCACCGCCACCCAATGGTCCAGAGCACCTTTGCCCTTACCCATACGTACTTCGGCGGGTTTGCTGGTCACCGGTTTGTCCGGGAACACCTTGATCCACACTTGGCCTTGGCGCTTCATGTGACGGGTGAGCGCTACACGGGCTGCTTCGATCTGGCGACCGGTAAGCCATGAGCCTTCCAACGCCTTCAGCCCGAAGGAGCCGAGTGCTACGCGATGACCGCGCTGGGCCTGGCCTTTCATGCGGCCCTTGTGCATGTTCCTGAATTTGGAACGCTTGGGTTGAAGCATAACCTGTTGTCTTAGCTGTTAGAGCGTTCACGTCCACCACCTCCTCCGCTGCGGCGATCACCGCCACCGCGACGGTCACCACCTCCACCGCCTGGACCCCGGCGTTCGCCACGGTCACCCCCACGACGGTCGCGGTCTCCACCCATGGGGCGAGGTCCACGGCCACCGCCGGCTGTTGCCGTCTTGGCTTGTCCCACGTTCGGGCTCAGGTCGCGCTTGCCGAACACTTCGCCGCGCATGATCCAGCACTTCACCCCGATGCGACCCATTTTGGTGTGCGCCTCGGTGATGGCGAAGTCGATATCAGCGCGCAAGGTGTGCAGGGGCACGCGGCCTTCGCGATACGTTTCGGTACGAGCGATCTCCGCGCCGTTCAATCGGCCGGACACCGTGAGTTTGATGCCTTCGGCACCCATGCGCATGGTGCTGGCCACGGCCATCTTCATGGCGCGGCGGAAGCTGATGCGGCCTTCCAATTGGCGTGCGATGCTGTCAGCAACGAGACGGGCATCCACCTCCGGGCGCTTGATCTCGAAGATGTTGATCTGCACGTCCTTGCCCGTGAACTTCTTCAGTTCCTCGCGCAACTTGTCCACCTCCGTACCACCCTTGCCGATGATGACGCCGGGGCGGGCGGTGTTGATCGTAACGGTCACCAATTTCATGGTGCGCTCGATCACGATCTTGCTCACGCTCGCCTTCTTCAAGCGGGCCATGAGGTACTGGCGGATCTTTTCGTCCTCCACCAGTTTATCAGCGTAATCGTATCCGCCGTACCAATTGCTGTCCCAGCCCTTGATGAAGCCGAGACGCTGTCCGGTGGGGTGTGCTTTCTGTCCCATGCTTAGTTGGCTGCGGTATCAACGATGAGGGTAACGTGGTTGCTGCGCTTCTTCATGCGGTAAGCGCGGCCTTGGGGGGCGGGCAACATGCGGCGAAGGCCTTTGGCCTCGTCCACCATGATGGTCTTCACCACCAGATTGTTGCCTTCGGCCTTCTGGCCTTCGTTCTTCGCTTCCCAGTTGGCGATGGCGCTCAACAGGAGCTTACGCATCGGCACGCTGGTGTGGCGGGTGCTGAACTGGAGGATACCAAGGGCCTTCTCCACTTCCAGTCCGCGGATCACATCTGCCACCTGGCGCATTTTGCGCGGGCTGGTGGGTACGTTGCGAAGCGTGGCAAGGGCCGTGGTCTTCATGGCTTCCTTGCGCTTATCAGCGCTCAGTTTCTTGCGGGCTCCCATGGCTTACGATTCTTTCTTGTTGTTGCCGCTGTGTCCACGGAAGGTGCGCGTCGGCGAGAACTCGCCGAGCTTGTGGCCGACCATGTTCTCGGTCACGTAAACCGGTATGAACTTGTTGCCATTGTGCACGGCAAACGTCATCCCAACGAACTCGGGAGCGATCGTGGAAGCACGCGACCAGGTCTTGATCACGCTCTTCTTGCCACTAGCCGTGGCTTCGCCCACACGCTGCGCCAGCTTGTAGTGGATGAACGGTGGTTTCTTGAGTGAACGGCTCATGTTGTTTCTGTTGGGGCGCGAGATGCCGCGACCGTACTATCGATCAATTTGCGTTTGATCCGGTTTTGCGACGCGAGATGATGAACTTGCTCGTGGTGCGTTTCGGGTGGCGGGTCTTCTTGCCCTTCGCCAACAGACCCTTGCGGCTCCGTGGGTGTCCACCGGATGCGCGGCCCTCGCCACCACCCATCGGGTGATCGACGGGGTTCATGGCCACCGCACGGGTGCGGGGACGACGACCTTGCCAACGTGTGCGACCGGCTTTGCCGCTCTTCTGCAGCATGTGCTCGGCATTGCTCACCGTACCTACCGTGGCGAGGCATGCGCACAATACCATGCGCACTTCACCGCTTGGCATTTTCAGCGTTGCGTACTTGCCATCTCGGGCGTTGAGCTGCGCGAAGGTTCCAGCACTGCGCACGAAGCTGCCGCCCTTGCCGGGTTGCAGTTCAACGTTGTGCACGATGGTACCCAGCGGGATCTCGCCAAGGGGCAACGTGTTGCCAACCTCAGGAGGAACACCGGTGCCGCTCACGAGCACTTGGCCCACCTTCACACCCGTAGGTGCGAGGATGTAGCGCTTCTCGCCATCGGCGTATTGCAACAGGGCGATGCGTGCGCTGCGGTTCGGATCGTACTCGATCGTCTTCACCGTGGCGTTGATGCCGTGCTTGTTCCGCTTGAAATCAATGATGCGGTACCGCTGCTTGTGACCACCGCCGATGTAGCGCATGGTCATTTTGCCGGTGTTGTTACGGCCACCGCTCTTCATGCGGCCGCTCGTAAGGCTCGGCTCGGGCACGTTGGTGGTGATGCCTTCGTGCTCGGTGATCACCCGGTGGCGGGTGCCGGGGGTGACGGGGTTCAGTTTCTTGATGCCCATGGCGCTCTTGTCTCTATTCCCGTTAGATGGCGCTGTACAGATCGATGACCTCGCCCTTCTTCAGGGAGATGATCGCCTTCTTGTAACCGCTGGTGCTGCCGCGCAGGATGTTCGTCTTGGTGTAACGTGTGCGGTCCTTGCCGCGCACGATCATCGTGCGCACGCCGGTCACCGTCACGCCGAATTCCTTCTCCACGGCGTTCTTGATCTCGATCTTGTTGGCGGTACGCTCGACAATGAAGCCGTAGCGGCCTTCCTTCTCGGTCTGCTTGGTCACCTTCTCGGTGATCACCGGCCGGATGAGGATCCTTGGGTTGCTCATTTGCTCAGGGTGGCTTCGATGGGAGCGATCGCGTCTTTCACGATCAGCAGGCCATTGGCGTTGAGGATATCGTAAGTGTTGAGCTCGCTCGCCAGCACCACGCGGGCGCCTTGGATGTTGCGCGAGCTGAGAAGCACGTTCTCATCGCGGCTCGGCAATACGAGCAGGCTCTTGCGGTCGAGGCCGAAGGCGAGGAGCATCTTGGCGAAGTCCTTGGTCTTGGGCGCGGTCAATGCCACGCTGTCCAACACTTTCACCTGTCCATCCTTCACCTTGTAGCTCAATGCGCTGCGGCGTGCGAGGTCCTTCACTTGCTTGTTCAGCTTGAAGTGGTAGTCGCGCGGGCGGGGGCCGAAGGCGCGGGCACCACCCTTGAAGGTGGGGCTCTTGATGGAGCCTTTACGGCTACCACCAGTACCCTTCTGGCGGTGCAGCTTCTTGGTGCTGCCGCTCACTTCGCTTTTCTCAAGGGCCTTGTGGGTACCCTGGCGCTTATTGGCCAAGTGCTGTTTCACGTCGAGGTAGATCGCGTGATCGTTCGGTTCGATCGCGAATACCGCGTCGTTCAACTTGGCTTTCTTGCCAGTCGACTTGCCGTCGGCGCTGTGGATGTCCAGTTCCATCTTACTTCCAGATGATAACGTAGCTGCCTTTGGCACCGGGGACGGCACCGCGCAACAGCACGAGGTTCTTCTCAGTATCCACCTTCACCACTTTGAGGTTCTCGGTGGTGATCTTCTTGCCGCCATCGCGACCGCCCATGCGCATGCCTTTGAATACGCGAGCAGGGTATGATGAACCACCCAGCGAACCGGGAGCGCGCAAACGATCGTGCTGACCGTGCGTGGCTTCACCCACACCGCTGAAGCCGTGGCGCTTCACAACACCTTGGAAGCCCTTGCCCTTGTTGGTGCCGGTAACGCTCACGAAGCTGCCTTCCTCGAAGAGGTCGACACCCACTTTGTCGCCGAGCTTGAACTCTTGTTCGAACTCCTTGAACTCGTGCATCTTGCGCTTGGGCGTGGTGCCGGCCTTCTTGAAGTGGCCGATCATCGCCTTGGTGGTGTTCTTCTCCTTCTTCTCACTGTACGCGAGCTGGACGGCCGAGTAGCCTTCCTTCTCAACGCTCTTGAGGTGGGTGACCACGTTGGGGGTCGCCTCGATCACGGTGCAGCCCACTAGGCTACCGTCCGCATCGAAGAGACTGGTCATCCCGATCTTTTTTCCGATCAATCCGCTCATGGGTTCTCTTATTGGAGTGGGGTCTAACGCTCGTCCTTATTTCCGTCAGACTTTGATCTCCACGTCAACGCCGCTGGGGAGTTCCAGTTTCATGAGGGCGTCGATGGTTTTGCTGCTGCTGCTGTAGATGTCCATGATGCGCTTGTAGGAGCACAACTGGAACTGTTCGCGCGCTTTCTTGTTCACGTGCGGGCTACGCAGCACTGTGAAGATGCGCTTGTGCGTGGGGAGGGGGATCGGCCCGCTCACCACGGCGCCGGTGCTCTTCACCGTCTTCACGATCTTCTCCGCGCTCTTGTCCACGAGGTTGTGGTCGTAGGAGCGTAGTTTGATCCGGATCTTCTGGTTCATGGTCTTTGTTGCGGGATCAGGCGGTCACTTTGCCACGCACTTTGGCGATCACGGCTTCCTGTACGTTGCCAGGGGCCTGATTGTAGTGCGAGAATTCCATGGTGCTGCTGGCGCGACCGCTGCTCATGGTGCGCAGGCTGGTCACGTAGCCGAACATTTCGCTCAGGGGCACGGTGGCCTTGATGGCCTTCGCACCGGCACGGTCGTCCATGCCTTCGATCTGGCCGCGACGACGGTTGAGGTCGCCGACGATATCGCCCATGTTCTCCTCAGGCGTGATGACCTCGATCTTCATGATCGGTTCCATCAGCACGGGCTTGCACTTGGGCACTGCTTCACGGAAGGCGCTCTTGGCGCAGATCTCGAAGCTCAACGCATCGGAGTCCACGTTATGGAAGCTGCCGTCCGTCAACGTCACTTTCAGGCGCTCAAGGGGGAACCCGGCGAGCACACCGTTCTTCAGGCAGGCTTTGAAGCCCTTCTCCACCGCAGGGATGAATTCCTTGGGGATGGAGCCGCCCTTGATCGAGTCGATGAATTCCAGGCCTTCCTTGGCCATGTCGGTCTGCGGCTCGATGGTAACGTGGATGTCAGCGAACTTACCGCGACCACCCGTCTGCTTCTTGTACACCTCGCGGTGGTTGTGGCTGGCGGTGATGGCCTCCTTGTATTTCACTTGGGGCGCACCTTGGTTGCACTCCACCTTGAACTCGCGGCGCATGCGGTCCACGAGGATCTCCAAGTGGAGTTCGCCCATGCCACTGATCACGGTCTGACCGGTCTCGTCGTCCGTGTGGACTTTGAAGGTCGGATCTTCCTCGGCCAGTTTGTACAGGGCAGCACCCATCTTGTCCAAGTCGGCTTGCGTCTTGGGCTCAACGGCGATACCGATCACCGGCTCGGGGAAGCTCATGCTCTCGAGGATGATCTGGTTGTTCTCGTCGCACAGCGTATCGCCGGTGCGGATGTCCTTGAAACCGACCGCTGCTCCGATGTCGCCGGCTTCGATCACATCGATCGGGTTCTGCTTGTTGGCGTGCATCTGGAAGATGCGGCTGATACGCTCCTTGTTGCCGGTGCGCATGTTCTGCACATAGCTGCCAGCAGGCACCTTGCCGCTATAGCAACGGAAGAATGCGAGGCGACCAACGAAAGGATCCGTAGCGATCTTGAACGCAAGGCTCGCCATCGGCTCGTCCACGGTCGGCTTGCGCATCAGTTCCTCTCCGCTGTCAGGATCGATGCCGGTAACACCTTCCACGTCCATGGGACTTGGCAGGTAAGCCATCACCGCGTCGAGCATCGTTTGCACGCCCTTGTTCTTGAAGGCGCTGCCGCAGAGGATCGGCGTTATGCTCATGTTGATGGTGCTGATCCGCACAGCATTCATGATCTCAGCCTCCGAGAGGGAGTTGGGATCATTGAAATACTTCTCCATCAACTTGTCGTCGCTCTCGGCAACGGCTTCGATCAACTTGTCGCGCCACTCCTTCACGGTTTCCACCATGTCGTCGGGGATGGGCACTTCGCTCCAGGTCATGCCCTGGTCCGCTTCGTTCCAAACCATGCCGCGGTTGTTGATCAGGTCAACAACGCCTTTGAATTCCGCTTCAGCGCCGATGGGCACTTGCAGGGGCACCGGCTTCGCGCCGAGGCGCTCCTTGATCTGGGCCACCACGTTGAAGAAGTCCGCACCGCTGCGGTCCATCTTGTTCACGAAGCCCAGGCGGGGCACTTTGTACTTGTTGGCCTGGCGCCATACGGTCTCGCTCTGCGGCTCCACACCACCCACGGCGCAGAACAACGCAACAGCACCGTCCAACACGCGCAGGCTGCGCTCCACCTCAACGGTGAAGTCCACGTGGCCGGGCGTGTCAATGAGGTTGATCTTGTACAGGTTATCGCGGTACTTCCAGCTGGTGGTGGTGGCGGCGCTGGTGATCGTGATACCACGCTCCTGCTCCTGCTCCATCCAATCCATGGTGGCCGCACCGTCGTGCACCTCACCGATCTTGTGCACAAGACCGGTGTAGTACAGGATGCGCTCGGAAGTCGTCGTCTTCCCGGCATCGATGTGCGCCATGATGCCGATGTTGCGCGTGTATTTGAGGTCTCTGGCCATGATCTTTTGCTCTCCTCCCTATCAGAACCTGAAGTGGCTGAACGCTTTGTTGGCGTCCGCCATCTTGTGTACTTCTTCCTTCTTCTTGAAGGCTGCGCCTTCTTCCTTGGCCGCTGCCAGGATCTCGCCCGCCAGCTTGCCCACCATGCCACGCTCGTTGCGGCTGCGGCTGTAGCCGATCAACCACTTCATGGCAAGGCTCTTCTTGCGCTCGTCGC
The DNA here is from genome assembly GCA_902825795.1 of uncultured Bacteroidota bacterium. Classification (GTDB taxonomy): domain Bacteria; phylum Bacteroidota; class Bacteroidia; order Flavobacteriales_F; family PHOS-HE28; genus PHOS-HE28. The sequence continues at coordinate 27,126 of CADECG010000026.1, forward strand.
GCACCGGTTGCGGGATCTGGAAGTTGGCACCGCCCACGCGACGGCTGCGCACTTCCACCTGCGGGGTAACGTTGTTGAGGGCCTTGCGGAACACCTCCAATCCGTCCTCGCCGCTCTTCTCGGCAACAATGTCGATGGCGCCGTAGAAGATGTCGAGCGCTTTGCTCTTCTTCCCGTCGTACATCATGTTGTTCACGAACTTGGTCACCAGCACATCGCCGAACTTGGGGTCCGGGAGCGTGTTGTGTTTGACTGCTTTCTTGCGCATTGCTCAGAGTGCTTATGCCTTCTTGGCCTTGGGCTTCTTGGTGCCGTACTTGCTACGGCGCTGGTTGCGGCCCTCCACACCAGCGGTATCCAACACACCACGTACGATGTGGTACTTCACACCGGGCAGGTCCTTAACACGACCGCCGCGCACCAGCACGATGCTGTGCTCCTGCAGGTTGTGTCCCTCGCCGCCGATGTAGGCGATCACCTCGTACTTGTTCGTGAGGCGCACTTTGGCCACTTTCCGCAGGGCCGAGTTCGGCTTCTTCGGGGTGGTCGTGTACACCTTGGTGCACACACCACGGCGCTGCGGACAGCGCGTGAGTGCGACCGATTTGCTCGCGTAGGTTTGGCTATCGCGGCCCTTGCGGATGAGCTGTTGGATCGTTGGCATCGCTCGTTTTCTCTTGTCTGTCAGTCGCTTTAGCCCAATACTGGGGCTAAAAACGGGCTGCAAATGTATCCGAAGCCACCTTTCAACCCATCCCTGTTGAAGGAATTTTTCCCGGAGAGGGCCGTTGGGCCTGCGTTTTCACGGGATTATGGCCCCGCCATAAGGCGCTGCAATGCAATACAGCAAAGGGTTTCGCGCCTCGCGGCCCCACTGCTACACCACCACCCCTATTGGTCCCAAAAAAGTGGGCGATCAGTGGCCCGCAAGACCCCCTTCGATACCTTTGATGGCATCATCTGATATCATTCATGCAACCATCGAGCTATGCCTTTTACACCATGCAGAGCCGCATGCTGCATTTGCTCACTTCCATCTACCACCGGCTGGGCGAAGTGCAGGCCCGGCATCTGCAACAACCCGTGCCTGAGCTGGAACGCGCCTACCGCGTGAGCGCCGTACACGCCACGCTCGCACTGGAGGGCAACCCGCTGGAGCCCTTGCCCATTGCCGAGCTGGTGAGCCGCCCCACGTCCACCGCAGGACCCTCGGCCTTGGAGGCCGTTAACACCCAGCGCGCCCTGGAACTGCTTCCAGAGCTAGACCCCTTTACCGGCCTCGACCTTCGCCGGGCGCACGGGGTGCTGATGCACGGCCTCGCGCTGGATGCCGGCCAGTACCGCACCGGACCCATGGAAGTGGTGTATGGCGACCCACCGCCCCTGCGCATTGCACCGGCCACCAACATCCCGTACTTGGTGGAAGAGCTGCTCAACTTCGTGGAGGGCGACGATGCCCCGCCCATCATTACCAGCTGTTTGCTGCATTTCGGCTTGGTGTACCTGCGGCCGTTCACCGCGGGCAACGGCCGCATGGCGCGGCTGTGGCAGCGGCGGGTGCTCATGAAGCACTGGCCGGTGTTCGCCTTCCTGCCGGTGGAAGCCTTCATCCAGAAAACCCAGCCCACGTACTACGCCGCGTTGGAGTTCGCCGACCGGCAGGGGGACTGCGGCAGCTTCGTTACCTACCTGATGGAGCGCATGGACGAGGCCTTGGCCGAACTGCTGGCCATGCCCGATCCCGTGCGCAAAGCGGCCGACCGCATCGATCTGTTCCTGGCCCAAGCCCCCGATCGCCCCTTCCGGCGCAAGGACTACATGAACACGTTTCCAAGGCTCAGCAGCGCCAGCGCAAGTCGCGACCTGCGCGATGCCGTGGTAGCCGCGCGGTTGGTGCGGGAGGGGGATGGGAGGACGGCGGTATACCGGTGGCAGCGTTGAGGTGAGCATACGTTTTCGGCAAGAACCTGCACCATGGCCTCCATCGATCTACATGCACAAATCCGGCAGCGACTCGAAGACGTCCAAGACTGGACCATCCTCGGACGGGTGTTGAACTTCGTACGTGGGGTCAAACAAGGTAGCGAGAACCCTTTCACCCAGAAGAATTGGCTGAGTTGGATGCCGAACACGAGAAGGCAGTCAATGGCGAAGGCCCTTCATACGCATGGGATGAAGTGAAAGCCATGGCGCGGAGGGATGAGCCATCGGCTGGTGGTAAGTCCAAAGGTAGCCGAGCTGCTGCGGGGGGGCTGCTTACCAGCAGCACCACACAACAGAAGACATTCAGTAAGTTCGGCTCCGATCCTCAGCCAGGTATGCCATGGACTTGCTCTGCCGTCGCCATATTGTTCTGACCCTCGTCGGGATTTTCTTGAGTGCCTTGGTCAGGGCGCAGTTTTCTCCGATCCACGACGTTAGTACCGAGGACAACATTATTGAAGCAACGGTGGCAGCGGACATCGACGGCGACTCTAACGTTGACATTGTGTATTGCGACTACCACACTGTTTACTGGGCACCAAACATTGGTAACGGAAGGTTCATCACACCTCGTATTGTCACGACAGAACATGGCATGGGGTCGAGTGTCACTCGATTGTTCGTGGAGGATATTGACGTCGATGGCGATGTTGACATAGCCATCTCAACCATTCCCTCCATGTGGATAGATACCATGTTGTCGATTTACCAGAACGACGGTCTTGGCAATTTCATTCAGGTATTCTCTATCACCCAACCCAGCTGGAACCACAGATTTGCAGACTTGGATACAGATGGACTAGTGGACTTGTACTTCGAAGACACGATGAACATAATGTGGATGTCAAGCATTGGAAACTGTTCATTTGACAATGCTCAAATTCTTCATTCCGATTCCATTTCCGTCAAGCACATCGCATCGGGCGATTTCGATTTAGATGGTGACATCGATTTGCTGGGCCGTTCCATCCATTTTGATTATAGTCAAACTCTGTATCTGCTTCACAATGACGGGAACGCAGGGATGACTGCGACTGAGATACTCCTCGATACACTTCCCGCGAAATACGTTTCTGAAGATTATACCGGTGATGGTTATCCAGATTTTTTGGCCGTTAGACAAACTGCTGGCATATCCATTTTCGTGAATGACAGCTTCGGCGCTTTTGATTCCACCATAGTTGTGGCAGCGACCTCCAACAGCCTAATTCACGCCTCTTCAGTTGACATTGATCAAGATGGCGATCTCGATCTGTACACTACGAACAATAGTGGCAACACTTATGCGCACATCAATGACGGTGGTGGACAGTATCAACAGGCGATACCTCAAGGAGGTGACTATCAGTTCAGACTGATTAACGACCTCGATGGTGATGGCCACTTGGACGCCATCGGAACTGCGTGTTGGCGGAGAAACTCTGGCACTATCACAGGGAGCTTTCCACGCCGCTTTTCTGTTGTACCTCTAATCGGATCATGCCAGGTCCCCGCCTACGCAGGCTATGCACCGGTGGACCTCGACCAAGACGGCCACCTGGACCTGGTCAGCACGTCTGACTGCACAAGGATGGTTGCCTGGTTAAGAGACACAGGAGACCAACGCTTCGACCAGTTCGCGCCGCTAGCCTATCTTGATGCGGCGAATGTTGCAACAGGCGATGTGGATGGTGATGGTGATCTTGATGTACTAAGCACAGCAAGTTGCCAGAGTTCGCCTGACAGCACCTTCATCAATTGGTTGGAAAACAATGGTACGCCTCACCATTGGCCCGTACACTACATCCCCACCTCGCACCTGATCAATCAAGTATTGTCTGTCGACATGGACCTTGACGGCGATTCCGATATCGTCGCTCAAGCTTGCGTGGCCGATTCGGCCATTTCCATACATATGAACAGTGGTGGGGGGCAATTCACCGAAATGGGTCCCTTCGCTTCACTCGCTACGATTTCAGCCTGGCACGTGGGCGATATGAACGGGGATGCCTTCCCGGATCTGGTTGCTGCGGATTTTACCGCTCAGGTAGTGGTGTGGTACCCTGGTGATGGAAGTGGCAGTTTGTTGCCGGCTCTGGTCATCAACGCGTACGATACGCTCATCACAAGTCTACATGCTGCCGATATCGATAGCGACCTTGACATGGATATCGTCACTAACTCGGCTAACCTCGATTCCGGCTGCTGGGTCATGATGTACATCAACGACGGTGGGGGCAACTTCAACTCCGTTCGTCTTCATCGTCCCGCGTGGGATGATGCCGACCTCATGGTAGGTGACATCAACGGTGATCTTCGACCGGACCTAGCCGTAGATTGGGTTGCCGTCATGTTGAATGACAGCGTTCAGAGCTTCACAGAGCATGTTCAGACGGGGGTCAACTATGCCGACTTTTTGCTCGATGTGGATGGCGATGGGGATAATGATGCCTTCACTTTGGGCTCCGATGCTATTCATTGGCAGGAGAATTTCTTTGGGAGTCCGTATCGATTTACAGGTAGTATATTTTTTGACGTCGACATGAACGGTGTTTTTGACTCCACGGATGTTCCGATGGGATCTGCGATCATTGAAAGCAGTCCGCAAGCCAGCTACGCCTACACGGACACCTCCGGGCATTACGTTGTCTATGCTGATTCTGGCAGCTATGTCGTCACGCATTTATTCGATACGGCTCTATGGAACCTCAGTTCGGACAGTATCGAGTACCACGTAGCCCTTACCAGTCTTGACCCTATCGCTACTGGGGTCGATTTCGGTATCACACCGTCATACCCCGCCACCTTGGTGCGACCCAGCCTGGTTCCTGGGTTGGACGTCTGCGGTGGCCCTACTACCTACTTCTTTTCTTGGCAGAACAGGGGGAACACGATCTGCGACGGGTGGGTAATGCTTGAACTGGATTCCCTGTTGGTGCCCGATAGCATAGCCCCGCCACCCGACTCGATCGTAGGGCAGCGCTACTACTGGTCATATGAGGACCTCTTCTTTTACGAGGACGTGCGGACGAGGCTATACGTGACCTCTCCCTCTGCTGACAACATCGGGGAATGGCTTGAGTGCGCCATGTCGATCGCGGTTACCGACTCGCAAGGCGTCGTTGTCGAGCAGTTCGATTCGCTATGGACGCGCCAGATTACGTGCTCCTTTGACCCGAATGACAAGCAAGTTGCCCCTGCGGGGTTCGGCTCGTTCGGGGCGGTTGACATGGATACTGAATGGCTCGATTACACGATCCGGTTCCAGAATACGGGAAATGACACTGCATACACCGTTATGCTCAGGGATTCGATAAGCGATCGATTGGATGTTGCATCCATTTGTGACTTCGCCTCCTCACATACCATCTCATCGATGAACATCGAGCAAGACCGGGAGCTGGTGGCCCGGTTTGAGAACATCATGCTGCCGGACAGTGGTACGAACCAAGCCGGTAGCCAGGGCTTCTTGTCGTTCCGCGCACGGGTACTCCCGGGATTAGCAAGTGGCTCAAGCATTACGAACCGCGCCTACATCTATTTTGATTACAACGCACACGTGATTACGAACACAGCGATGACCACTTTGGTGGACTGCGACCTTTTCGATGTTGGGGTCATGCTGGAGGACTCTGGAATACTGGTGGCTTCCGCAGCCATGTCCTATCAATGGATGCTGAACGGCGTGCCCATACCGAATGCCCAACAGGATGTACTGGCACCGACGATGCCGGGTAGCTATTCCGTGTCAGCCATAGATGTCTTCGGGTGCCAAGACACGAGCGCTTCCGTTGTGGTCACGGGCATCGAAGACCCGCAGCAACCGTCGGTTGCGATCGTTGTATTCCCAAACCCCTCGAACGGTGATTTTGATGTTCTTGTCCGTTCCAGTGGAGACGTGGATGCAATGTTGGAATGTCTCGATGCTCAAGGTCGGCTCGCTTACCGGGGGCAAATTGTTGGTCAGAGCTCACAGAGAGTCCGTCTACGTGGCTTACAACCTGGTCTGTATCTTGTCCGATTGTTGAGTGGCCAGTCCTCACACGTTTCACGCGTTATAGTTGTTGCCGGTCCTTAGCACCCTACAAAACAACAGGTGTGGGTGTATGCGAGTTGCGCACAGGTCTCATCGTGTGCTGTTCGGTCAAGGTCCAACCCAAAAGACTCCCTCCATACGCGCTCGGCTACTGCCGAGTGCGCTCCGAGTTCTAGGGCCCAGGCCCGCCTCCTGAGTTGCACACCGTTTTCGTAACCGTATCCGAAATCTTCATAAGACAAACAAGGCCCGGCTTCTGTAAGCTTCCCCTAAAGTCGGGCCAGTGATAACTGGAGGTCTCAGGAGCATTG